>CAUJIU010000048.1 GCA_963205075.1 Pseudomonadota bacterium | reverse complement strand
TGGAGATATGCACCTCCAGCACCGGCCCCTCGAAGGCGTTGAGCGCATCGAGAATGGCGACCGAAGTATGGGTGAAGGCGCCGGGGTTGATGATGATGCCCTGCGCATTGGACCGCGCCAGATGGATGCGGTCGATGATGGCGCCTTCATGGTTGGACTGAAACGCATCGAGCCCCAGCCCCAGCTGGCCGGCAAGCGCGGTGCAGGCGGCCACCACATCGTCCAGCGTTTCGTGCCCGTAGACCTCGGGCTGGCGCTGGCCGAGCAGGTTCAGGTTGGGGCCGTTCAGCAGGGCGACGGTCTTGGGCATGTCCGGTCCTTCGGGCAACGGGAAGCTCGGGGCAGTATCGCCGGTCCGCCCGCCGAAGCAATGCCGTTTTCTGCCGCCACGCCGGGGCTTGCGACCGCTGGCTTGGCCGCTAGGCTGGGTGGCGACACCAAGGAGTCGCTCTCATGCCCCAACCCGTGCCGGTCTTCGACGGCCACAACGATTTCGTGCTGCGGCTGCTGGGCGAGCCCGAGCGGCGCGACGAGATCTGGCTCAAGGGCGACGGGCAGGGGCATCTCGACCTGCCCCGGATGCAGGCGGGCGGCTTCGCGGGCGGCTTCTTCGCCATCTACATTCCCTCGCCCCCCTCGGACGAGATCGGCGACCGCGACGAGCTGATGGACAAGCCCCCCTTTGCACTGCCGCTGCCCGACCCTATCGCGCATCCGGTCGCGCAGCCGGTGGCGCTGGCGGCGCTGGGGCAGCTGCTGTGGATGGAGCGGGCGGCGAACGGGGCCTTCAAGTGGTGCCGCACCGCGCCTGAGCTGCGCGACTGCATGGCGCGCGGGGTGATCGCCGGGGTGATCCACATGGAAGGGGCCGAGGCCATCGACCCCGGCCTGGACGCGCTGCATGTCTGGCACGCGGCGGGTTTGCGCTCGCTCGGGCCGGTCTGGAGCCGCCCGACCGCCTTTGGCCACGGCGTGCCCTTCCGCTTTCCCGGCTCGCCCGATACCGGGCCGGGCCTGACGCCTGCCGGCAAGGCGCTGGTGCGCGAATGTGACCGGCTGGGCGTGATCGTCGATCTGTCGCATCTCAACGAGAAGGGCTTTGACGACGTGGCGCGGATCAGCAGCCGGCCGCTGGTCGCCACCCATTCCAACGCCCATGCCGTCACCCCCTCGACCCGCAACCTGACCGACCGCCAGCTGGCCATGATCGCCGAATCGGACGGCATTGTAGGGCTCAACTTCGCCACGGTGTTCCTGCGCCCCGATGGCCGCAAATCGCCGCAGATGGGCTGGGAGCCGGTGATGCGCCATCTTGACCACCTGCTTGCACATCTGGGCGAGCACCGGGTCGGGCTGGGCTCGGATTTCGACGGGGCAACGGTGCCCGAGGGAATTGCTGACGCGGCCGGCCTGCCGCGCCTGTTGCAGGCCATGCGCGACCACGGTTTTGGCGAAGACCTCGTGCGCCGTATCGCCCATGAGAACTGGCTGGCCTTCCTCGACCGGGCCTTGCCCGCGTGATGCGGCCCGGTGCCTCTCCAGCCGCCGATTGTATCCAATCGCATGCGGATTTGACTGGACAGCGAGGGGCGGAATTTCCTATAGGAAACTGCGCGCCGGGAGAACTGGATCGCCAGTGCCGAAGGAGCAACCGCCCCGGTAAACTCTCAGGCAAATGGACCAGCGCGCTGCGAAAACTCTGGAGAGTGGCGTCCGCGCCCGCCGAAGGGATAACGATCTCAGGCGAAAGGACAGAGGGGGCATCAAACCGCAGGGGCAACCCTGTCTTGATGCCGGCCGGTCATCGACCTTCGGCACGAACGGAGGCGAAATGTCGGATCTGAAGCGCACCATCCTGTTTGACCTGCATCTGGAGCTTGGGGCCAAGATGGTGCCCTTCGCCGGGTATGAAATGCCGGTCCAGTACCCGATGGGGGTGATGCAGGAGCATCTGCATACCCGCACCAGGGCCGGCCTGTTCGATGTCTCGCATATGGGGCAGATCCTGTTGCGCGCGCCTTCGGGCAAGGTTGCCGATGCGGCCGCTGCGCTGGAAACCCTTGTTCCGGTTGACCTTCTGGGGTTGGCCGAGGGCCGGCAGCGCTATGCCCTGTTCACCAATGACGCCGGCGGTATCGACGACGACCTGATGGTCGCCAATCGCGGCGACCACCTGTTCGTGGTGGTCAACGCCGCCTGCAAGGACGCCGACGAGGCGCATCTGCGCGCCCGTCTTTCCGACCGGGTCGGGATTACGGCGGTGACCGACCGCGCGCTGCTGGCGCTGCAAGGGCCGCTGGCCGAGGCGGCGCTGGCGGCGCTGGTGCCCGCGGCGGCGGCGATGAAGTTCATGGATGTGCTGGTCGCCGACTCGTCCTGCGGCGAGTTGTGGATCTCGCGCTCGGGCTATTCTGGCGAGGACGGCTACGAAATATCGGTCGCCAATGACCGCGCGGTCGAATTCGCGCGCCTCCTGCTGGCGCAACCCGGCGTGGCCCCCATCGGCCTTGGCGCGCGCGACAGCCTGAGGCTGGAAGCCGGGCTCTGCCTCTACGGCTCCGATCTCGACACCACCACCACCCCGGTCGAGGCGGCGCTGACCTGGGCCATCCAGAAGGCCCGCCGCACCGGCGGCGCCCGCGAGGGCGGTTTTCCGGGGGCCAAACGCATCCTTGCGGAGCTGGCATCCGGCCCGTCGCGGCTGCGCGTCGGCCTGCGCCCCGATGGCCGCGCCCCGATGCGGGCCGGGACCGAGCTCTTTGCCGCTGAAACCGGCGGCGCGCCGATCGGCTCCGTCACTTCCGGCGCCTTCGGGCCGTCGATCGAGGGGCCGATGTCGATGGGCTATGTCGCGCCCGCTCATGCCGCGTCCGGCACCGCCATCTGGGGCGAGGTGCGCGGCAAGCGCCTGCCGGCCACCATCTGCGACATGCCGTTTCGTCCAACAACCTACAAACGCTGACAGTCCAACAGGAGAAGACCCATGAAATACACCGAAGAACACGAGTGGCTGCGCATCGAGGGCGATCTGGTCGTGGTCGGCATCACCGACCATGCCAGCGAGCAGCTGGGGGATATCGTCTTTGTCGACCTGCCTGCCGCCGGGACCACCGTCAGCAAGGATGACGAGGCCGCCGTGATCGAAAGCGTCAAGGCCGCGTCCGACATCCTCGCCCCGCTCGACGGCGAGATCGTCGAGGTCAACGAAGTGCTGGCCGACAATCCCGGCCTGGTCAACGAAGACCCGACCGGCGACGGCTGGTTCTTCAAGATGAAGATCGAGGACCTCTCGGCGCTTGACGACCTGATGGACGAAGCCGCCTACAAGAAGTTCATCGGCTGATCCGGGCGGCGGCCGCCACCAGCGCGGCCGCGCCAACCTGTCATCCCACCGTTCACCTCCGTTCACCGGGAGAGGCGCCATGCCATTCACACCGACCGACTACCTTCCCTACGATTTCGCCAATCGCCGCCATATCGGCCCCTCGCCCGCCGAGATGGAGGAGATGCTGAAGGTCGTCGGGGTCTCCAGCCTCGATGAGCTGATCGACCAGACCGTGCCGAAGTCGCTGCGCCAGTCCGAGCCGCTGGATTTCGGCAAGCCCAAGTCGGAAGGCGAGTTGCTGTTCTTCCTCGGGCAGGTCGCCAAGAAGAACAAGGTGCTGACCTCGCTGATCGGGCAGGGCTTCTACGGCACGGTGACGCCGCCGGCGATCCAGCGCAACATCCTGGAAAACCCGGCCTGGTACACCGCCTATACGCCCTACCAGCCCGAGATCAGCCAGGGCCGGCTCGAGGCGCTCCTGAATTACCAGACCATGGTCTGCGACCTGACCGGGCTCGAGATCGCCAATGCCTCGCTTCTGGACGAGGCGACCGCCGCCGCCGAGGCGATGACCATGGCGCAGCGGGTGGCCAAGTCCAAGGCCACCGCGTTTTTCGTCGATCACAACTGCCACCCGCAGAACATCGCCGTCATGCAGACCCGCGCCGCGCCGCTGGGGATCGAGGTCATCGTCGGTGACCCCGCCAAGTTGGACGCCGACAAGGTCTTTGGCGCCATCTTCCAGTATCCGGGCACCTACGGCCACATCACCGATTTCACCGATGCCATCGCCGCGCTGCATGCGGCCAAGGCCATCGGCATCGTCATCGCCGATCCGCTGGCGCTGGCGCTGCTGAAGGAGCCGGGCCAGATGGGGGCCGATATCGCGGTGGGCTCGACCCAGCGCTTTGGGGTGCCGCTGGGCTATGGCGGCCCGCATGCCGCCTATTTCGCCTGCAAGGACGAATACAAGCGCTCGATGCCGGGGCGGATCATCGGCGTGTCGATCGACAGCCACGGGCACAAGGCCATGCGCCTGTCGCTGCAGACGCGCGAGCAGCATATCCGCCGTGAAAAGGCCACCTCCAACGTCTGCACCGCGCAGGCGCTGCTGGCGGTGATGGCATCGATGTATGCGGTGTTTCACGGCCCCGAAGGGCTCAAGGCCATCGCCCAGCGCATCCATCGCAAGACGGTGCGGCTGGCGCGCGGGCTAGAGGCCGCGGGCTTCAGGATCGAGCCCGAGGCGTTCTTTGATACCATCACCATCGATGTCGGCCCGCTGCAAAGCGCGGTGATCAAGTCGGCGGTGGACGAGGGCATCAACCTGCGCGCCGTCGGCAAGACCAGGGTCGGCATCAGCGTTGACGAGCGCACCCGCCGCTCGACCATCGAGGCGGTCTGGCGCGCCTTCGGCATCACCAAGTCCGACGACGACCTGACCCATCGCTACCGGGTGCCCGAGGAAATGCACCGCCGGAGCGACTACCTCACCCATCCGATCTTTCACATGAACCGGGCCGAGACCGAGATGATGCGCTACATGCGCCGCCTCTCGGACCGCGACCTGGCGCTGGACCGGGCGATGATCCCGCTGGGTTCGTGCACGATGAAGCTGAATGCCGCGGTCGAGATGATGCCGATCACCTGGCCGGAATTCGCCTTCATGCACCCCTTCGCGCCGATCGACCAGGCGGCGGGCTATCACGAGATGATCGACGATCTCTCGGCCAAGCTCTGCACGATCACCGGCTATGACGCGATGTCGATGCAGCCCAATTCGGGCGCGCAGGGCGAGTATGCGGGGCTCCTGACCATCATGGCCTATCACCGGGCCAATGGTGACGGGCATCGCAAGGTCTGCCTGATCCCGGTTTCGGCGCATGGCACCAACCCGGCTTCGGCGCAGATGTGCGGCATGGACGTGGTGGTGGTGAAATCGGCCGCCAACGGCGATATCGACCTGGCCGATTTCCGCGCCAAGGCCGAAGCCGCGGGAGACAACCTTGCCGCCTGCATGATCACCTATCCGTCGACCCATGGCGTGTTCGAGGAGACCGTGCGCGAGGTGTGCAAGATCACCCACGAGTTCGGCGGGCAGGTCTATATCGACGGGGCCAACATGAACGCCATGGTCGGGCTGGTGAAACCCGGCGAGATCGGCGGCGATGTCAGCCACCTCAACCTGCACAAGACCTTCGCCATTCCGCATGGCGGCGGCGGCCCCGGCATGGGCCCGATCGGGGTCAAGGCGCATCTGGCGCCGCATCTGCCGGGCCATCCGCAAACGGGCGGCAGCGAAGGCCCGGTCAGCGCCGCGCCCTGGGGCTCGGCTCTGGTGTTGCTGATCTCGTGGTCCTACGTGCTGTTGATGGGCGGCAAGGGCCTGACGCAGGCCACCAAGGTGGCGATCCTCAACGCCAACTACATGGCCAAGCGTCTGGAAGGCGCCTATGGGGTGCTGTTCTCGGGCCATGCCGGGCGGGTCGCGCATGAATGCATCATCGATACGCGCCCCTTTGCCGACAGCGCCGGCGTTTCGGTCGATGACATTGCCAAGCGGCTGATCGACAACGGCTTTCACGCCCCGACCATGAGCTGGCCGGTGGCGGGCACGCTGATGATCGAGCCGACCGAGTCCGAGACCAAGGCCGAGCTGGACCGGTTCTGCGATGCCATGCTGTCGATCCGCGACGAGATCGCCAGGATCGAGGCCGGCGAATGGCCGCAGGACAACAACCCGCTGCGCAACGCGCCGCACACGGTCGAGGACCTGGTCAGCGAATGGGACCGGCCCTACAGCCGCAAGGAGGCCTGCTATCCGCCGGGCTCGTTCCGGGTCGACAAGTACTGGTCGCCGGTCAACCGGGTGGACAACGTCTATGGCGACCGCCACCTGGTCTGCACCTGCCCGCCGCTTGAGGACTATCTCGACGCGGCAGAGTGAATTGCGCGGGGCAGCGGCACCGCCCGCTGCCTCCTGCGCCGTCACTCGTCGCGCGCATACCAGTTGCCCATCTTCTGCTGTCCGGTGAGCATGCGGAACTTGCGCACCAACCAGCCGGCACCGCCGAGCAGCGCCGCCAGCAGCCTTAGCCCCACCGGCCTTTCGGCCAGAACCAGCCGCAGAAACGGCCCCGCCAGGCCGATCTTGTGCAGGACCAGCAGCGTGTTGTGGTCGCTGGTATGGATGATCTGGAGGGGCAGGGTCGCGGGCCGCAAGTTGCGCAACTTGAACAAGGCGCGCATGTCGGCCTCCTTCTTGGTCGGGGCGACGGCAACGATCCTGCCGATGCGCTGCGGCCGGCAGGCGCAAAGCGGATCGAAGGCCGTCACTCCCCGCCGGCGCATGTGCCTGAGCGTCAGGACATCGGTGAGAAACAGCCCCGACAGGCTGACCGCGATCTGTGCCCCCAGATGCTCGGCGATGCGCAGCGCCGGCAGCGCCCCCAGCGAGATGCCGATCACGCTGACATGGCGATAGCTGTCCGCATGATACCGGCCCCGCAACGCCACGGCGATCTCGTGCGTCGTGGCCCCCAGCCCGTCATGCCCGAGCAGGAAATGATGGCGGGGCGAATCGCGCAGGACCATCACGTCCTTCGGCCCGGCCGGGAGCTGGTCGAGCAGGTAGGCCAGCGGCAGGAAATGCTGACCGCCGGCGCCGGAGATCAAGATGTAGAGGCGCTTGCGCCCGGCCGGTCCGGCCAGATGCCGATAGATCCTGACCGGCCCGCCGGTATCGTCGCGCGACCACTTCGGCGCCTGGCTGGCCTCGATCCGCGCGGGCGAGGTCATTTCGGCATGAAAGGGCGCAAGGCTCACCAGATCCTCGCCGCCGATTTCCGCCAGTTTCAGGTAAAGCGCGGTGGTTTCTTCAGGGGTCAGCAGGTTCGAGGCGGTCTGGAGGATGTTCTGTCGAACAATCCGGCGATCGGTCGCGCGCAGCGCCGCCAGCGTTGAGTCGACTGTATAGGTCACGCCGCGCCCGAGCGCTCCGCCAGCATCGCGCAGAAGGAATTGCAGGTCGGGTGGGCCTCGAAATCGGCATTTTCGAGCATGACCCCGGTTTCTTCCTCCATGCGCATCACCAGTTCGGTGACGGACAGGCTCGAATCCGTCAGGTCGGTCAACTTGAAATCCGGCTGCGAGATCAGCTCCTGCATGTCGGCATCGGTCGATGCGGAGAACAGCTCCTCGATCACGTCAAGGAGGATGGCGCGGATGTCAGAGCTGGTCATTGGCAACATGTATCCTGATGATCGACGGAAGGCCGATGCCGATGCTCGGCAGCGGCGGGCTCTCCACGAATGTGACCCGCGCGGTCCTGCCGCGCAACTGCGAAACCAGTTGGCGCCAGATGGTCTGCGACAGGCCGGCGCCCAGGCAGCGATGCGCGCCCAGCCCGAACATGCCGGTGCGATTGGCGTCCGGGTCCTCGGTCAGGAAGCAGGTGAGGTCGGCAATGACCGACTTGACCGGCTGGGCCCCCGGCCACAGGACCAGCGGGTCACCGTTCGCGGGCAGGCGCTCGGCGCTCAGGACCCCGGTGCTGGTGAAGTCGTCGGACCAATCCAGCGCGCCCAGCGGCGTGTCATCGGCCCGGCGCAGCTGCTCCAGCAGATTGACGCCAAGGGTCGATGCCAATGCCTGCCCGGCGATGAGCGACGAGGCAAGCCGCACCCCGATCTGATCCTCGGTTTCCTCCGGAAAGCGTTCGGCCAGTTCGGCAAGGCCTGCGGCGATGTCCTGGTCCAGCTTGCGATACTTGTTCAGGCCGGGGCTTCCGTCCAGCAGCGGCAGGACGTCGACGCGGCGGGTGGTGCCCGACACCACCGAGAGGATCCGGTTGGTCATCGGCCAGACCACCTCGGACATGATCTCGACCGGACCGGGCTCGCAGAGGCGATCGGCGGCGCGCGCGCATTCGGCAACCGTCATCTCGCGCAGCGGCCGGGCCGCCTGGGCCAGCTTTTCCGCCATCTGCCGGCGCCGCAGCACATGCGTGTCGCCGTGCTGGAACAGCGGAACGATCGCCACTATCCGGCGAATATTCGGGAAATCGCGACCGATGATATCGGCCATGCGTTGAAAGCTGCCGGTCAGGTCGTAATGGCGCAGGTTCCGGTCGTTCAGGATCGAGGTCGCGGCGGCGACGCTGTTGGTCTCCCAGGTGCCGGTGCTCTGCCCGAGTTTGAAATCCGCTTCACTCATGACGGCCGCGTCAATCCCCTTGGCATTGCGCAAATCTGGCAGGATCGGCGTGGCGACGCAACCGGGCCAAAGCCGTCAGGCGCCGGCCAGCAGGTCGCGACAGGACGGCAGGTCTTCGTGGAAACCGGCAATCGCGCTTTGCCAGCGATCCGGCTGAGCCAGCAGCGCCCGCACGGCGGCGTCGAGCGGGGTTTGCAGGCGGTCCCGGCGGGCGAGGTCCGCGCTGGTCGCATTGTGCCGGCGCGGGAAGAAGACGGTCATCGACGGGTTGCATTCGAACATGACGAAGCGGTTGCGCTGCGGGTCGATGCCGAGGTCCATGCCCACGAAATCCAGCCGCGCCCGTGCCGCCACCTGGGCGCAGACATGCGCGAAGGCCGGGTTGGCCTCCAACTGGTCGATGACCGCCAGCTCGCGGTCTTCAAAGCCCTCGATGCTGCCTTCGGCGCGGTTGTGCACGTTCCAGCCGACATTGGCCTTGACGTGGCGGACCATCACCTGGCCACCCACCATCATCACCCGGCATTTCAGGTGCTCACCCTGTTCAGTCGCGAAATCGACGAATTCGATCATGTAATGGATCTGGCCGAACCAGCGCGACTGCTCCAGCCTGGTCCAGTCCTGCGGCCCGTCGATGCGGATCAGGCCGCGCCCGGCCTGGCCGGAATGGGGGCGCACCAGCACCGGATAGTCGAAACCGCCGCGTTCAAACGCGCCGGGCGCGGCCCCGGCGCCGTCGAGCCGGAAACGCAGGCAGCGCGGCACCGTCAGCCCCTCGACACCCTGCAGGCGCGCGGCGCTGAGGTCACGGCGCGACAGGGCGACGGCCCTGGGGTGATTGAACACCGGGGTATTACCCGAGGTTTCGTCAAGCCAGATCAGGGCGTTGCGGTAGGTGTCCGCATCTGTCGCCGAATTGATCACCCAAGGTGGCTTCGGCCAGGGCGCATGGCGCGCGACCGAGAAGTAATACTGCGCGCTGCGGTCGCGGACCGACTGCAGGGTCTCGGCCGAAAGCGTGAGCTGGTTGGGCCATTGATAGTCGAGCGCGCCATTGGCCGTCGCCACGACCGAGATCCTGCCATCGTCGGGGACGCTCTGGAAGTAGAGGCCTTGGGGATCGGTCAATGCAGCACCCTCTCGCCCATGTCCGCGGGCTGGCGCCCGCCAAACCGGGTCAGGATCGTCCGGAGGGCAAAGGCGTCCGGCGGCGCGGGCCGCCAGCGGGCAGGGGCGGCGATCAGCTCGTCCAGTTGCGGCCCGGCCCTGGCCCACAATTCGATGCTGGCCTGCCGCATCGGGTCCAGACCGCGGCCCGGCGCCGGGGCGGTCATCCCGACCGAGACATCCTGCAATGCCAGCTTGCCGTCCGGGCGCAGCCGCAGGTCCAGCGACCAGAAGTCGAGCGGCAGCTGCCGCATGGCCCCGACCACCGCCTTGCGCAGCGTGACATCGAGCCCGTCAGGCCGGTCCGGCGCAACGCCGTTGTCGCGATAGGCCCGTGCCGTCCAGGTGTTGCCGACGATGCAGACCCGCAGCCGCAGCGCGTCAGCTACCGGCTGGCGGGCCAGCTGGGTCATGAAATAGTGGCGGCGCGACCAGTCGCCCACCAACAGCCGCGACCAGTCTTCGGGGCCGGTGATGCCCATCCGGTCCTGACGGTCGCGCGCGGTTGTCGGCTGAACCTCGACCGGATAGCGGAACTTGCCGGCCGCAAACGCCGCCTCGAAGGCGTCGGGCTGGCGGGCGGCGAAATGCACCAGCTTGGGGATGCCCAGTCCTTCGACTTCGCGCAGCAGCGCCGAGGCCACATCGCGCCGCGCCATGGCGACCGCGCGCGGGTGATTGAAGACGGGCAAGCCGGTCCCGACCAGGTCGTCGATGGCGGTCAGCGCCTTGCTGTAGGCATCGAGATGGGCACACATGTTGACCGCAGAGCCGGGCGGCGCGCCGTCGTGCCGCTGCGCCAGCGGAAACCACTTGATCGCATTTCTGCTTTCCAGACGGGTGCGTGCCGCTTCCGGAAGCTCCAGCAGATTGGGAAAGTGAAAGCTGGGCGCATGGCTGGCGTCCAGAAACACGCTGATTGCGGCATCGTCCGGCAGGCCGGCGCAGATCAGCCCGGCAGGCTGGGGCGTAAGGGTTGGGTCTGCGGCCACGCGTGCTTTCCCGGTTTCGGAATGTCCGGCGTTTTGATAGCTCATTGTGAACGGATCGGCCAGCGACTGCGTCTGGCCAACACCAGGCAAGGGCAAGACCGATGGACGAGACCGCCAGCGCAACCCCGAACCGGCGCGAGATCACCGCCGAGCCGCTGGCGGCGCTGGCGCGGTTCAGCTTTGACTGGGCGCCGGTGCTCTGCGACCCCGCGGATGGCTGCCGTGCCTATCATCAGGGCTGGAGCATGGTCCGGCTGCTGGAATCCGGCGGGGCGCCGCCGGCGGGAGAGCCGTTCTTCACCCGCGCGCTGCGCCAACAGGCCGCCGGGCGCAAGTCGCTGCGGGTGCTGCTGTCGGCCTCGGCTGATACCGGTTTGACGGGGATCGTGCTGCGGGCGCTGCGCCCGGCTGGCATCGAGCCGCAGATCGTGCTGATCGACCGGTGCGAGACCACGTTGCAGCAGAACCGCCTCTTTGCCCAAGCCGCGGATTTTGAACTGGAAACCCATCGCGGTGACATTCTGGACCTGCGCTGCGCGCCCGCCGACGCGATCCTGTCGCACAGCTTTTTCAGCTTTGTCCCGCGATTGGACCGGCCGGCGCTGGCGCGGTCCTGGGCGGAGTTGCTGGTGCCGGGCGGGGTGGTGCTGGCCTCGCAGCGGATCACCGCGCCGGGCAAGGAAAAGCCCTTTCCGATGCGGGCCCCCGACGTTTCGGATCGGCTGGCGCGGCTTGGCGCAAGCGCCCGTGCCGCTGGCTATTCCGAGACCCAGGCGGGCGATATCTGCCAGGCCGGGGCCGCGCTCTGGGCCATGCACAAGCGTGGCAACCAGTCCCACGAGGATGAGCTGCGGGGGTTGTTCGCGGATGCGGGAATACCGGTCGAGGCATTCGACTACGGCGCGGCAGAGCCCAGCGTCTCGCCCTTTCCGATGCCCAAGGAAGCGGTCAAGAATCCCCGCGCCGAAATCGTCTGCCGCAAGTCCGCCCGGGCCGGCTAGAACAGGCCCGCCAGAATCGGCTGGGGCAGGTAGACATTGGCGACCCGGTCCAGATAGAGGGCGGTCGCCAGCACCGAGGCCGCCGAAATGAGGGCCAGCGACAGGTGCCTGCGCAGGCCGCGGCCATAGTCGGCCACCAGCCAGACCCAGACCAATGCGCCGGTCGCCAGCGGCAACCCCACGAGCGCAATGGCAAAGGGCAGCGCCGCGACCAGCCCGATCGGCATCCAGTGCGGACGGGGAATGCCGCGTCTGGGGATCCTGGCAAAGCGCGGCTGCCGCATCTCGATCGTCTGCGCGCCGGCGATGGCCAGCAGGATCAGGAAGGTCGCGGCCGACATCACCTTGGCCAGATCCGAATAGGCGTCATCGCCCTGCTGGGCCTGAACCGCCAGAACCAGCGCCGCGGCCGCAAGCGACAGGGTCAGCCAGATCTCGCCGCGCTTCTTCAGCGGCAATGCCCCGCTGCGCTTGATCCGCCGGGCCATCCAGATCAGGGAAATGCCGATCAGCACCACCAGGGCGATGGCAACCGGGCGCTCGGGCACCGAAATGCGCCCGACCGAGACAAGCTGGCTGGTCAGTTCGAGGTTCTTTTCAATGAACTCGCCCAGGATGAACGCGATGATGAAGGGCACGCGCGGCCAGCGGAAATGCCGCAGCAGATAGCCGAACAGCGCGAAACCCACCGCGAGATAGAGATCCGACAGCACCCCATGCAACTGCACGATGGTGACGAGGCTGGCCACGATCACCGGCAGCGCCACCCGGTCGATCCGCAGGACGGTCAATCGGGCAAGCGCTGGGGTCAGGGCCACGCCCACGACCGAAGTGAGGATGTTGGAGAACAGCAGCGCCAGGATCAGCGTGAATGTCAGCGGCAGGTCGACGGTCAGCATCGACATGCCGGGCACGATGCCGTGAATGGCAAAGACCGCCAGCAGGATGACACCCGCCTCCGATCCGGGCAGGCCGAAGGCCAGCGCGGGCAGGAGCGAGCCGCCGTCCTTTGCGTCGATCGCGGCTTCGGGGGCGATCAGGCCGCGGATCTCGCCCCTGCCGAAGCCGGACTTGTCGCGCGAGGTCATGACCGCCTGACCATAGGCCACGAAGCCCGCGACGGTGCCGCCGACGCCCGGGATCATGCCGATGACCGAGCCGATCGTGGAAGACCGCAGGGTCAGCCCGAAATTCTGGAACACCGACAGCACGCCCTTGCGGACCGAATCGCCCTGATCCGCGGATTTGGCGGCATGGCCGAGGCTGTAGCTGCGCCGCCAGCCGATGATCTCGGAGAGGGTGAAAAAGCCCAGGAGCAGCGCGATGGTGCCGAACCCGTCGTACAGCGCGAAGCCGCCGAAGGTCCAGCGCGGGGCGCCGGTCGTGGCGTCGCTGCCGATCATCGAGGCCAACAGACCCAGCATGGTGACGGCCAGCCCCTTCGAGACCGACGAGTTGGGGATGGCGATGATGGTGGACAGGCCCCACAGGCCCAGCAGAAAGCGTTCCAGAGGGCCGAATTCCAGCAAGAGCGGCCGGATGATCGGCAACATGGCAATCAGGACGCAGACGCCGAAGACCGAACCCACCGCCGAGGCGGTCGCGGCGCTGGCAATCGCGGTCTTGGGATAGCCCAGCCGCGACAGGGGGTGCCCGTCCAGAAGCGAGGCTGAACTGGAGGCATTGCCGGGTATGTTGAACAGGATCGCCGTCACCGACCCCATGAAGGTGGCCCCGCCGGTCAGGGCGCCGAACAGCAGCAGGACCTGAACCGGCGACCAGCCGATCGTGAACAGGATCAGCAGCGCCGACAGGCTGGCATTGCCGATGCCGGGCAGGAACGAGGCGGTCATGGCGATCAGGGTCCCGAGCACCGGGATCAGGATGTTCGGCCAGGTCAGGACATTGGCGGCCCCGTCGGCAAAGGCGGAGGCGAACTCGATCATGCGCGGATCGGCCCGGTTTCCCGGGCCGCCGGCGCTTGCAGGCCGCTTTGGCGGCGGTTTGGCCGGTTACTCACTGGCAGCTTCAAACATCGCCTCGTAGAGCGGGCGGGTGACGACAAGGGCCCTGGCGATTTCATCGGCCCGGATGGCGGCATCCTGCGAGGTCAGGATGGCGAGTGTCCGGCCCTGCGCCGTCACCAGATCGGCGAATTCCGGGTCGACCACCGCGGCATCGACCAGCTCGGACAGGCAGGCGAGCTTGTCCGGCTCCATGGCGCTTGGTGCCATGATGCCGCGCGCGTCGGGGATGTTGGCGATGCTCTGCGCCAGATCCATCGCCGCCGCCCGGCTGCCCGCATCCTGACCGGCGGTAAAGCGGTCGACCACGCCGCCCTCGCCTGCCAGATAGGGCACATCCGGCACCAGCGGATGCGGACGATCGGCGATCAGCAGGACGACCTGCAGATCCCCGCCCTGCGCCAGCCGCAGCGCCGACGACAACGAGACCGACGTCATGTCGGTCTCGCCCCGCAGCACCGCAGCCCCGAAATCCGACGAGCCGTCATAACCGGTGATGTATCTGGCCTCGGCCCCCAGCAGCGAGGCGGCCACACCGATGGGAAGGATGCTGCCGTCAAGCGTGCCCTGGCTGGCAACAATCGTCGTGCCGGCCAGCGCCATCACATCGAAGCCCGGCAAGGCGACCCAGGCCTCGGGCGTCGCGTCGACTATGGCCAGGGTCTGGAAACCGACCATGCCCTCGTCGGCCTCCTCGTCCATGGTCTGCAGGACCATCTGGGTCAGGTTCTCGATGAACAGGGTATACTCGCCCGGCGGCGCGTTGCGGGCCTGGATCTGGCCGACCGAACCACCCGCGGCCGGGATGTTGGAGACCTGCACCGTCATGCCGGCAAGCCGCTCGATCACCGGAACCATGGAGCGGGCATAGGTGTCATAGCCGCCCCCCGCATCGGCCGGAACGATGAAGGCCAGCCGCTGACCGGCAAGGCGCGACGCGCAGCTTTCCGACAGACCTTCGGCGCATGCGGTGCCGGCCGCCAACGTGGCACCCATCGCAAGAAGCGATATCAATCTCATGGAATTGTCCCCCGGTTTTCCCCTTGCGCCCATCATGCGACAACCCGGCTGAAACACAAGTCTTCAGGTTCCCGGTCATCACGACGCGGCGAAGGCCCTGACTTCGGCCAGCAGGTCCCCTGTCAGTCGGCGTCGGTCGCCAGCAAGGCCACCTGCTTGGCCCGGCTGATCGGCCCGGCTGATCGGCCTGGTTGATCGGCCCGGCTGATCGGCGGTGCCGCGCGGCCCGCCGCTATCCCCAAGTCAGAAGCCGCGGGCATGGCCCTGCACCCGTCCGAGGCGCACCTGGTCGAACAGGAACGCCGGGCGCTACAACCGCCACCGGCGGGCAATCGGGGCGGTCCGGCCCGATAGCGCTTGCGGTTTTGCCCGGCTTGGCCGACCGTCGCTGCCGAGCATCGCGCAGCCCGCACCGGGACGGTTCATCCATGGCCTTCACCCTTCGGCAACTCCAGTTCTTCGTCGCTGCCGCCGAACATGGAAGCATTTCCAACGCGGCCAAGGCGCTATCGATCTCGCAGTCGTCGGTGACCGAGGCGATCAAGGCGCTGGAGGCCGATCTTGGCATGATCCTGTGCGAAAGGCGGGCGCGCGGCATCGAGATGACCATTGCCGGCCACCAGTTCCTGCGCCACGCCCGCAAGATCCGCGACGATGTCTCGGACGCGCGGCGCGCCGTCATGGTCGGCTCGGAAGAACGCGGCGGCGAGATCCGGCTCGGGGTCACCTCGCTGGTGGCGGGCTACGGGCTGGCCGAGGCGCTGTCGCGGTTTCGTCGCACCTTTCCGGCGGTCCGGGTCTCGGCCCTCGAGGATAGCGGCGAATATCTGGAGCATCTGCTGATCGGCGGCGAGATCGACGTGGCCTTTCTGGTGGTGTCCAACCTGCATAACCGCAACGCCTTCCAGGTCGAGAGCATCGCCGCCTCGGCCATGCGGCTCTGGCTGCCGCTGGGCCATCCGCTGGCGGCAAAGGAGGCGATCGGGCTCGACGATGTGGCGCGCGAACCGCTGATCATGCTGACCATCGAGGAGTTCGAGGAGAGCACCTCGCGCCTGCTCGCCTCGCTGGGGGCGCGGCCGGAAGTGGCGTTCCGGACCCGGTCGGTCGAGGCGGTGCGCAGCCTGGTGGCCACCGGCATGGGCGTGGCGATCCTGCCGGACCTGATCTACCGCCCCTGGTCGCTGGAAGGCGACCGGATCGAGATCCGCGACGTGTCCGGCGACCTGCCGACAGTGCAGGTCGGGATGGCATGGCGGCGCGGGGCGCCCTTGCCGGATCTGGCGCGCGATTTCGTGCGGCTGGCCCAGACCTCGTTTCAGGGGCATGGGTAAGGTATCGGTTTTTCCGATAATGCCGATCTGAATTTTAAAATTGCGATTTTGCCGGATGCGTTCAGACTTGGTGCAGTTGTCAGGGCAGGCACAAGACCGGCCTGATTCCGTTTCGTTACTCAGGGGAGACACGCGAATGACTGGAAGGTTTCTAACGACCACCGCCGTCTGCGCGGTGCTGGCAGTACAGCCGGCGCTGGCCGACATGCTGACCGAACTGGGCGCCGGCGAGGGGCAGGTCGATATCGTCGCCTGGCCCGGCTATATCGAGCGCGGCGAGACCGATGCCGCCTTCGACTGGGTGACCAGCTTCGAGCAGGCCACGGGTTGCATGGTCAACGTCAAGACCGCCAACACCTCCGACGAGATGGTGGCGCTGATGAACGAGGGCGGCTTCGATCTGGTGACCGCCTCGGGCGATGCCTCGCTGCGGCTGATCGCCGGGGGCCGGGTGCAGCCGATCAACATCGACCTGATCCCGTCCTGGGCGACCGTTGACGACCGCCTCAAGGGTGCGCCCTGGCACACTGTCGACGGCGTCCATTACGGCACTCCCTACCAGTGGGGGCCCAACGTGCTGATGTACAACACCCAGGCCTTTGGCGATACGCCGCCGGAATCCTGGAACGTGGTCTTTGAAGAGATGACGCTGCCGGACGGCGCATCGAACATGGGCCGGGTGCAGGCCTATGACGGCGCGATCCACGTCGCCGATGCCGCCAACTACCTGATGTATCACAATCCGGACCTCGGCATTACCTCGCCCTACGAGTTGAACGAGGCGCAATATGCCGCCGCGCTCGACCTGCTGCGCGTCCAGCGGACCCTCGTCAACCGCTACTGGCACGATGCCTTCATCCAGATGGACGACTTCAAGAACGAGGGCGTGGTCGCCTCGGGCTCCTGGCCGTTCCAGGTCAATATCCTGCAAAGCGAGGGGCAGCCCATCGCCTCGGTCATCCCGGTCGAAGGCGCGACCGGCTGGGCCGATACCACGATGATGCATGTCAACGCCGCCCATCCCAACTGTTCCTACCTGTGGATGGAACATTCGCTGGCCTCGAACCTGCAATCCGACCTTTCGGTCTGGTTCGGGTCCAACCCGTCGGTGCCGGCGGCCTGTACGGACGGGCGCGGCATGCAGACCGCCGAGGGCTGCACGCTCAACGGCCTGGACGACTTTGACCGGATCAAGTTCTGGACCACCCCGGTCAGTGCCTGCGAAAGCCAGGGCGAATGCGTGCCCTATTATCGCTGGGTCTCGGACTATATCGGGGTGATCGGCGGCCGCTGATCGGACCCGGCTTTCTCCCAACTGCACCCGGCGGTCCTGCCGCCGGGTGAGAAGGTGACTTTCCCCCATGCCAATTGCCGTCGAATTCCAGAACGTCTCACGCCATTTCGGCTCGGTCCGGGCCGTGGATGATGTCTCGGTCGCCATCGAGGAAGGGGCGTTCTTCGCCATGCTGGGCCCGTCGGGGTCGGGCAAGACCACCTGCCTGCGCCTGACCTCGGGCTTCGAGCGGCCAAGCGCGGGCCATGTGCGCATCTTCGGCGAGGATTGCGAGGGCGTGCCGCCCAACCGCCGCCCCGTGAACACGGTGTTTCAGGACTACGCGCTGTTTCCGCATCTGAGCGTGCGCGACAATGTCGCCTACGGGCTGATGGTGCGCGGGCTGGACAAGACCGAGCGCTATGCGCGGGCCGACGAGATGCTGGAGCTGGTCAAGCTGCCGGGCTACGGGTCGCGCAAGCCCGCCGCCCTGTCAGGCGGCCAGCGCCAGAGGGTGGCGCTGGCGCGGGCGCTGGTGACCAAGCCGCGGGTGCTGCTGCTGGACGAGCCGCTGGGCGCGCTGGACCTCAAGCTGCGCGAGGCGATGCAGGACGAGCTGAAGCTGCTGCAAGGCTCGCTTGGCATCACCTTCATCTTTGTCACCCACGATCAGGGCGAGGCGCTGTCGATGGCCGACCGGGTGGCGGTGTTCAACCAGGGCCGCATCGTGCAGGTCGGCACCCCGCAAGACATCTACGAACGCCCCCGCACCCGGTTTGTCGCCGATTTCGTGGGCTCGGCCAACGTGCTGTCGCCCGCGCAGAGCCGCGCCGCGGGCGGGCCGGAAAAGTGGGTCAGCCTGCGGCCCGAGGCGATCATGCTGACGCCTGCGCCGCAGGCGCGGGTCAGCGGCACCGTGACCGGCATCCGCTATCTGGGCGCGATGAACCGTGTCAGCGTGGCGCTGGGCGAGGCGATGCTGGTGGCCACGGTGCCCTCGGGCGCGGCGCTGCCACCGGTCGGGGCCGAAACGGGACTGACCTGGGACACCCGCTCGGTGCACGAGATGGACGGCGAATGATGCAGGTCGCGCGCAAGGGGCCCTGGGCGGCGCTGTCGGACCTGTTCTGGCGGCGGCCGGGGGTGCTGCTGATCGTGCTCCTGGGGCCGCCGCTGATCTGGCTGGTGGTGATCTATATCGGATCGCTGGTGGCGCTTCTGGTGCAGAGCTTTTTCTCGATTGACGAATTCTCGGGGCTGATCACCCATGAATTCACTCTCAAGACCTATGGCGAACTGCTGCGCCCGTCGAATTTCGACATCATCCTGCGCACCACGCTGATGGCCGCCAGCGTCACCATCGCCTCGGCCTTCATCGCCTTCCCGATCGCCTACTACGCCGCGCGCTACGCGACCGGACGGATGAAGGCGTTCTTCTATCTGGGCGTGATGCTGCCGCTCTGGTCGAGCTATCTGGTCAAGGTCTATGCCTGGAAGCTGATCCTGGCCAAGGAGGGCATTCTCAACTGGGCCATCGACGGCATCGGCGCCAGCGCGGTGCTCAACGGGTTGCTGGCACTGCCGGTCATTGGCGGCAACTCGCTTTCGGTCAGCTATGTCGGCACGTTCCTGGTGTTTCTCTATGTCTGGCTGCCCTACATGATCCTGCCCTTGCAGGCGGCGCTGGAACGGGTGCCGCGCAACCTTCTGGAAGCCTCCGACGATCTGGGCGCGCAGTCGCGCCAGACGCTGCGCTACGTGATCCTGCCCCTGGCGCTGCCCGGCCTGATCGCCGGTTCGATCTTCACCTTTTCGCTGACCTTGGGCGATTACATCATTCCCCAGATCGTCGGCTCGTCGCGGCTGTTCATCGGGCAGGCGGTCTATGCCCATCAGGGAACCGCCGGCAACATCCCGCTGGCGGCCGCCTTTGCCGTGGTGCCTATCGTCATCATGGGGCTCTATCTCTGGGCCGCCAAGCGGAAGGGGGCGTTCGATGCGCTCTGACCGCGCGCCGCTGGGGCTCCGGATTGCCGCCTTTGCCGGGCTGGCCTTCCTGCACGCGCCGATCCTGCTGATCTTCGTCTATGCCTTCACCACCGAGGACCGGACCTATCAATGGCCGCCGCCGGGCCTGACGCTCGACTGGTTCGCCGTCACCTGGAACCGGCCCGATGTCTGGTCGGCGCTGGGCCTGTCGGTGCGGGTGGCGGCGCTGTCGACCGCCCTGGCGCTGGTGCTGGGCACGCTCTGCGCCGCCGCGGTCAGCCGGGCGCGGTTCTTTGGCCGCGAGACCGTGTCGCTGCTGGTGATCCTGCCCATTGCCTTGCCCGGCATCATCACCGGCATCGCGCTGCGCTCGGCCTTCAGCCTGGGCGATATCCCGTTTTCGACGCTGACCATCGTGCTGGGCCACGCCACCTTCTGCATGGTGGTGGTCTACAACAACGCGGTGGCGCGGTTTCGCAGGCTGTCGGGCTCGATGATCGAGGCTTCCGCCGATCTTGGCGCCAACGGTTTCCAGACCCTGCGCCATATCGTGATGCCCAACATCGCCTCGGCGCTGCTGGCGGGGGGGATGCTGGCTTTCGCGCTGTCATTCGACGAGGTGATCGTCACCACCTTTACCGCCGGCCAGCAGCAGACCCTGCCGATCTGGATGCTCGAGGAACTGGTCCGCCCGCGCCAGCGCCCGGTGACCAACGTGGTGGCGATGGTGGTGGTGATCGTGACCTTCCTGCCCATCCTGGGCGCCTATTACCTGACGCGCGGCGGCAGCGAGACCGCGGGCGGCGGCAAATGACCCATTCTGACCAAGGAGAGCAAGGATGCAGACCAAACTCCTGATTAACGGCGAATTCGTCGCCGGTGCGGACCGGGCCGAAAAGGTGCTCAACCCGCGCGACGGCAGCGAGATTGTCGATGTGCCCGAAGCGTCGGTCGAACAGGTCGATGCCGCGGTCAACGGTGCGGTCGAGGCCTTTGCCGGCTGGTCGCGCAGCACTCCGGCCGAGCGCGCGGCGGCGCTGTTGCGCATCGCTGACCGGATCGAGGCGGCGGGCGAGGATTTCGGCCGGCTCGAGGCGCTGAACTGCGGCAAGCCGATCAACGCCGCCATCGGCGACGAGGTTCCGGCCATCGTCGATACGTTCCGCTTTTTCGCCGGTGCGGTGCGCAACATGCACGGGCCGGTGGCGGGCGAGTACCTGCAAGGCCACACCTCGATGATCCGCCGCGATCCGGTGGGGGTGGTGGCCTCGGTGGCGCCCTGGAACTATCCGTTGATGATGATGGCATGGAAGCTCGCGCCGGCCCTGGCGGGCGGCAATACCGTGGTGTTCAAGCCCTCCGAACAGACGCCGCTGACCGCATTGGCCTGCGCCAGGATACTGGCCGAGGAACTTCCCAAGGGCGTGATCAGCGTCATTGCCGGGCGCGGCGAGACGGTGGGGACGGCGCTGGTCAATCACCCCAAGGTCGAGATGATCTCGCTGACCGGCGATGTCGCCACCGGCAAGAAAATGCTGCAGGCG
Organism: Pseudomonadota bacterium; assembly: GCA_963205075.1. GTDB lineage: Bacteria > Pseudomonadota > Alphaproteobacteria > Rhodobacterales > Rhodobacteraceae > KLAP22. The sequence goes on along the minus strand of CAUJIU010000048.1, from coordinate 35,211 downwards.
GCCTCGAAATCGGTCAAGCGGACGCATCTGGAACTGGGCGGCAAGGCTCCGGTCATCGTCTTTGACGACGCCGATCTGGACGCGGTGGTCGAGGGGCTGCGCGCCTTCGGCTATTACAATGCCGGGCAGGATTGCACCGCCGCGTGCCGCATCTACGTGGCGCAGAAATCCTACGACCGGCTGGTGGCGGACCTGACCTCGGCGGTCAGCGGCATCGCCTTTGACCGCGCCGACGATACCGAGAACGAGATCGGGCCGCTGATCTCGGCCCGCCAGCGCGACCGGGTGGCAAGCTTCGTCGAGCGAGCGCGCGATCTCAGGCATGTCGAGATCACGACCGGCGGCCAGAGCCACGGCAGGAGCGGCTTTTACTATGCGCCCACCGTGGTCGCCGGGGCCCGCCAGCAGGACGAGATCGTGCAGCGCGAGGTCTTTGGCCCGGTGGTGTCGGTGACGCCGTTCTCGGATGTCGATCAGGCGGTGGCCTGGGCCAATGACAGCGACTATGGCCTGGCATCGTCGGTCTGGACCAGGGACCTGGGCCGCGCCATGTCGACAGCCGCGCGCCTGCGCTATGGCTGCACCTGGGTGAACACCCATTTCATGCTGACCAACGAGATGCCGCATGGCGGCCTGAAAAGCTCGGGCTACGGCAAGGACATGTCGATGTATGCGCTGGAAGACTATACCGTGGCGCGCCACATCATGCTCAAGCACTGAACGCTCGGGGCCGCCATGGCCGGCGGCCCCGGTCTTGCCTCAGCCGGCACCGCGCGGCAGCGGGTGCGAGAGGGTCTTGTACTCGGCCCAGTCGGTGATGTCGGGGTAATATTGCCGCCGCCAGTCGCGGACCCGGCGGTTGAACAGCCGCCGCCAGACCGGCGGCACCATCGCCAAAGCGGTCAGCGGCGGGTAGCCGGTGGGAAGCTGCGGCACCCGGTCGGGCGCGTAGATCTGCAACAGCGGATAGCGGCGCATCGGGTGCAGGTGATGGTCGGCGTGGCGCTGCAGGTTCAGCAACAGCGCGCCCGAGACCATATGCGCGGAATCCCAGGAGTGATGTGCCGCCACCGGCTCATAGCGCCCCTCGCCCAGGTGGCGGCGGGTCAGGCCGTAATGCTCGACATAGTTGGTCAGCTCCAGCTGCCAGACCGCGACGATGGCCTGGAAGGCAAAGAGCCCGACGCCGACCCAGCCGCCGATCGCATAGGCAAGGCCAAGCAGGATCGCCGCCAGTATCAGGTATTTCCAGACCGGGTTGGACGGGTGCAGCGGGCCGCGCCCGGCCCGCGCCAGCATCGCGCGCTCGGCCCGCCAGGCCGAATGCGGGCCCTGCCAGAGCACCCGGGGGAAGAAGCGCAGGAAACCTTCGTTGTAGCGCGCCGTCACGGTATCGCGCCCGGTGCCGACCCAGGGATGATGAACCAGCAGGTGCTCGGTGCGGAAATGTCCGTAAAGCACCATCGCCATCAGCAGATCGCCGAGATTGCGCTCCCAGAAGTTGGATTTGTGAAACAGCTCATGCGCATAGACGATGCCGACGGTGCCGGTGGTCACGCCGATACCGAACATCAGCGCCAGTTTCTCGACCGTGGTATAGCCGCCGACCTGGGTGATGACCCAGATCGCCCCGAAGACCAGGCAGAACTCGATGGGAAACCAGATCCAGGTCAGGAGCCGGAACCAGAACAGGCTTTCGTCGGGGGTCTGGGTGTCGGCATTGCCGAGGTTCTTGCCCACGAACAGGTCGATCAGCGGCATCAGCGCCCAGCCATAGGCCGGGATCAGCGCGATGCTCCAGCCGCCCTTGGCCAGGGCGAATATCACCAGCGGCACGAAGGTGATCGACAGCCAGTAGGGCCAGGCGCGCAGCGGCGCGGGATGCGGCATCGCTGCCGATTGCGCCCTGGCGGCGGGGTTTGCGGTCATTGGGTGGTCTCCGGTGGTTTGGAAGGAGTGGGGCTGCGCGGGGTCAGGCGCAGATGGATGCCGTCGCGGGCGCGCAGGGTCAGGTGCGCCTGCGGCACCGGCACCCGGTCGGGCACGAGGTCGAAGCGGAAGGCACGCACCAGAAGCGCGAGGATCAGCGTCCCCTCCGCCATGGCGAAGGCAGAGCCGGGGCAGACGCGCGGCCCGGCCGAGAAGGGGATGAAGGCGCGGCGCAATCCGTCGCGGCCATTGGGCGTATCCCAGCGCGCCGGGTTGAACTGATGCGGCTCGTCCCAGAGCCGCTCGTGCCGGTGCAGGTGCCAGGCCGACAGGATGACCTGCGAGCCCTTGGGCACCTCGCGGCCACGGAAGTTCTGCGGGCAGGTGGTCTCGCGCACCAGCATCGGCACCGGCGGATAGAGCCGCATCGCCTCGCGGAACACCGACCGCGACCGGCGCAGCTTGGAGAGCACCGAGAAATAGATCTTGTCGGGGTCGATGGCGGCCTGGGCTTCGGCAGCGACCTGCTCCTGCCAGTCGGGATTGCGGGCCAGCAGGTAGAGCGACCAGGCCAGCGCGGCGGCCGAGGTCTCGTGTCCGGCCAGAAAGAAGATCGCCACCTGATCGACCATTTCCGTCAGGTCGAAGCGCTCGCCGGTCTCGGGGTCGGCGGTGGTCATGATCTTGGTCGCCACGTCGTCGGGCGCCTTGCCGGTGGCGATCAGGACCGCCCGCGCCTCGACAAGCTGGGTGATCAGCCCGCGGATGCGCTGCGCGGTGCGGCGGGTCTGGCGGGAATGGTAGCGCGGCATCCATTTCGGCCAGGGCAGGATCGCGGTCAGGTTGGCTACCGGCTGGGCGGTCTGGTGGTCGCGGAACTCGGCGAAGGCGGCGGCGGCGATGGGCTGCTCGACCGGCATCGAGAACAGGGTGCGCACGATCACGTCCATGGCGACATGGCTGGTCTGGGCCTCGATCTCGACCGGGCGCCCGTCAGCGAGCGCCGCCAGCCGCTCGGTGGCCGCGACGCCCGCGTCCCACATGGCCGAGAAGGTGGTCTTGATGCGGCCGCCCTCGAAGGCCGGATCGATGATGCGGCGCTGATGCTCCCACAGTGGCCCGTTGGAAATGAAGATCGACTCGCCCAGCAGCGGCTTGAGCCCGACGCGGATCCGCTCGGATTTGGGAAACTCCGAGATCGGCGCGCTCAGCACCCGGTCGACCAGCTCGGGGTCGTTGCACAGGTAGGAGCGAAAGAAGATGGTGCGGAACTCGGCCATCCAGGCGCGGAACAGGTGCCTGGGCTGGGCTGACAGGATGTCGCGCCGGAACAGCCGGAAATACTGCCAGACCGAGACCTTGCCCTGCCGCGCCTGCGGCATCGGCGGCGTGTCGTGAAAGGGGCAGACACGCGCGGTCGGGGCAGGATTGGCAACAGTGGCGGGAGGTTCTGCGGAATATCCCAAAGGGTCCGCGCTGTAATCGGATGACATTGACTCTCCCGTCCTGTGCGGGCCACCGTGCCAGCGACCGGGCGGGCCGTAATTGACAATCGTCAATTCTGCCCGCTCTTATTGTCATGCAACCCGTGCCGTCGCCGCCCCGCGCGGCACTTGCTGGACCAACCCGCTGTCATGTCCGATGGACCGAAAACCCGAGACCCTGCCCCCGCGCATCCCTGCGCCGGGTGCCGCTTTGGCGCCCTGAGTGTCTGGCGGCCGGTGGCGGCCGGGCTGCGCGATGTGCTGACCCGCAGTTTCGTGCGGCAGGGGCTGGACGAGGGCGAGGTGCTGTTTGCGCAAGGCCAGCCGACAGAGGCGGTCTACTGCCTGTCGCGCGGGCTGATGGCGCTGCGCAGTTACCGGCAGGATGGGGCCACCTCTTTCGTGCGGCTGGTCTATCCCGGTGACATTCTCGGCTTCCGGTCGTTTCTGGCCGACGATATCCACCAGACCGAGGCCACGGCACTGATGCCCTCGCGGGTGTGCATGGTGGCGCGGCGCGAGGCGCGCCAGATTGTCGGCGGAACTCCGCAGACGCTGGACCGGATCGCGCGCCGCTGCGCCGAAGAACTGGCGCGCGCGCGCGACTGGCAGCGCATGAGCGTGAAATCGGACAATCGCCGGCGGCTGGCGGAACTGATCGTGCAACTTGCCGAGGGGCTGGATCCCGAAAGCACCGGGCCACGCCGGATCAGGCTGCCGCTGACCCGGCGCGACCTGGCCGCGTCACTGGGGGTCGAGCCCGAGACGGTGTCGCGGCTGTTCCGAAGGTTGCAGGATGACGGGGTGCTGCGGGTATCGGGCCGCTGGGTCGAGATCGACGCGGTCGACCGGCTGCGCGCTGAAAGCGCCGGCATCCCGAACGCCGATGCCGCCGGGGTGCCGCTGCGGTCAGAGGCGCCGCGCCGCCGGCACCGTTAGCAGCCTGGGCCCGAAGATCAGCACGTAGCCGCCGAAGGCGCCGATCCAGGCGGTGCCCGCAATCATGTACAGCAGCGTCGACTGGCCGGGCCAGACGCCGGCGGCCAGGCGGGCAAGGACCGCGACCACCACGGCGACGTAGACCGACGAGATCGCCAGTCCGGCCGTCAGCGGCTGCCCGGTATGCCCCAGCGTCGCCCGCGTCATGACCGCCAGCGTCATCAGGCCGAGCGCGCCCGCCATCCAGAGGTGCTGGACGGCGGCCGGCGCGATAGCCTCGGGCATCAGGATCGCCAGACCCAGCGCCAGGGCGCCAAGCGGCACGAACAGGTAGCCCACATGCAGCACCAGAACCAGCGGTTCGGCGGCCGTGCGCTCGCCGGCCCAGCGGGCCAGCCGGACCAGATGCAGGAGGCCGACCAGCATGAGGACGCCGCCGGTCAGCGCCGCGCCGGGCAGCGAGACCCACAGCAGGACCGCCAGCACCATGGCGCCGACCGCGATCTGGTCGAGCCGCTGCGTCGGGGGCACCGGCAGGCGGCCCGGGCCGCGCCGCACCAGCCAGTTGCGGGTAAAGGACGGCACGATGCGCCCGCCGATCACCGAGATCATCAGGATCCCCGCGCCCAGGCCGATCCGCAGGCCGTAGCCTTCGGCCGCGAAACCGCCACTTGCGGCCTCGAGGTGGAACACCGCGTTGCCGATGGCGAGGACCGAGAGCATGACCAGCACGACCAGGTTGCGCCAGTTGCGCCCGCGCACGATCTCGCGGCCGATGGTCATGGCGAAGGCCACCAGGAACGCCAGGTCGACGATGGCGACCAGAAGCGGCGGCAGCAGGGCCGAGAACGCCACGGCGATCCGCCCCGCCAGCCAGACCGACCAGAGCGTCGCCAGCGGCCAGCCGACAATGGGCAGCCGCCCGGTCCAGTTCGGAACCGCCGTGAACAGGAACCCGGCGATCACCGCCGAGATGTAGCCGAACAGGAATTCATGGGCATGCCACGACACCGGGTCGAAGGCGGTCGGCAGCAGCAGGTGCCCGCTCAGCATCGGGATCCAGAGCACCATGGCCAGCGCCGCCCAGAGACCGGCGCTGAAGAAGAACGGCCGGAAGCCGTAGCCAAAGATCGCCGGGCCCGTCCAGGCGCGCATCTGTTCGTTGGTGGTGGCCATTACTTGCTCCAGGTGCCTTGCAGACCCGCCTCGGTGACGATCGCGTCCATGCCGATGTCATGCGGTTGCGGAAAGATCGTCGGCAGTTCTGCCGATTGCAGGCCGACGCCGATCACGAAGGGCCGGGACGCGGCGGCGGCCTCCAGCGTGCGGTCGAAATAGCCGCCGCCATAGCCAAGCCGGTAGCCCGCCTTGTCCCAGCCCACCAGCGGCGAAAGCATCAGATCGGGCTGGCAGACCGGGGCGTCAGGTGACGGGACGGGGATGTTCCAGTGCCCGCGCACCATCTTGGTGTCGCGGGTCCAGCGGCGGAAGACCAGCGGCGCCTTGAGGGTTTCGACCAGCGGCAGGCAGACATCGATGCCCCGTTCGATCAGCATGTCCAGAAGCGGGCGCAGGTCGGGCTCGGACTTGATCGGCCAGTAGGCCGAGACCAGGCGGACCTGCGAGGCGGCGATCCGCGGCTCGAGAAAGTCCATCAGATGCCCGATCAGCGCGGTGCCGGACGCGCGCAGCGTCTCCACGCCAAGCTCGCGGCGCGCGTCGAGCAGGCGCGTCCGCTCGGCCTTGCGCCAGCGGGCCACGTCGCGGGCCTGCTCGGGATCCACGCCCAGCGGGTCAAAGTAGTCGGGCGCGATCTCCTGCGCCATGCAGGGCGGCGAGGCGTAGCGCCCCTCGGTGTCCGGCGTCTCGTTCACCGGCTCATTCGAATTGCGGGAACAGGATGTCATTTTCGATCCGCATGTGTTCGGTGAGGTCGTCGATGAACTCGGTAAGCTCAGTATAGAGGGCTGTCCAGCTGTTGCAGGCATGTTCGGGCAGGGCCGGCCCGCCGGTGATCCTGCGCAGGTCGGCGATGTCGTCGTCATGGCCGGCATGATCGGCCCGCATCACCGCGATCGGGTGCTCGATCCCCGGCATTCCGCCCCGGCGGATGGCCGGAAACAGGATCAGCTCCTCTTTCTTCATGTGGATTTCCATGTCGCCCTGGATGCGCCCCAGCAGGCCGGCCAGCCCGAAGGGCGCGTCCTGGTGATCCGCATGGACCGACTCGACCCGCTCTGCCAGCGCCATCAGGCGGGGCAGCTGTTCGCGGTGCCGGGCGTGGTAGCGGGATTCGATGTGCCGGGTCAGGTCCGCGGCGTCGGCGGGCAGCGATGTCTGGGTCATGGGTAGCGCCTTGTCTGGCAAATGGAATTCTGCGGCCGCGCCAATGGGCGGCGGCCAGTGGCGCCCCGAAGGCGCCCTGGGCATGACCGGGCCGGCGCCGTCAGCGCCAGCCCGGATCAGCTGTTCTCAGAGTTCAGCCAGAAGCGCGTCGAAATGCTCCTGCGCCTTGCGCGGCAGGCTGACGTCTTCGATGGCTTCAAGGTTGGTCGGCTCGCCGACCGAGATCAGCGCCACCATTCCCATACCGAAATGCGGCTTGCAGCGGATGCCGTAAAGCCCTTCGGCGGTGATTTCGAGCACCATTTCCTCGTTCATCGCGCCCAGAACCATCTCGACGCCCTCGGGAAGGAAGCCCTCGATGGTTTCGGCGTTGTGGCTGCGGTCGGTGGGGACGAAGCGCACGGTGTCACCGATATTGGCAACGATGAAGTCGGGCTCGAACACCATCGCGCCGGCATCGCTGCGGTTGAGCATGTGGACGACGATCTCGTCGGCCTGGGCCGCGCCCGCGAACAGGGTTGCAGCCAGAATCATGGGAACAAATTTCATGGTCTTTCCTTTCATTTCCGACCGTGACCTATACCTGCCTGATGCCGGGTTCATTGCGGAATATCAAACTTCACGCGGAATTGTCGTCTCGCTTGCGCTTTCGGACGGTGGCATTGTGGGCTAACAGGAGCCGCGGCGATGCCGTCCGAGCCCTGTTCAGGATCCGAGTCTGATGTCCAACCGCCTCGACCCTTCGCTCATCGCGAGACTGCCGCCGTTCAGCAAGCTGGACCGCGACCAGATCACCACGCTGCTCGAACAGGCGACCAGCCAGCTCTATCCGGCCGAGACCACCATCTTCAGCGAGGGCCAGGAGGCCGAGCGGTTCTTTCTGCTGCTTGACGGCCATATCCGCGTGGTGCGGCTGACGCCGGGGGGCGAACAGGTCATCGCCCTGCACATTCCTCCGGGCCAGCTGTTCGGGATTGCCCAGGCGATCGGGCGCAAGACCTACCCGGCCATGGCGGTCGCGGCCGAGGACTGCATCGCGCTGAGCTGGCCCGTGAACCTGTGGCAGCGCTTCTGCGATGACTTCCCCGGCTTCGCGACCGAGACCTACCGCACCGTGGGCGAGCGGATGGGCGAGCTGCACGAGTCCATTCTGGCCATGGCGACCAAGCATGTCGAAGAGCGCGTGGCCTGCGCGCTGATGCGGCTGATCCAGCAGGGCGGACGCAAGGACGGCAACGCGGTGGAGATCAGCTTTCCGGTGACGCGGCAGAACATCTCGGACATGACGGGCACCACGCTGCACACGGTCTCGCGGCTCCTGTCGGCCTGGGCCCGCGACGGCGTGGTCGAAAGCCGGCGCAGGCATATCCGCATCCTCGATCCGCACCGGCTGGTTCTGCTCAGCGGGGCATGAGCCCGGCGGCGGCGTTCAGGGCGTTCAGGAACTCGGTCTGGCAGACCTGATGTTCCTTGCAGGCATCCGCGACCGAATGGAACGGGCCAAACACGCAGCCGACGCAAAGCATGTCATAGCGCAGGAACAGTTCCATCGTCCCGGGCCACTGGCCCATGACGTCGCTGACCGTGCTGGTTGCTGTTATTGTCGATGCGCTCACCGGCCACCCCGCCTGTTTTGGTGGCTCCACAATTAATCCGAATAAAAGCGGCCGATGTTGCGCTGGATCAAACTCCGGTCGCGCCGGGACGTCTATTGCGGGGCCGACTTCAACGAACCGGACGATTCAGATGCAAAGACTGTTATGCCTGCTGCTGGCCTTTTTCCTGCACGTGGGCCTTGCCAGCGCCGAACCGCTCTTGCCGACCTACCTGACCGAGGTCGCACCTTCGGAGATCGTTCCGGGCGCCGACCGCTTCGGGCCTGTCGAGGCCAGCGGCCTGGCGCCTGCCTATCAGGGCGATACGCTGCTGGGCTGGGCTTTTCTGACATCGGACTTCGTGCCGACGACCGGTTATTCGGGCAAGCCGATCCACATCGTCGCGGGCATCTCGCCGCAGGGCATCATCACCGGCGCGCAGCTGGTCAAGCATTCCGAGCCGATCGTGCTGGTCGGCATCCCCGAGTCCAAGATCACCGCCGTGATCGACCATTATACCGGCTTTGACCTGCACGGACTGGGTGCGCACCGCGATTCGTCCGATCTGGAGATCGTGTCGGGCGCGACCGTGACCATCATGGTGATCGACGATTCGATCCTGCGTGCCGGCATCCGCGCCGCCCGTGCGGCCGGCGTGCCCGGCTTTGCCGAGACCCGGCAGACCGGCCCGACCCGGGCGCTGGACCGCGAGGCGGGCGAGATCACCGACTGGGAGACCCTGGCCGGCAACGGCGCGCTGCGGCATCTGAGCCTGGATGTCGCCACCATCAACGCCGATTTCGCGGCCATGGGCGATCCGCGCACCGACAAGTTCGCCGAGCCGGAGCCCTTCGATGACGACTATGTCGATGTCTGGGTGGCGCTGGTCAGCGAACCGTCGATCGGGCGCAGCTTGCTGGGCGAGAATGCATTCGCCAACCTGCAATCGTCGCTGAACGAGGGCGACGAGGCCATCGCGATCTTTGGCGGCGGCCGGTGGTCCTTCAAGGGGTCGGGCTATGTGCGCGGCGGCATCTTCGACCGCTTCCAGCTCATTCAGGGCGAGAATTCGTTCCGCTTCCGCGACCGCAACAACACCCGCCTCGTCCATGTCGACGCGGCCGGCGCGCCCTCCTTCGAGGAAATGGACCTCTTTGTCATTCCGGCCGACGCCAACTTCGATCCGGCGGCAGATTTCGACCTGCAATTCCTCGTGCACCGCGCCGTCGGTCCGATCGAGAAGCTGTTCCTGACCTACGAGCTGGCCTACCACCTGCCCGATCTCTACACCGTGCCAGTCGAGCAGGTGCCCGAGACACTGACCGAGGCAGCCGCCGATTCTCCGGCCCGCGACGCGCTCTGGATGCGCATCTGGGAAGCCAAGCGCACCCAGATCACCGCGCTTGCCGTCGCGCTGACCTTCCTGAGCGGCATCTTCTTCTTCCAGAAGACCGCGACCCGGAACGCCCGCACTTTCGCCATTGTCCGCAACGTGTTCCTGACCTTCACGCTGGTCTATCTGGGCTGGTACGCCAATGCGCAGCTTTCGGTCGTCAACGTGATGGCGGTTGCGGCGGCCCTTTTCAGCGACTTCGAATGGGGCACCTTCCTCATGGACCCGCTGATCTTCATCCTGTGGTTCGCGGTCGCGGCCTCGCTCCTGTTCTGGGCGCGGGGGGCCTATTGCGGCTGGCTGTGCCCGTTCGGGGCGCTGCAGGAGCTGTCAAACAAGCTGGCGCGGCTGCTCAAGTTCCCGCAGGTGACCTTGCCCTGGGGGCTGCACGAGCGGCTCTGGGCGCTGAAATACATCATCTTCCTCGGGCTGTTCGGGGTCTCGTTCTATTCGATCGAACTGGCGGAGCGTTTCGCCGAGGTCGAGCCGTTCAAGACCGCCATCATCCTGAAATTCGCCCGCCCGCTGCCTTATGTGCTGATCGCGGTGGCCTTCCTGCTGCCGGGCCTGTTCATCGAGCGGTTCTATTGCCGCTATGTCTGCCCGCTGGGCGGCGGTCTGGCGATCCCGGCGCGCCTGCACATGTTCCAGTGGCTCAAGCGCTACAAGGACTGCGGCAATCCCTGCCAGGTCTGCGCCACCGATTGCCCGGTGCAGGCCATTCACCCCACCGGTGAAATCAACCCCAACGAGTGCATCTCGTGCCTGAACTGCCAGGTCCTCTACCAGGACCATGCGAGATGCCCCGTCGTGATCCTGCGCGACAAGCGCCGTGCCAGAGACGCCCAGTCCGCGGCCACGCTTGCCCGTGCCACGGGTCATCCAAACCAGCTTCGCACATCACAAGCTAAAACAGGAGAAGTGACATGACAGACGAGAACAAGACCGGCATTTCCCGCCGCGGGTTGTTCAAGGGCACGGCCGGTATGGCCGCGCTTGCGGGCGCGCTGCCGGCGGGTGCCATCGGTTCGCTCGGCCTTATCGGCGCTGCGACCGCCGCCGCCGCCGATGACAACAAGAACGAGCTGAAGCCCGGCGAACTCGACGAATACTATGGCATCTGGTCCTCGGGCCAGACCGGCGAGCTGCGCATTCTCGGCGTGCCCTCGATGCGCGAGCTGATGCGCATTCCGGTGTTCAACCGCTGCTCGGCCACCGGCTGGGGCCAGACCAACGAAAGCCTCAAGATCCTTTCGGACGGCCTGCTGCCCGAAACCAAGGAGTTCCTGGCCAAGCGCGGCAAGGTGACCTACGACAACGGCGACCTTCACCACGCCCACATGTCGTTCACCGACGGCACCTATGACGGCCGCTACATCTACGCCAACGACAAGGCCAATACCCGTGTGGCGCGGATCGACTGCAAGTTCATGCGGGTCGACAAGATCCTCGAGATCCCGAACGCCCATGACATCCATGGCATGCGTCCGCAGAAATATCCGCGCACCGGCTACGTGTTCGCCAACTCCGAGCACGAGGGTCCGCTGATCAACGACGGCCGCGACCTCACCGATGTCAGCAAATACGTCAACGTGTTCACCGCCATCGACGGCGACACGATGCAGGTTGCCTGGCAGGTGATCGTCTCGGGCAACCTTGACAACACCAACTGCGACTATCAGGGCCTCTACGCCTTCTCGACCTCCTACAACTCGGAGATGGGGATGAACCTCGCCGAGATGACCGCGGCCGAGATGGACCACGTCGTCGCCTTCGACATCAAGGCGATCGAGGCCGGCATCGCCGCCGGTGACTACCAGGAGCTCAACGGCGCCAAGGTGCTGGACGGGCGCAAGGAGGCGGGGTCCGCCTATACCCGCTACATCCCGATCCCCAACAGCCCGCACGGCGTCAACACCGCGCCCGACGGCAAGCACGTCATGATCGCGGGCAAGCTGTCCCCGACCGTGTCGGTGATCGACGTGACCAAGGTCCCCGACGTGTTCAACGGCGCCGAGCCGCGGTCGTGCATCGTGGCCGAGCCGCAGCTGGGTCTTGGCCCGCTGCACACCACCTTTGACGGCAAGGGCTATGCCTACACCACGCTCTTCCTCGACAGCCAGGTGGTCAAGTGGGACATCGACAAGGCCATCCGCGCCTATGCCGGCGAGGAAGTCGACCCGATCGTGTCGAAAGTGGACGTGGCCTACCAGCCCGGCCACATCAACGCCTCCATGGCCGAAACCAAGGAAGCCGACGGCAAGTGGCTGGTCTCGCTCAACAAGTTCTCGAAAGACCGCTTCATCAACGTCGGGCCGCTCAAGCCCGAGAACGAGCAGTTGATCGATATCTCGGAAGACGAGATGCGGGTGGTGCATGACAGCCCCACCTTTGCCGAGCCCCATGACGCGATCATGGTGCGGGCCGACATCATCCAGCCGGCCAGCATCTGGACCCGCGACCATCCCATGTGGGAAGCCGCGCGCCAGCAGGCCGAGGCCGATGGCGTCGATCTGGACTACGGCGCGGATGTCATCCGCGACGGCAACAAGGTGCGGGTCTACATGCACTCGGTCGCGCCGGCCTTCAGCCTCGAATCCTTCGAGGTCAATCAGGGCGACGAGGTCACCGTCTACGTCACCAACATGGATGACATCGACGACCTGACCCATGGCTTCACCCTCTCGAACCATGGGGTGGCGATGGAAGTCGGCCCGCAGGCGACCGCTTCGGTCACCTTCACGGCCGACCGTCCCGGCGTCTACTGGTACTACTGCCAGTGGTTCTGCCACGCGCTCCACATGGAGATGCGCGGCCGCATGCTGGTCCATCCGGCCTAAACGAGCGAAGGACGCGGCAATGGGTATGCGGTTCCTGATCGCGGCGGTTCTGGCGGGGATGCCTCTGGCGTCCCCGGCCGAAGTCCTGCACGTGGTTCCGGGGCCGCAGACCCTTGCCGCGGCCATTGCCGCCGCCCGGCCGGGCGATACCCTGATGCTGGCGCCCGGCGACTATGCCGGGCCGGTCATCATCGACCGATCCCTTGTCATCGAAGGCAACGGCGCGCATGTCGCCGGGCCGGACCAGGGGTCGGTCATCACTGTCACCGCGCCCGATGTCACCCTGCGCGGCCTGACCGTCACCGGCGCCGGCAAGCGGCTGGACGAACTGGATGGCGGCATCATCCTGTCGCGCGAGGCGCACCGGGCCGTGGTCGAGGGCAACCAATTGCTCGGCAACCTGATCGGCGTCGACGTGCAGGGCGCCCATGACGCGGTCGTCCGCGACAACCTGATCGTGGGGCGCAACGATCTGCGGGTGCCCGAACGCGGGCCGGGGATCTATGTCTGGAACGCGCCGGGCCTTCTGGTGGAGGGCAATACCATCAGCCGCGGGCGCGACGGCATCTTCGTCACCAGCTCAAACCGCGCCACCTATCGTGACAACGAGCTGAGCGAGCTGCGCTACGCCTTCCATTCGATGTATTCCAACGAGCTGGTGGTCGAGGGCAATGTCAGCCACGACAACGACATGGGCTTTGCCTTCATGTATTCGACCCGCGTGCAGGCAAGCGGCAACCTGTCGATGCGCGATGTCACCCACGGCTTTTTCATGAACTTCGTCAACCGCTCGTCGCTGGTGGCCAACGAGGTCCGCGAAGGCGGCGAGAAATGCCTGTTCGTCTACAACTCCAATCGCAACGACTTCGAGGCCAACCGGTTCGAGGGCTGCGATATCGGAGTGCATTACACCGCCGGATCAGAGGGCAACCGGCTGGTGGACAACGCCTTCATCGGCAACCGCACCCAGGTCAAGTATGTCGGCTCGCGCTGGCTGGAATGGTCTGACGGCGGGCGCGGCAATTACTGGTCGGATCATGCGGGCTTCGATATCGACGGCAACGGCGTCACCGACAGCCCCTACCGGCCCAATGATGTGATCGACCAGCTGATCTGGTCGCAACCGATGGCGCGGCTGCTGACCGGGGCGCCGGCGATGCAGCTTGTCAGCTGGTCGCAGGCGCGGTTTCCCGGCCTGTTGCCCGGCGGTGTCGTCGACAGCCACCCCCTGACCAAGCCGGCGCTCAGTGGCGTCGCGGCATGGCCAGCCACCCAGGAGTCTTCCCGATGACCGACCAGCCGATCCTGCAAATCCGCGATCTGAGCGTCGACTTCGCCACGTTCCGCGCCCTGTCGGGCGTGTCGCTGGATGTCGCCCCGGCCGAGCGCATCGCGCTTCTGGGCCATAACGGCGCCGGCAAATCGACCCTGTTTCGCGCGGTTCTGGGCTTTCTCAAGCCCGCGAGCGGCGAAGTGACGGTCTGCGGCGCCAGGCCCGGATCGCACCGGGCCCGCGTGGCGCTTAACTATCTGCCTGAATCCATTGCCTTCCCGCGCGCGCTGACCGGGCAGGAGGTGCTGCGCTACTTTGTCGGGCTGCGCCGCGCGCCCCGGTCCGAGGTCATGAGCCTGCTGGAGCGTGTCGGGCTGGCGGAGGCCGCGGGTCGCGCGGTGGGCACCTATTCCAAGGGCATGCGCCAGCGCCTCGGCCTCGCGCAGGCCCTGGTCGGCGCGCCGCGCCTGTTGCTGCTGGACGAGCCGACGAGCGGGCTCGACCCGATCTCGCGCCGCGACTTCTACGACATCATCGCCGCGGCGGCCGGGCGCGGCTGTTCGGTGCTGCTGTCCAGCCACGGCCTCGAAGAGGTCGAGACCCGCGTCGACCGGGTGGCGATCCTGTCCAGGGGCATGTTGCAGGCAGACGGCACGCTGGAGGCGCTGGCCCGCAACGCCGCGCTGCCGGTGCGCATCCGCGCCACCGCGCAGGCCGGCCAGGTCGAGGCGCTGCACTCGCGTTTTGGCGGCACGCGGGTCAACGGCGCCAGTATCGAGCTGCTGTGTCAGGCCGATGAAAAGCTTGACCTGATGGGGAGGTTGATGAATTGCGGCCCGCTGATCCGCGATATCGACGTGCAGGTGCCCAGCCTCAACAGCCTCTATCGCCACTATTCCGACCTGGCCGAACAGGAGGCCCAGCCATGACCCGGCTTCTCATCGTCTTCGCGCAGGAAATGCGGCTGGCGACCCGCAACCTCTGGGTTCTCGGCGCCACGGGCCTGTTGGCGCTGTTCGCGCTGGCGCTGGGGTTTCTGGGGGCCAGCCAGGGCGCGCAATATGACGTCGATGTGCTCAGCCTGACGGCGGCCTCGCTGTCGACGCTGTCGGTCTACCTGATCCCGCTGATCGCGCTCCTGATGTCCTATGACGCGCTGGCCGGCGAGGTCGAGCGGGGCACGCTGGCGCTGACGCTGGCGACCCCGATCCGGCGCAGCGAGCTGTTTCTGGGCAAGTTCCTGTCGCAGACCGTCGCGGTCGGGGTGGCGATCGGTTTTGGCTTCGGCATTGCCGGGCTGGCCGTGGGCCTTGTCTACGGCGCCGGAGCCGATGGCATCCTGGCCTGGCTGCGCCTGATGGGCGCGAGCGTGGCTCTCGGGGCGGTGTTCGTCGGGCTGGGCCTGATGCTGTCGGCCTTTGCGGGCCGGATCTCGACCGCGGCGGTCTTTGCCATCGGCCTGTGGCTGGTGCTGGTGGTGCTCTACGATCTGGCGCTGCTCGGCGGGGTGATTGCCGCCGGAGACAGTGTCTTTACCCGCCAGGTCTTCCCCTGGCTCGTGCTGGCCAACCCGGCCGACGCATTCCGCATCTTCAACCTGGCCGCGCTCGATGCAGCGCCGGTTTCGGGCATAGACGGGCTTGCCCGGACCCTGCCGTTTCCGCCGGCCATCACACTTGCCGTCATGCTGGGCTGGGGCCTTGGCGCCCTTGGCCTCGGCATCTGGCGCATCAACAGGATTGTTCCATGAAATACCCTCTCATCCTCTCTCTCGCCGCGGCGCTGACCCTGGTATCGGCCTGCAAGGAAGAGACCGCGTCCATCCCCGATCCGCTGACCCTCAGCGACGAGGCGCTTGGCCATTACTGCCAGATGTATGTCGCCGATCACCCCGGCCCCAAGGCGCAGATCTTCGTGCGCGGCCTGGCGGCGCCGCTGTGGTTCAGCCAGGTCAGTGACGCGCGGGCCTATCTGTTCGACCCCGAGCGCGAGGGCGACATCCTGGCGGTCTATGTCAGCGACATGGGCCAGGCCGAAAGCTGGTCGATCCCCGGCGCCGACAACTGGACCCCGGCCGAAGGCGCCTTCTACCTGATCGAAAGCAGCCAGATCGGCGGCATGGGCACGCCCGAGGCCATTCCCTTTGCCGACCGCGCCATGGCCGAGGCCGAACAGGCCCGGCTTGGTGGCCAGATCGTCGGCTGGGCCGAGATCACCGAAGACTACGTGCGGCCCGACTGGAACCTGCGGGCCGATGCCGGCCATATGGACGGGGCCGACCACGACCATGCGGGCTCGGAGGATCATTGATGACCCATTTCAACCGCCGCCGGGTGCTGTTCATCGCTGCCGCCGCCTGCGCCGCGCCGCGCCTTGCCGCAGCCGCGCCGCTGGCAAGCTGGAACGGTCTGGCGCTGGGCGCGCAGGCCGAGGTGCATCTTGCCGGGCTGGACGCGGCCGAGGCCGCGCCGCTGTTTGCCGCCATCGAGAGCGAACTGGCCCGCATCGAGGCGCTGTTCAGCCTCTACCGGGCCGACAGCGCGCTGTCGCGGCTCAACCGAGATGGCCGGCTGGCGGAGCCTCCCGCCGAGATGCTGGAACTGCTGGCGCTGGCGAGCGCGGCCCACCAGCATACCGGCGGGCTGTTCGATCCGACGGTGCAGCCGCTCTTTGCCTATTGGGCCGGAGTGGCGACCGGCAATGCCGCCGACACGCAGGCTCAGCTTGATGCCGCCGCGCTGGTCGGGTTCAGCCGCGTGGCCTTCGACATGGGCGCGGTCACGCTGGGGCAGGGCCAGGCCCTGACGCTGAACGGCATCGCCCAGGGCTATGCCACCGACCGCATCGCCGATCTGCTGCGCGCCGCCGGCATGCGCGACGTGCTGGTCAATATCGGCGAGATCATGGCGCTGGGCGCCCCCGATGCGGCGGGCTGGCAGATCACCCTGCCGGACGGCAACTGGCTGACTTTGCGCGACCGCGCCATCGCCACCTCGGCGCTGGGCGGGACCATGATCGGCGGCGTCGGGCATATCTTCCGGCACGACGGCCCGATTCCGGCCGATGCGGCCAAGGCAGTCAGCGTGGTAGCCGAGCAGGCGGCAATCGCCGATGCCCTCTCGACCGCCGCCGCGGTGATGAGCGGGGCCGAGCGCGCGGCCCTTGCCGCCAGCGGGGTCGAGCTGATCGCCGTCTAGGACGCCACGTCATCCTGTTGGCGCTCAGGCAACCCCTTGGCGCCTGCGGGTTTGTGCTGATCTGGTGGCCAGGCAGTCCAGGGAGGCGGGCAATGCGCTTTGACTATGTCATCGTCGGTGGCGGATCGGCCGGAGCCACGCTGGCCGCGCGGCTGAGCGAGGATCCGACCATCTCGGTCTGCCTGCTCGAGGCGGGGGGCCGAGGCGACAGCCTGCTGGTGCGGATGCCGATGGCGGTGGTGGCGATGCTGCCGGGCTGGGGCAAGATCAACAACTGGGCCTTCCGGACGGTGCCGCAACCCGGCCTTGGCGGGCGGCGGGGCTACCAGCCGCGCGGGCGGGCGCTGGGCGGCTCGTCGGCGATCAACGCCATGCTCTACGTGCGCGGCCAGCGCCAGGACTTTGACGGCTGGGCCGCGCAAGGCTGCACCGGCTGGGACTGGGACAGCCTGCTGCCCTACTTCATCCGCTCCGAAAGCAACGAGAATGGCGCGGATGCCTTCCATGGCGATGCAGGCCCGCTGCAGGTTTCCAACCAGCGCGCCCCGCGCCGGATCTCGCGCGCCTTTGTCGAGGCGAATGCGCAGGTCCAGATCCCGCCGACCGAGGATTTCAACGCGGGCGACAATGCCGGGGCCGGGCTCTACCAGGTTACCCAGTTCCGCGACCCGGCCCGCAACGGCGAGCGCTGCTCGGCGGCGGCCGCCTATCTGTTCCCGGCGATGGCGCGGCCCAACCTGACCGTCATCACCCGCGCCCATGCCACGCGACTGCTCTTGGAGGGCAAGCGGGTTACCGGGGTCGAATATCTCCGGGGCGGGCGGCGGCACCGGGTGCTGGCCGGGGCGGAGGTCATCCTCTGCGGCGGGGCCTTCGGCTCGCCGCAACTGCTGCAACTGTCAGGCATCGGGCGGCCCGAGGACATCGCGCCGCACGGCATCGAGGTGGTACATGCGTTGCCCGGCGTGGGGCAGAACCTGCAAGATCACATCGATCTGGTGCTTGCCTGCAAGAGCCGCGAGCGCGACATGTTCGGGATCGGGCTGCGGGGCGGGCTCTCGGCGCTCAGGCACATGCTGAAATGGCGCCGCGACGGCGCCTCGATGGCCGCCTCGCCCATGGCCGAGGCGGGCAGTTTCTTTCGCAGCGCCCCCGGGGTCGACCGGCCCGACCTGCAAACCCATTTCGTCATCGGCCTGATGGACAACCATGCCCGCCGCCTGCATCCGGGCTTTGGCTTTTCCTGCCATGTCTGCGTGCTGCGCCCCCATTCACGGGGCCGGGTCTGGCTGCAAAGCGCCGACCCGCGCCGCGCGCCGGCGATCGACCCCGGATTCCTGCACGACGAGCGCGACCTGCAGACCCTGATCCGCGGCGCCCGCATGACCCGCGAGATCCTGCATGCCCCGGCGCTGCGTCCCTATATCCACGCCGAGATGTGGGGCGTGCGCGACGGCATGAGCGACGCCGACTGGGAGGCGGTGATCCGCAAGCGCGCCGACACGGTCTATCACCCGGTGGGCACCTGCCGGATGGGCACCGACGCGCTGGCGGTGGTAGACCCGCAACTCAAGCTGCGCGGCCTGTCCGGCCTGCGGGTCGCCGACGCCTCGGTGATGCCGACGCTCCTGAGCGGCAACACCAACGCCGCCACCATCGTCATCGCCGAGAAATGCGCCGACATGATCCGGGCCGGGCGGGCCGGGTGAGCCCCAAATGGCAACCTGAATAGCTTGAAACCCCGGCTCTACACCGCCGAGGGCAGGGACATGCAGCAGGTCGTTGCCGGGCCGAGGCGGCGGACGGAAGGCATCATCGGCGGGTTTCAGGGCCGGGGGCACCGCATCGGCCCATCACATTGCGCTGGCTTGCGATAGCGCCCTATGGTTGGAGCGCAGGTTGCGATGGAACTGGGAGGTCGGCTCTGACCGGGGCGGGAAATGCTGCGAATAGGGTGTCGCGCGCGGCACTGGTGGCGCGGCTCAGGTCAGCCCAGGCTCCGGTCGTCCTGATCGAGGCGCCGGCAGGCATGGGAAAGTCATGGCTCATGGCAGACCTGGCCGCGGCGACAGGGTTGCCGCTGTTCCGGGGCGCGAAGGGTCCGGAGCTGTCGGGCGGTGCGATCTGGGATCTGCCGCCGGGAGCCGAGGGCGCCGCGTTGCCAGACGGCACGGGGCCACTCTACATCGCCAAGCGCCCCGAGACGCCGGTCGCGGGGCTGGCGCGCGCCGAGATCTACGGCCAGGTCCTGCGGTTCGGCCCCGACGCGCTGCTGTTCGGCGACGTTGATATCGGGGCCGCGCTGGCCCGGCGGACGGGTGGCTGGCCCTGCCTGTTGCCGGCGGTGCGGGCCGATCTGGGGCCGGGGCCGCTGCTGGCCTTTCTGCGCGACGATCTGCTGACGGGGCTGGCATCCGAAAAGCTGGTCGCCCTGGCGCTCTTGCTGCGTGATCCGGCCGCGGCGGTTCCGCCGGAGATGCGCAGCGGCCTGCCGTTCTTTTCGGACAATGTTGAAGGCGAGGTGCCGGGGCCGCTGGCCGCATGCGGACCGGCGCTGGTCGGTGCCGTTACCCAGCGGATCGACAGCCTGCGGCAAACCGCAGAGGGTGCGGCAAATGTGGCCCAGGCACAGGCGGCACTTGGGCTGATGCCCGAAGCCATCGCGACCCTGCAACAGGCGGGCGACTTTGGCGGCGCCATGCGCGTTCTGGTGGCGTCGGAAAGCGATTTCATGATCCATTCCCACGGGCCACAGGCGCTTGAGGGCATCCTGGCGGGATTTCCGCCCGAAATGCTCGCGCAGGAGGAGCCGCTGGTGCTTTGCCGCGCCATTCACGCGGTCAAGCACGGCGACGTGGCGCTTGCCCGGCAGGTCCTGATCGCACGCTACGGGCCGGACATGTCCGATGTCCACAAGGTCATTCTGGCCCGCGGCAGCTATTCCTTTCCGCTGCGCTGCTTTCGCTTCCTGCTGTGCACCTGGGAGAGCGAGGATCTGCCCGCCAATGTCATTGCCGACTCCTTCAGCCTGTTGACCGAAACTCCGGTCCAGGACGACCTGCGGCGTGGGGCCTTCTACAACGCCGTGCTGGAGCTTTACATTCGCGAGCGGCGCTTTGCCGAGGCCGATCACGTCGCCGGACGGGCCGAATGGCACTATGCCCGCGTCGCGATTCCGATCCTGTCCTTCTACGTCGATCTGCACCGGGCGATGATCCAGCTGTTCCTTGGCGATCCGCAGGCCGCCGGCCGGTATGCCGGGCGTGCAGCCGAGCAGATGGCAAGGGTCCGTTTCGACAGCCCCGGCGACAAGCGGCTCTTGCAGTTGCTGGCCGCCTGCATCGCCTATGAAAGCGGCGATGCCGCCCCGCTCGTGCAGTTCCTGTCCCAGGATCTGGACGATTTTGCCCGGGGCGAGATCTGGCCGACGCTGGTCGAGACCATGCTGATCTACGGCAGTCAGGCGCTGAGTGAACATGTCTCCGCCATGGCGGCGCGGACCTTTCTGGACCGCTGGCGGGTTGCCCAGGTGCAGGGCAGCCGGTTCAAGGTGCTGATCGATATTCGCGAAGTGCTGGTGCTGCAGAATGCCAACCGCTGGCAGGAGGCGGCGCAAAAGGCCGCCGGACTGTCGGACCGGATCACCCTTGAGCGGGTGGGAAACTCCCAGGTCGATCTTGTCGCCCTATCGGATCGGGACGATCTGGCGCTGGCACTGTGCTGGCTGCGCCATTTCGCCCGGATGGAACCGCTGCGCGAAGGGCTCGATGGCCAGCTGGGCGCCATGCTGCAAAACCCGCACCTGACCGCCCGGCAACGCACCGGCGGCGAAATCTGGCTGGCCCATGTGTTGCGGCGACAGCGGCGGCACGAGGAATCGATGGCGCTGCTTGGCACCTCGCTTGGTGCGGCGGCGGCGCTGGGCGCCATCGCCATCTTGGGCGAAGAGCGCGTCTTTCTCGCCGATCTGACCTCCACCCGGCGGGTGCGGGATGTGCTGGATCGGACCGACGCGATACGCCGCGTGCTGCGGCAGGTCCAGGATGCGGGCCCCGGCCGGATCCGGCGCGGCCGGCAGCACGGGCTGACCAGGCAGGAGATGCGCATCCTCTACGGGATTGCCGAGGGCTCCACCAACAAGGCGATCGCCAAGCTGATCGGCCTCAGTGAGGCGACGGTGAAGTTCCATCTGTCGAATCTGTATCGCAAGCTGGCCTGCCACTCCCGGCATGAAGCGGTAAAGGCCGCCCGCGCCTTGCAGATTTTGGGCTGAACCGTCCAAAACCGGGCCGAAAGCCCGCAACTTCCGGTCAAAAACCTAGCCTTCTTACCCAAAAACCTATCCGCATGGGGCATTGCGGCAAGGCCCGGCTTTCGCAAAGCTGAACTATGGAGGCCGCCAATCGGTCTGAAGACGCTGTAAAACGGGGGATAGGATGACCAGACAATTCTTGAGAGCAAGCGTGGCCGTTGCCGCGCTGGGTTTTGGCGGCGCGACAGGGTCGATGGCCCTGGCGCAGAACGTGGTGACAATGAACACGGTCCAGATCTTTGGTACCATCGATCCGGCCAAGATCAGCGACTACACCGACTACATGGCCGCCGTGAACCTCTATGACAGCCTCTTGACGGTGGACAGCGGTGGCAACCTGATACCGCAGCTGGCCGAAAGCTGGACGGTCTCGGCGGATGCGAGCGAAGTGGTCTTTACCCTGCGCGCCGATGCGACCTTCAGCGACGGCACGCCCGTGACGGCCGCCGACGTGGTCTATTCCTTCGAGCGGCTGCTGCGGATCAACCAGGGCCCGGCCAACCTGTTTGCCGGGGTCGTGGAATCTGGCAATGTCGTCGCCACTGACGACCGGACGGTGACATTCACCCTGTCCAAGACCTTCGCCCCGTTCATGGCGACGGTGCCGGCGCTGATGATTGTCAACTCGGCCGTCGTGGAAGCCAACCTGGGCACCGATGACGGCCAGACCTGGCTTGCCGCCAACGTGGCGGGCTCGGGCGCCTACCTGCTGGAAAGCTGGGATCGCGGCAGCCGCATGGTCATCAAGCGCAACCCTGATTACTACGGCGAAATGCCGGACAACCCGATCGACGAAGTGCGCTGGATCGTCACCAACGACGAGGCGACGGTGCGCGCGCTTGCGGCATCGGGCGAGTTGACGATGAGCTCGCAGTTCCAGTCGCCCGACACCTATGCGGCTCTGGTCGACATGGGCCGGTTCCGCATGGTGTCCGAACCTACGGCCACCGCGTTCTATCTCAAGCTCAACAGCCAGCTGGCGCCGACGGATGATGTCCATATCCGCCGCGCAATCGCCTATGCCACCGACTTTGACACCATCCGCGAGGTGATCTTCCCCGGCGAGGCCATGAGCACCCCGCTGCCCGAAGCATTCGCGGCGTTCCACAATGACGATATCGAGGGGCCACGCTACGACATGGCGCGCGCCGCCGAAGAAGTGGCAATGTCGGCCTATGCCGGCCAGCCGATCCCGCTGACCCTGGGCTATGTTGCCGGCACGCTCTTTGAAGAAGAGATCAGCCTGCTGATGCAGTCCAACCTCGAGCAGCTTGGCTTCGTCATCACCCAGCAACCCGATCCGTGGAACCGCGTCACCGAGATTGCCGCGAGCCCCGAGACCACGCCGAACGTCAACCAGATCTTCTTTGGTCCGACCTATCCGAGCCCGGATTCGATGTTCTTCACGCAGTACCATTCGGATGCGGCGGGAACCTGGGCCAGCATGGAATGGCTGCAGGACCCGGCGGTCGACGATCTGATCGACGCGGCCCGGGCGACCGGCGACGTCGACGAGCAGGCGGCGATCTACAAGGACATCCAGGCCATCCTGATGGACCAGATGGTCAGCGTCCCGCTGCTGGCGCAAACGGTGCAACATGCGATGGACAATTGCCTTGACGGGTTCGCCGCGGTGCCGATGCAGTCATTCGACTACGACTTCGCGCGTTACAGCTGGTCGTGCTGATCCGACCTGAGGGGGGTGCCTCGCGGCGCCCCCCGTTGTTTCGGGATCGATAGATGGAATTCCTCGCTTTTCTCCTGCGACGGCTGGGCTGGTCGCTTCTGGTGCTGCTTGGCCTGTCGGTGGTGATCTTTACCATCGCGCGCGTCGTGCCGGGCGACCCGGCGCGCATGGCGCTGGGCCCGACGGCAAGTGCCGATCAGGTTGCCAGCCTGCAGGAGTCGCTGGGGCTGAATGATCCGATGTTCCAGCAATACGCCACGTTCCTGCACGGCCTGGCCCGCGGCGACCTCGGACGCTCGCTCTTGACCGAGCAATCGGTAACCGCGGATATCGCCAAGACCTTTCCGGCGACGCTCGAACTGGTCATCTGCACCATCCTTCTGGCCTTCGCGCTGGGCGTGCCGCTGGGCGTGGCGGCCGCGCGGTGGAAGGACCGCTGGCCGGACAACCTCGTCCGGGCGCTGGCGATCGGCTCGGCGGTCATGCCGACATTCTTTCTGGCGCTGCTTCTCCAGATCCTTGCCGGCTACGTGCTGAACGTCCTGCCGACTACCGGGCGCCTGCCCGGCGGCATCGACTTCGATGCCGGATGGACCGGGCTGGTGCTGGTCGATTCCCTGATCGCCGGGCGCGGCGACGTCTTTCTGGAAGCGGTGCGGCACCTGTTCTTGCCGACCATCGCGCTGGCCGCCGCGACCATGGGCCAGATCGCGCGGATCACGCGCGCCTCGATGATCGACGTCAGCCGTCAGGACTATATCGAGGCGGCCCGCGCCTTTGGCGTGCCGGACCGGCTGCGGATGTTCAAATACATGCTGCGCCCGGCTTTCGTGCCGCCGCTGACCATTACCGGCCTCGAATTCGCCTCGCTCATCGGCAATGCCTTCGTGGTCGAGCTGATCTTCTCCTGGCCGGGAATGGCGAGCTACGGCATCCGCGCCATCGTGCAGAAGGACCTCAACGCGATCATGGGGGTCGTGATGGTTTCGGGGGTGTTCTTCGTGGTGGTCAACCTGATGATCGACCTGCTGGTGGGCGTTGTTGACCCCAGGGTCCGGATCCGGGGGTCGCGGGCATGATCACGCGCAAGAAGGTACTGGTCTCATGAGTGTTTCGGGCCAGAAGCCGCTGTCCAATGCCTGGCAGAACTGGTGGCGGTTCTCGCGCAACCCCACGGCGGTTGTCGGGGCGATCATCGTCATCACCTCGGTGACCCTGGCGCTGCTGGCGCCCTATGTCACGCCGTTTCCCGAACATGTGGGCGCGGTCGTGGATTTCGCCAACCGCCATCAAGCGCCCTCGGCCGTCCACTGGTTCGGTACCGACAATGTCGGGCGCGACATCTTCAGTCGAGCGATCTTCGGGTTGCGTGTGTCGTTGTTGCTGGCCGTCGTGGTCCTCGGACTGGCGATCCCGGTGGGTGTGGTGCTGGGCCTGCTTGCCGGGTATTTCGGCGGCTGGGTCGAAATCGTCATCATGCGCGTGACCGATATCGCGCTGGCCATTCCGCCACTGGTCATGGCGCTGGCGGTCGCCGCCGTCCTCACGCCGTCGCTGACCAACTCGATGCTCGCCATCGCGCTGCTTTGGTGGACCTGGCACACCCGCCTGATCTATTCGATCACCCGGCAGCTGCGCAGCCAGGAATTTGTCGAGGCCGCCGAGACACTGGGCGCATCCAGGGCCCATATCCTCTTTCGCGAGATCCTGCCCAACTGCGTTTCTGCCATTGCCGTCAAGACCTCGCTCGATGCGGGGTTCGTGATCCTGATCGGCGCGGCCTTGTCATTCCTCGGCCTGGGCATCCAGCCGCCGACGCCCGACCTTGGCACCATGGTTGCCTCGGGCGCGTCGTTCCTGCCGGACTACTGGTGGGAAAGCGTGCTGCCGGGCTGCGCGATCCTGTTCGTGGCGATGGGTTTCAACCTGTTGGGCGATGGGCTGCGCGACCTCTTCGATGTCGAGGATGTCCGATGACGGCGCTGTTGTCGGTCAGAAACCTGGACGTGAGTTTCACGACCTACGGGCGGCGGACGCAGGTGCTCCGCGACGTGTCCATCGACGTGCCCGAAGGCGCGCAGATCGCGCTGGTCGGCGAAAGCGGGTCGGGCAAGACGGTGCTCATGAAAACCGTCATGGGGATCTTGCCGCAGCCGCCCGCCAAGGTGGAAGGCGGCGCGATCCTGTTTGATGACCGCGACCTGCTGACCATGCCGGAACGCGACCGGCTGCGCCTGCGGGGCACGGCCATGAGCATGGTGTTTCAGGATCCGATGTCATCGCTGAACCCGGTGTTCACGATCTACGACCAGCTCGGGACCATCCTCAAGCATGCCGACAGGCGTCTTGGCCGGCAGCGCGGCCGGCGGGAAAGATGGGCGCGGGTGCTGGAGGTCCTCGAACAGGTCAGGATGCGCGAGCCCGAGCGGGTTGCGCGGTCGTTTCCGATGCAGCTGTCAGGCGGAATGCGGCAACGCATCCTGATCGCGATGGCGCTTCTGTCCGAGCCCCGCCTGTTGATCGCCGACGAGCCGGGGACGGCGCTGGACGTCACCACCCAGGCGCAGATCCTGAACCTTCTGCGCGATCTGGTGACCCGGCAGAACCTCGCGCTGCTGATGATTACCCACAACCTTGGCGTGGTGCGCGAGACCTCGACCTACACTTATGTGATGAACCAGGGCCGGATCGTCGAACAGGCGCCCACCGCCGAGATCTTCGCCGCGCCGCGCGAGGCCTATACGCGAGAGCTGATCGCCGCCGTGCCGCGATTGACGGGAAGGGCAACATGACCGCCCCGGTTCTTGAAGTACGCAACCTGGTCAAGACCTTTGCGGTCAAGGGCGCCTTCGGCCGCGGGCGGGGCATCGTCCGGGCCGTGGACGATGTGTCGTTCTCGATCGGCGCCGGCGAGGTCTTTGGCCTTGCGGGCGAGAGTGGCTCGGGGAAATCGACCATTGCCCGCATGGTCATGGGGCTGTCGCAGCCCGACAGCGGCGATATCCTGATCGACGGGCAGAGCATCCTTGGCCGCGGCACCTCGCTGGCGCATCGGCAGCAGGTGCAGATGGTGTTCCAGAATCCCGGCGCCTCGCTCAACCCGCGCCGCACGGTCGGGCAATCGATCCGGGTGCCGCTTGATGCGCACAACTTTGCCGGCGACCGCCGGGCCCGGGTGGGTGAATTGCTGGAGATGGCGCAGCTGCCGGCCCATTTTGCCGACCGTTTCCCGCATGAATTGTCGGGCGGCCAGAAGCAGCGGGTGGCCATCGCCCGCGCGCTGGCGGTGGAGCCGCGCCTGCTGGTGCTTGACGAGCCGACCTCGGCGCTCGACGTATCCGTGCAGTCGCATGTGATCGAGTTGCTGGAAGACCTCGTGGCGCAACTGGGTCTGACCTATCTGTTCATCAGCCACGACCTGTCGCTGATGCGCAACTTTGCCCAACGGGTCGGCATCCTCTATCTTGGCAAGATCGTCGAGACCGGGCCGGTTGCGCCGGTCTTTACCGCCCCCCAGCACGACTATACCCGCCTCCTCCTGGCTTCGGTGCCAGTGATATCGGCCGAGGAAGAGGCCCTGCGCCCGACGATCCCGATGATCGACGGAGACATCCCGACAGCCGAACAATTGCTTGCACTGCGCGAGCTCAGCCAGACGAAGGAATTCAAGACATGATCCGCATTGGAATCGACGTGGGCGGCACGAATACGGACGCGGTCCTGCTGGACGGCACCAAAGTCGTCGCGGGGGTCAAGGCGCCGACCTCGCGGGATGTGATGACCGGCGTGGTCGAGGCCCTGAGAAAGGTGCTGGCCGCCGCGGGGCGCGAGGCTGCCACCGTCGACGTGGTGATGATCGGCACCACGCATTTCACCAACGCGGTGGTGCAGCGGCGCGATCTGGCGCAGACGGCGGCCGTGCGGCTGTGCCTGCCCGCAACCGAATGCCTGCCGCCGATGGTGGATTGGCCCGAGGATCTGCGGACCGTGATCGGCAACCACTGGTATCTTGCCCATGGCGGCAACGAGTTTGACGGGCGGGTGATTTCACCGCTGGACGAGGCGGAGCTTCGCGGGATTGCCGATGATATCCGGGGCAAGGGCATCCGGTCGGTCGCGGTCACGTCGGTGTTTTCGCCGGTCTCGACCGAGTTCGAGGAGCGCGCCGGCGCGATCCTGGCCGATGCCCTGCCGGGCGTGCACATCACCTTGTCGTCCAGTATCGGCCGGATCGGGCTGTTGGAGCGTGAGAATGCCGCGATCATGAACGCCTGCCTGCGCGACCTGTCGCAAGAGGTGGTGGCCGCGTTTCGGGGGGCACTGGCGGATATCGGTTTTACCGGCCGCTTCTTCCTGACGCAGAACGACGGGACCCTGATGGATGCCGCCTTCGCCGAACGGTTCCCGGTGCTGACCTTTGCTTCCGGCCCGACGAACTCGATGCGGGGGGCGGCGTTCCTTTCCGGCGTCCAGGATGCCATCGTGGTCGATATCGGCGGCACCACCACCGATGTCGGATCGCTGCAAAAGGGCTTTCCGCGGCAGGCGACGCTGGCTGTCGAGGTGGGCGGAGTGCGCACGAACTTCCGGATGCCGGATGTGTTCTCGATCGGTCTGGGCGGCGGCAGCCTTGTCGTCGACAGCCCGGACGGGGTCACGGTCGGGCCGCGCTCGGTCGGCTACCGGATTTCGACCGAGGCCCGGATTTTCGGGGGCAGCACGCTGACCACCACCGATATTGTCGTGGCCGATGGCGGCGCAACGCTGGGCGATGCGGCCAAGGTCTCGGGTCTCGACCGCGGACTGATCCGCCGGGCGCGGGACCGGATCGCCTTCATGCTGGAGGATTGCGTCGAGAAGGCCCGGATCTCGGCCGAGCCCCTGCCGGTGATCGTGGTGGGCGGCGGCAGCATTCTGGTCGAAGGTCCGATTGCCGGGCTCGAGCTGATCAAGCCCGATCATTTCGCCGTCGCCAATGCCGTTGGCGCCGCCATTGCGCAAGTGTCGGGCGAGGTGGACCGGGTCTATTCCCTGGCCGAGATGGGCCGGGACGAGGCCCTGTCCGATGCCAAGGCGAAGGCCACGGAAGCAGCGATTGCGGCAGGCGCCCACCCGGACGGGATCGAGATCGTGGACGTCGAGGATGTGCCGCTCGCCTATCTGCCGGGCAATGCAACCCGGGTCCGGGTCAAGGCGGTCGGTGATCTCCATGTCGCATAAGGACGCCTATCCGCTGCAAGAGGCGGACCTGCTGCCCCTGTCCATCGGTGCCGGGTTTCTGGGCACCGGCGGGGGCGGCAATCCCTATGTTGGCATGCTGCGCTCGCGCGAATTGCTGCGAAAGGGGGCCAAGGTCGACATCCTGCCGCTCGACGCGCTGCCCGACGATGCCTGGATCAGCGAGGTGGGCGGCATCGGCGCGCCTGTCGTCAGTGTCGAGAAGATCGAGCAGGGTTCCGAATGCCTGCGGGCCATGCGCGCGGTTGAGGAGACCGCCGGGGTCAGCATGGCCGCCCTGATCTGTGCCGAGATCGGCGGCGCCAATTCCATGGAGCCGATCATCACCGCCGCGCAGTCCGGTCTGCCGGTGCTGGATGGCGACGGCATGGGGCGGGCCTTCCCCGAGGTCCAGATGACCACGTTCTTCATCTACGGCGCCAAGGCCGCGCCCGCCGCGATTTCAGACGACAAGAGCAACACCATAATCTTTCGTGACATCAAGGACATGTACTGGCTGGAGCGCTTTGCCCGTGACACCTCGGTGGCGATGGGGGCGGCGGCGGGCCTTGCCATTGCGCCGATGCGCATGGACTTCGTCCGCCGCTCTGCGGTTCCCGGCACGATGACCCAGGCGCTCGAGATCGGACGCACGGTTCTGGCGGCCCGCGCCAGGCGGCAAAACGTGGTGGACCGCGTGATAGCCACGACCGGCGCCAAGCTGTTCTTCACCGGCAAGGTGACCGATATCCGCCGCGAACTGAAAGGCGGATTTGCCCGGGGCGAGGCCCGGATTGCCGGCAGCGGCGACTGGGCGGGCTGCGAGGGGCGGATCGCCATCCAGAATGAAAACCTGGTTCTCTGGATCGACGGCGAGCCGGTCGTGATGGTGCCCGACCTGATCATCAACCTTGATCTGGAGACCGGCGAGCCGATCACCACCGAGGTGCTGCGCTACGGTCAGCGGCTGGCCGTGGTCGGCCTGCCCGCGCATGACCTGTTGAAGACGCCCCAGGCCATGGCGGTCGTCGGGCCATCCGCCTTTGGCTATCCCGAGCTTGCCTTTGTGCCGCTGGCCCTGGGCCCGATTGAGAAAGGCATGACATGAAGACGATCCGCACATTCGATGTGGCCGATATGGAGGATGTTGCCGTTGGCGGCGCCGTGCTGGGCACTGGCGGCGGCGGCGATCCCTACATCGGCAAGCTGATGGCGCAGGAGGCAATCCGCAAGCACGGCCCCGTCCGGCTGGCGGATGTCGGCGATCTGGCGGATGACGCGCTGGTGGTGCCGGTCTGCATGATGGGCGCGCCGACGGTGATGGCCGAGAAACTGCCGCAAGGCGATGAGCTGATGCGGGCCTTCGGCGCGCTCGAGCAGCGCATGGGGCGCAAGGTCGATGCGGTCATCTGCATCGAGGCCGGCGGCGTCAACTCGACCACGCCCTTCGTGGTGGCGGCGGCCTCGGGCCTGCCGCTTCTGGACGGTGACGGCATGGGCCGCGCTTTCCCGGAACTGCAAATGGTGACCTTCACCATGTTTGGCGTGGCCTCCACCCCGATGGTCCTGTGCGACGACAAGGGCAATGCGCTGGTCCTCGACACCATCAGCAACCAGTGGACCGAACGGCTCGCGCGTGCCGCAACGGTCGAGATGGGCGGGTCGGCGCTGCTTGCGGCCTATCCGATGACCGGCGCGATTGCCAAGAAATCCATGGTGCGCGGCACCCTCAGCCTGTGCGCCCGCATCGGATCCACCTTGCGCGAAACGCGCGCCGCGCATGGCGATCCGGTTGCGGCACTTTGCGCGCTGCTTGGGGCGCAGACGCTGTTCCACGGGCGAATTGCCGATATCGAGCGCAAGACGGTAGGCGGCTTTGCCCGCGGCAGGGCGGTGCTCAACGGTCTTGACCAGAACCGCGATCAGGTCCTGCATCTGGATTTCCAGAACGAGTTCCTGATTGCCGAACGCGATGGCGAAGTGCTGGTGACGACGCCGGACCTGATCACCGCCGTGGACGCCGAAACCGGCGCGCCGGTGACGGCCGACGGGCTCCGGTATGGCCAGCGCCTCGTGATCCTCGCCTGGCCCTGCGACCCGATCTGGCGCAGCAAGGCGGGCATCGACCTCGTCGGGCCGCGGTATTTCGGCTATGATCGGGATTACCTGCCCCTGGCGTGACAGATGGGCCGACAGGTGGGCCGGCCCCCCTTGACCGGCAGCGGTTTCGGGGCGGTTTCACCGATGCCGGCCGGCCGCTTCATGCGCGGTCAGGCCCGGCGCTGACATGTCAGCGCAAGGCCGGCATGTCATCGTCGATGTAGTAGCGGATATTGTCGGCAAAACTTGCATCGCGCCCGAGCCCGAGCCGTTCTGCCTTGGCGGTTACATAGTCAAACCGCCATCCGGCGACCATCTGCTGGATCTCTGCCTGCGGTTCCCAGCGGATCAGTCTTGCGGGTTCGGGCCCCGCCACCTCGGTCATCGCCGCGACCGCCTGACGGATCGACAGCGTCAGTCCGGGCATGGTCATGCACCGGTTCATGCCCAGTGCCGCAGCCGCCAGCTCGGCCCCGATGAGCAGGTTTTCGATGCATTTGCGCGGCGACAGGAAATATTGCATCGTTTCCGGCGCGACCGGGCAGACCGCCTCGATCCCGTTCAGCGGTTCCCGGAAGATCGACGACAGATAGGACGACGCGGCGCGGTTCGGCGCGCCGGGCCGCACCGAGATCGAGGGCAGGCGCAGGGCCCGCCCGTCGATGATGCCGCGGCGCGAATAGTCGTTGATCAACAATTCGCACATGGCCTTCTGGGTCCCGTAGGAGGTCTGCGGGTTTGTCGCCGTCCAGTCTTCGATCGGGTCCGGGACCTCGCCGCCGAACACGCCAAGCGAGGACGAAAAGACCAGAACCGGCGCGGTTGTCAGGGCGCGGCAGCGCTCCAGCACGTTGATCGTGCCAAAGAGATTGACCTGCATCCCGGCGTCCAGCTCGACTTCCGCCTGGGCGGACATGATGGCTGCCAACAGAAAAATTACATCGACATCGGCCCCGATCAACCTGTTGATGCTGGAGGCGTCTGCAATATCGCAGGTGCTGGTCCGGACCGGAAAGGGCGCATCGACCGGCGCGGGGATGTCGATATCGGCCAACAGCAGACCGGCAATGGTCCGGCCCCGGAGCGTGCCCCGGCGCGCCAGTTCCCGGGCCAGCTTTTGCCCGATAAACCCGCCCCCGCCGATCACCAGAATATTCATGCCGCCATTCCCGCAAGTGCCACACACTGTTCGATCACCCGGCCCGCGATAGCAAGCACAACTGCCCGCCCGCAAAGTCCTTCAATCGCCTTCACCACATGACCATTGGACATCGGAGTTCACGACATGGCCGACAAACGCGCAAACAAGCGGTTCCGCAGTCAGGAATGGTTTGATAACCCCAACAATCCCGGCATGACGGCGCTCTATCTCGAACGCTACCAGAACCAGGAATATACGCTCGAGGAACTGCAGAGCGGCCGCCCGGTCATCGGCATTGCCCAGACCGGCAGCGACCTGTCACCCTGCAACAAGATCCATGTCTTCCTGATGGACCGGATCAAGGCCGGCATCCGCGATGGCGGCGGCATCCCGATGGAGTTTCCGGTGCATCCCATCCAGGAAACCGCCCGGCGCCCCACGGCGGCGCTGGACCGCAACCTGGCCTATCTGGGTCTGGTCGAGGTGCTGCACGGCTATCCGATCGATGCCGTGGTGCTGACGACCGGATGCGACAAGACCACGCCCGCCATGCTCATGGGGGCCGCCACCACCGATCTGCCCGCCATCGTGCTTTCTGGCGGCCCGATGCTGGATGGATGGTGGAACGGCGAACTGGCGGGGTCCGGAACCGTATTGTGGGAAGGCCAGCGCGATCTGGCCGCGGGCAAGATCACCTACGAGGAATATATCGGGCGGGTCTGCGCCTCGGCACCGTCCCTGGGCCATTGCAACACCATGGGGACCGCCAGCACCATGAACGCCCTTGCCGAGGCGCTGGGAATGAGCCTGCCGGGCTGCGCGGCCATTCCGGCGCCGTTTCGCGAGCGGATGAGCATGGCCTACCAGACCGGCAAGCGCATCGTCGAAATGGCGTATCTGGACCTGAAGCCATCCGACATCATGACCCGCGCCGCGTTCGAGAATGCCATCATCACCAACTCGGCCATCGGCGGCTCTACCAACGCGCCGCCACACCTTCAGGCGATTGCCCGACTGGTCGGGGTCGATCTGGAATTGCAGGATTGGCAGACTGTCGGCTTTGACGTGCCGCTGCTGGTGAACATGCAGCCCGCGGGGAAGTATCTCGGGGAATCCTTTCACCGGGCGGGTGGCGTGCCGGCGGTGATGGGCGAGCTGCTCAAGGCCGGCCGCCTGCATGCAGATGCGCTGACCGTGACCGGCAAGTCCGTGGGCGAAAACCTGCAGGATTGGGAAAGCCGGGACACCGAAATCATCAAGACCGTCGCGGAGCCCATGCGCGAAAAGGCCGGGTTTCTGGTGCTTTCCGGCAATCTCTTTGACAGCGCGCTCATGAAGACTTCGGTGATTTCCAGGGCCTTTCATGAAAGATACCTTGCCGTC
This sequence comes from Pseudomonadota bacterium, assembly GCA_963205075.1. GTDB lineage: Bacteria > Pseudomonadota > Alphaproteobacteria > Rhodobacterales > Rhodobacteraceae > KLAP22. The sequence continues at coordinate 2,375 of CAUJIU010000048.1, read as the reverse complement.
CCGGGCAAGGAGGGCATCCACGAGGCCCGCGCCATCGTTTTCGAAGGACCCGAGGACTACTACGACCGTATCGACGACCCGAAACTGGCCATCGACGAGGATTGCATGCTGTTCATCCGCGGGGTCGGTTGTGTCGGCTATCCCGGCTCTGCCGAGGTGGTCAACATGCGCCCCCCGACCGGCGTGATGAAAAGGGGGATCAGCCATCTGCCCACGGTGGGTGACGGCCGGCAGTCGGGCACATCCGAAAGCCCCTCGATCCTGAACGCCTCGCCAGAAGCGGTGATCGGCGGCGGGCTGGCATTCCTGCGCACCGGCGACCGGGTTCGGCTGGACCTCAACGCCTGCACGCTCGATGCCCTGGTCGACGACGCGGAGTGGCAGGCGCGCAAGGCAGGCTGGACCCCGCCGGACCTGGTCAGCGAAACTCCGTGGCAGGAGATCTTTCGCAACACCGTCGGCCAGCTTGACACGGGTGGCTGCCTGGAACTGTCCGGCGTCTATCAGAAGACCCGGCACAGGCTGCCGCGAGACAACCATTGACCACGTTCCATCCTTGATGCGGCCAGCGGGAAAGCAGCGGGAAGATGACGGAAACCACGATACTGATCACAGGCGCGGGTAGCGGCATCGGCCGCGCGACCGCGCAGCACTTTCTGGAAAAAGGCTGGCGCGTCGCGCTCGCCGGACGGCGCCGCGAGCCGCTGGAGGCCACGGCGGCGGGATCTCCGAACGCGCTGGTCCTGACCTGCGATGTGGCCGATCCGGTCGCGGTCGATGCCGCCTTCGCGCAACTGGCGAAAGAATGGGGGCGGCTTGACGTCCTGTTCAACAATGCCGGCATCAGCAATGTCGCGGCGCCGATCGATGAGATCCCGGTCGCCGAATGGCAGCGGGTCTGCAACATCAACATCACCGGGATGTTCCTGACCGCGCGGGCGGCGTTTTCGCAGATGCGGCGCCAGGATCCGCAAGGCGGCCGGATCATCAACAACGGATCCATATCGGCCCATGTTCCGCGCCCGGGATCGGCGCCCTACACGATGTCCAAACACGCGGTCACCGGCCTGACCCGCAGCCTGTCGCTGGACGGGCGGGCCTTCAACATCGCCTGCGGCCAGATCGACATCGGCAATGCCTTGACCGACATGTCCCGCGGCCAGACGGTGGGGGTGCCGCAAGCCGACGGATCCGTTCGCGCCGAGGCGGTGATGGATGCCCGCCATGTGGCATCGTCGGTCCATCACATGGCGACCCTGCCGTTGGATGCCAACGTGCAGTTCATGACCCTGATGGCACGGGACATGCCCTATATCGGCCGCGGGTGAGGTTGATGAGCCAGGACGGCGCGCGCCTGGTGTGTCGGGCGTGTGGGTCGCCGCAGCCGGGAACGACAAGGCAGTCGGGGGTCAGGTTTAACGGGAGTTTGAGTCGGGGGGTGGGGGAGGCTGAGTGCGAAAATCAAGTTCAACCCCCTGCACAGTAGAAACGCCTGCAAATCTCTCGCTGATATCGATTGTCAGATCTGATAATGCTCGGGACATGCGAACTAGGAGCCTGGACGCGCGCGATGGCGAAAAAGCCGACAGAAATCAGACTGCCGATGGGGGCGAATGCCCCCCAGGACCTTGCGCCGGCCGGCGCCTTGATGTCGGAACTCGGAATAACTACCAGCGACCAGTTGAACCGGAAAATCGCCGAGATCCACGGCCTTCTCTGGCATTACGATGGCGAGAGCGAAAAGAGCGTCAATATCCGGCTGACCCGCGCCATCGAGTTGTACGAAAGCCTTATTCCCGCGGACGGGGCCGAGGGCATGTTGGCCATGCAGATGGTAGGGACGCATTTTGCGGCGCTCGAATGCCTGAGGCGCGCAGCGCTGCCGAACCAAACCATGGTGGGGCGGGACCTCAACCTGAAACATGCGCAAAAGCTGATGGCACTCTACAGCCAGCAGCTTGCCGCTCTGAACAAGCACCGCGGCAAAGGGCAACAGAAAGTCACGGTCGAGCATGTCCACGTCGCGGCCGGTGGCCAGGCGATCGTTGGCACTATCGAGGCGCGCACAGCTTCGAGCCGGCCCGACGCTGAACCGGCGGCGCTCGAACACCAGCCCGCCATGCCCGTCGATGTTGGCCATGAAAAGGCCCCCAGCGGCCGAAGCAAACCCAAGGCCGAATGACGTTCATGGCCGGCACCCATCCGCGCAACACCGGGCCAATGATGAACAGCCGCCGCTGCGGCGCGAAAACCCGCAAAGGTACGCCCTGTCAGTCGCCCGCGGTGACCGGGCAGGCCCGATGCCGCATGCACGGTGGAGCGGCGGGCTCAGGAGCTCCGAAAGGCAACCAGAATGCGTTGAAGCATGGGCTGCA
>CAUJIU010000047.1 GCA_963205075.1 Pseudomonadota bacterium | reverse complement strand
GAGGCCGGCATGGGGCGCACCGATCAGCCAGCCGCGCGCGCTCTCGAAGGCCATCACCGCCGTGGGCGAGGCGTGCAGCCCCATCTTGTGCTCGAGGCTGACCACCCGCAGCGCGTTGCGCGCGCCGGGGTTGCCCTCGGCATCGGGCAGGTTGCGGGGCACCATGAACAGGCTGATCCCCTTCGGCCCCGGCACGGCATCGGGCAGCCGCGCCAGCACCAGATGGCAGACATTGGCGCTGAAATCGTTGTCGGCCCAGCTGATGAAGATCTTCTGCCCGGTGATCGCGTAGGTCCCCTCGCCATCCGGCTCGGCGCGCGTGCGCAGGGCCCCGACATCGGACCCGGCCTGCGGCTCGGTCAGGTTCATGGTGCCGCACCACTCGCCCGATACCAGCTTGGGCAGGTAGAGCGCGCGGATGGCGGGGCTGGCGTGATGCTCCAGCGCCTCGATCTGGCCCTGGCTCATCAGCGGGTTGAGTTGCAGCGCCAGGCAGGCGCCCGACATCATCTCGTTGACCACCGAAGTCACCGTGACCGGCAGCCCCATGCCGCCATGCTCCGGGCTGGCCGAGATGCCGATCCAGCCGCCCTCGGCAATGGCCCGGTAGCCATCGCCAAAACCCGGCGAGGTGCGCACCACGCCGTTTTCCAGCGTGGCGGGGTGCAGGTCGCCCGCGCGGTTGAGCGGTGCCAGCACGTCATCGCACAGGCGCGCGGCCTCGGTCAGAACCGCGCTCACCGTCTCGGCCGTGGCATCGGCGAACCGGTCGGTATCGGCGAGGGCGGCAAATCCCAGCACCCGTTCCAGCAGGAACAGGAAGTCGCGGACAGGGGCGCGATAGGCCATGTGGAACTCCGACAGCTTCAAATGCTTGGCAACCGACAAGGCGGGGTCTATGTCCACCTCCTGGGCACGCCAAGCCTATCCAGCCCTTCCCGTCCGGCAACCGGAACGCCACGTCATGACCTCGGATCGACCGCAGAGATTGCAGCCAGACCAGCAAGGCATCGCGCGGGCCGCCGCAATCCTGCGCGATGGCGGGCTGGTCGCCTTTCCGACCGAGACGGTCTACGGGCTGGGCGCCGATGCGCGCAATGACCGCGCCGTCGCTTCGGTCTTTGCCGCCAAGGGGCGGCCAGACTTCAACCCGCTGATCGTGCATGTGCCGGACTGGCAGGCCGCGCAGGCGCTCTGCCGGTTCAACGACACCGCCGACCGGCTGGCCGATGCGTTCTGGCCCGGCGCCCTGACGCTGGTGCTGCCGCTGCGCGCCGGCGCCGGCCTGTCGCGGCTGGTGACGGCGGGGCTGGAGACGCTGGCCATCCGGGTGCCCGACCATCCCCTGGCGCAGGCGCTGCTGCGCGCCTCGGGCCTGCCGATCGCCGCGCCCTCGGCCAACCGCTCGGGCAGGATCAGCCCGACCACGGCGGCGCATGTGGTCTCGAGCCTTGGCGGCCGGATCGACGCGGTGCTTGACGGCGGGCCCTGCCCGGTCGGGCTCGAATCGACCATCGTCGGATGCAGCGACGCGCCGGTCCTGCTGCGCGCCGGGGGCCTGCCCGTCGAGGCCATCGAGGCCTGCCTCGGGCGGCCGCTGGTGCTGCCATCGGGCGAGGCCGGCCAGCCGAGCTCTCCGGGTCAGCTGGAAAGCCACTATGCCCCGTCGGGCACGCTGCGGCTGAATGCCGACGCGGCCGGGCCGGGCGAAGTGCTGCTGGGCTTTGGCCATGTCGTCGGCGCGACGCTCAACCTGTCGCCCGCCGGCGATCTGCTGGAGGCGGCGGCGCGGCTGTTCGACTGCCTGCACCAGCTGGATGCCATGGGTGCCGACCGGATTGCGGTTTCGCCGGTGCCCGAGCGCGGCCTGGGCCGGGCGATAAACGACCGGCTGCGGCGCGCGGCGGCCCCGAGACCCTGACCACTCAGCCCAGCTGGTGCCGCTCGATATAGGAGCGCATCTCCTCGGCCTCGCGCCGCGCGTCGCGCAGGCCGTCCATCGCCGCGCGCAGTTCCGCCTCGGTCTGGCTGAGCTGGTTGGTGATCTCGGCCTCGCGCTGTTGCAGGTAGGTGATGGCCTCGTCGCGGGTTTCCTCGGCCTCGTGCAGGGCCTGCGCCATGCGGTCCAGCTCGCCGATATCGGCGCGGGTGACGCGGGTAAAGCGGTTGACCAGCCAGCTGGCAAACCAGCCGACGCAGAAGGCGACGAACAGGATGACTGCCGTGGCCAGAATGAACTCGGATCTGTTCATGAACGTGTCTCCTGCATTCGGTTCTAGTCGCCCGAGCCCTGGTCGTCGGTCGTCTGGCTGGTGTCGGTGGCATCGGCGGGCGGCGCCGCATCGGCCGCCGCATCTGCCGCACCGTCCCCGGCGCTGCCGTCCTCGGCTCCTCGGGGGGCGTCGCGCGCTGCCTTGGCGGCGGCCAGTTCGTCTGCTGTCAGCAGGCGGAATTCGATCCGCCGGTTGGCCTCGCGGCCTTCTTCGGTCTCGTTGTCGGCAATCGGATCGGCCTCGCCATAGCCCACCGCCACAAACGAGGCGGTCAGCACCCGGCGCGCGCGCAGGGCCGACAGCACCGATTCGGCGCGTTGCAGCGAAAGGCGCTGGTTCATCTCGTCGCGGCCCTGGCTGTCGGTATAGCCCGAGACTTCCATCGGCAGTTCCTTGCATTCGCGCAGGACTTCGGCGATCTGGTCGATCACCGGCCGCGTCGATGCGGTGAGCGTGGCCGAGCCCGGATCGAACAGGATCTTGGTCTGGTCGGTGATGGCGATGATGCGCGCCAGGCATTCCTCGGGGGCAGGCCCGGTCTCGACCACCACCGGCGGCGGCTCGATCACCTGGATGTTGATGTCAAACACCGCCTGCTCGCCCAGCTTGGAGATCAACAGCCGCGAGATGCGCGCGCTGGCCTCGCTATCATCCGAGATGCCGCGCACCAGCACCTCGTCGGGCCGCACGATGACCGACCCGCTCTGCAGTTCCGCCAGCGCCTCGATGCCGGTCAGCACCCGCAGGGACCAGCCCGCCGGCAGCCCCTCGACGACGCGGGTGCCCATGGTCACGTGATTTTCGCCAAAGCGGGCGATGGCGACGCTTTCGGCGGTCTGGTTGATCAGGTCATCGGGAACCCGGCCACGCAATTGCGCCGCACCTTCGGGGCTGAGCACGGCGGTAAATTCGGGCACACCTTCGGGGGCGGCCTCGGCCGGAACCGGGCGCTCGGCGGTCAGGGTGAACAGGTCGGGCAGGGCGTTGGCCAACTCGCCCACCGCATCGTCGAACAGGGTCGCATCGACACCTTCAAGCGCCACCAGCGCGATATCGGTATCCGAAAGCGTCACCGTGCCGCCGCCCAGCCGGGTGATCGCGGCGATCGAGAGCGACACCGCCTCGGACCAGGTGGCCGAGGGCACGCCAAGGCCCAGCGTGCAGCTGATCGGCCCCGCGATCCCGGCCGCGTGCGCTGCGCGCAGGATCACATCGCGGGCGGCTTCGGTATCGGCCGCGCAGGCGGAAAAGCGCGGGCCGGACTCGTCGAGCGTGAAGCGCGTGGTAAAGGGCGAGATCACCGGGCGCGGCGCGGTGACCGTCAGTTCGAGCCTGACCGAAGCCGGCACCGTGCGGGTCAGCAACTGCTCCAGCTGGCGCTTTTGCTGCGGGCTGTCGGAAATGGCGGTGATCGAGACCCAGCCCGCGCCGACCGAGATCTTGGAGCGTGGCAGCTGGCTCAGCGAGCGCAGGGCATAGGCCATCGCCTCGGTCCAGCCCTCGGGCGGCGGGTAGTCCGCCGCATCGAGCAGGTCGCTGACCTCCTGCCCGTCCGAGGCGTCTTGCAGCTGGTCGTGCAGGTGGTCGCGGTCAGTCGAGGCGGGGATGAGCCCGATCAGCGAAATGCCGCTGTCATTGCGCAAAATCTCGATGGCGAAATCGGGCGCGACCGCCCCGGCGGTGTCGACGACGCTCATGTTGTCGATGACCCGGCTGGCATCGACCATCGAGCCCGCCGCCGAAATCGCCCGGAACCGCGCGGCCTCGTTGGGCGCCTCGCCTTCGAGGATGACCTGAAGCCCGTCCGCCTTGACCCGGGTCCAGAAATGGCCCGAGTCGATCAGCGCGCCGGTCACCGATGCCGCCGACCGGTCCTCGACAATCGTCACCGCCGCCTGGCCGCTATAGCCGGATATGACGGCGGCGAGAATGAACGCGCCTACTCGAGTAGTGACTTCTGACAGACGCATTGATCTCGGGTGGCTCCTTCGCCGCTCTTGTTAAGCGCAGAGCCGCCCGCGCGCAATCACAGGAAAAACGCCACGGCGAAAAACAGCACAGGGATCAGCCCGGCATCGCGGTTGGACCGGAACAGCTGCAACAGGCGTGGCTGGTTCTCGGCGTCAAAGCCGCGCAGCTGCCAGGCCAGATGCCAGCCCATCGCCCAGGGCGCGCCAAGCGCCACCACCAGCGACAGGACCGAGCGTTCGATGGTGGCCCCGATCACGGCCATGCCCATCAGCGAGACCGAAACCATCATGAACCGCCGCAGCCAGACCGGCGTCTGCGCGCCAAAAAGCCGCGCGGTCGATTTCACCCCGATCAGGGCGTCGTCCTCGGCATCCTGATGGGCATAGATGGTGTCGTAGAACAGCGTCCAGGCGATGCCCGAGGCAAAGAGCGCCAGCGCCGGCCAGCCAAGGCTGCCGGTCACCGCCACCCAGCCCAGAAGCGCGCCCCAGTTGAAGGCGACACCAAGAAAGGCCTGCGGCCACCAGGTAAACCGCTTGGCAAAAGGATAGACCGCCACTGGCACCAGCGCCAGAATCCCCAAGGCAATGGCCGCGCCGTTGAAGGTGAGCAGGATCATGAGGGCCGCCAGCGCCTGCGCCGCCATCCAGACCAGCGCGCCGCGCAGGCTGACCTGACCGGAGGGCAGCGGGCGCGACCGGGTGCGGGCCACCTGCCCGTCGATATGCCGGTCGGTGATGTCGTTCCAGGTGCAGCCCGCGCCGCGCATCAGCACGGCCCCCGCCGCGCAGGCCAGCGCCAGCCAGAGGCCGCGCGCACCAAGGCTGCCGGCTTGCAGGCCCGCCAGCGCGATCCCCCACAGGCAGGGCAGCAGCAACAGCCAGGTGCCGATGGGCCGGTCGGCGCGCGACAGGCGCAGATAGGGCCGCGTGACCGCAGGCGCGAACCGGTCCACCCAGTTGTCGTTCGGTGCGTCGGCGACGGTGCCGGCGGGCGCTTGCGGCTCTGGTATCGGTGGATTTGCGGTCATATGTAGGGCCTCATGGCTTCGAAGACGCGCCTCTGTGTAGATCAACCGCTCGGCCAAGGGCAAACCGTTCCGCTGGAACGCGCGCAGGCGCATTACCTGACAGTGGTGATGCGGCTGGCCGAAGGGGCGGTGGTTTCACTGTTCAACGGGCGCGACGGCGAGTGGGATGCACGCATCGCCGAGGCCGGAAAGCGCGGCTGCCTGCTGGTCTGCGAGCGGCAGACGCGGGCACAGGACGTGCCGCCCGACCTGTGGCTGCTCTTCGCGCCGATCAAGAAGGCGCGCACCGATTTCATCGTCGAGAAGGCGGTCGAGATGGGGGCGGCGCGGATCCTGCCGGTCCAGACCGATTTCACCAATTCCGAGCGTGTGCGGCAGGACCGGCTGCAAGCCCATGCCATCGAGGCGGCAGAGCAATGCGGCGGGGTCTTCGTGCCCCCGGTGGAGGAGTTGCAGAAACTCGGCCGCCTGCTCGATCACTGGCCGGATGAGCGGCAGCTGATGTTCTGCGACGAGACCCGGCTGGGGCAGGAACATGGTCTGGCGGGCGCCGGGTCGGGGCCGTGGGCCATTCTCATCGGCCCCGAGGGCGGCTTTTCGCAGGCGGAACGCGCGCGCCTCGCCGCGTTGCCGCAGGCACGGGCGGTGGCACATGGCCCCCGTATCCTGCGGGCGGATACGGCGGCGGTGGCGGCGATGACGCTCTGGCAGCACATGCTGGGTGACTGGCGATGATCCGCGCCAGCGCCTCCGACCTGCCCGCCATCACCGCCTTTCTGCGCCAGCGCAGCGAGCGGGCGATGTTCCCGCTCTCCAACCTGGCGCGCTTCGGGCTGGATGGCGAGGCCGACCATGCGCCCTCGATGTGGTTTTCCGCCCGGAGCGGTCAGGTGACCGACGTGCTGAGCGTCGGGCGGCGGGGCAGCGTGATGCCGGTGATGCCGAACGCCGACTGGGCGGCGGCTGCCGATATCCTGCGCGGACGCGAGATCTCGGCGGTGATCGGCCCGAAGGAGGAGGTCCGGCCACTGATCCGCGCGCTCGGGGTCGAGGATGCGCCAACGATGCTGGACCATGACGAGCCGCATTTCGCGCTCGACCTCGGCGATCTGGTGATCCCGGATGGGCGTGGCCAGCTGGCGCCGCTGGCGGCTGCCGATCCGGCGCAGATGATCGCCTGGCGCGCGGCCTATGAGATCGAGGCGCTGGGCATGGCTGCGGACAGGGCGCAGGTGGCCGCCGAGCGCGACTATCGCAGCTACATCGCCGCCAAGTCGCACCGGGCGCTGATCGACGGCGGCGAGGCGCTGGCGACCACCGGTTTCAACGCCTCCATCCCCGAAATGGTGCAGGTCGGCGGGGTGTTCACGCCGCCGGAACTGCGCGGGCAGGGCCATGCCCGCCGCGCCGTGGCGCTGCACCTGGACGAGGCGCGGCGCGCCGGCGTGCAGCGGGCGGTGCTGTTCTCGGCCTCGGACGCGGCCGCGCGGGCCTATCGCGCCATCGGGTTCCGCCAGATCGGCGACTGGACGCTGTTCCTGCCCAGCGGACGGGTGGTGGCGCATGGCTGAGTTTCTCCGCCCCGAGGCGCGGGCCATGCTCTGGCGCTGGCGCGAGGTCATGGTGGCGGCGGCAATCGCGGCGCTGGGCCTGTGGTGGGGCCTGACGCAGTTCGGGGCGCTGAAATGGCTGGGCTGGGCGCTGGCGCTGATCGGCGCGGCGCTGGCCGTGGCCTCGGTCCAGCGGGTGCGCTTCCGCCAGGGCGGCGGCGGTATCGGCGTGGTGCAGGTGGATGAGCGGCGGCTGGCCTATTTCGGCCCGCTGACCGGCGGCGTGATCGAGCTGGGCGACCTTGCCCGCGTCGATCTGGACCCGACCGCCTGGCCGGCCGCGCACTGGATCCTGACCGCGCGCGGCGAGGCCCTGGCCATTCCGGTGAACGCGGAAGGCGCCGACCAGCTGTTTGACGTGTTTGCCGCACTTCCGGGCATCCGCACCGAGCAGATGCTGGCGGCGCTGCAGAACGCACCCGAAAAGCCCGTCAACATCTGGACCCGTCCGGTCGTCAGGCTGCATTGACATCCCCGCGCCAAGACTTCACCTCTGGCGTCCTGAAACGCGGAACAGACGGAGCCTGTCCAGATGTCCATCCCCCAAACCGGTGGCGGCCCGATCGAGCGTCACGAACAACTGGCCGAGTATCTGGCCGAAGGCTGCAAGCCCAAGGAAGACTGGCGGATCGGCACCGAGCACGAGAAGTTCGGCTATTGCAAGGACAGCCTGCTGCCGCTGCCCTACGAGGGCCCGCGCTCGATCAGGGCCATGCTCGAAGCGCTGCAGCAGCGGTTCGACTGGGCGCCGGTTTTCGAAGGCGACAACATCATCGGCCTGTCCAAGAATGGCGCCAATGTCAGTCTCGAGCCGGGCGGACAGCTTGAACTGTCCGGCGCGCCGCTGGAAACCATCCACCAGACCTGCGACGAGGTGAACAGCCACCTGCGCGAGGTCAAGGAGGTCGCCGACGAGATCGGCGTGCGCTTCATCGGCCTGGGCGCCGCGCCGATCTGGTCGCATGAACAGATGCCGCTGATGCCCAAGGGCCGCTACAAGCTGATGGACAGCTACATGCAGAAGGTCGGCACCCACGGCACCCAGATGATGCGGCGGACCTGCACCGTGCAGGTCAACCTCGACTTCGGGTCCGAGGCCGACATGGTGCAGAAGCTGCGCGTGGCGCTGGCATTGCAGCCGGTGGCAACCGCGCTCTTCGCCAACTCGCCCTTCTTCGACGGCAAGCCCAACGGCCACAAAAGCTGGCGCGGCCGCATATGGCGCAGCCTCGACCAGTCGCGCACCGGCATGCTGCCCTGGGTGTTCGAGCCGGGCATGGGGTTTGAACGCTGGGCGGACTGGGTGCTCGATGTGCCGATGTATTTCGTCTATCGCGACGGCAGGTACATCAACGCGCTGGGCCAGTCCTTCCGCGACTTCCTCAGGGGCGAGTTGCCGGCGCTGCCGGGCGAAAAGCCCACCCTGTCGGACTGGGCCGACCACCTGACAACGGTCTTCCCCGAAGCGCGGGTGAAGAAGTTCATCGAGATGCGCGGCGCCGATGGCGGCCCGTGGCGGCGGCTCTGCGCCCTGCCGGCCTTGTGGGTCGGGCTGACCTATGACCAGACGGCGCTCGATGCCGCCTGGGATCTGGTCAAGGGCTGGGACGCGCAGACGCGCGAGGCGCTGCGGATTTCGGCCTCGGTCGACGGCCTGGCGGGGCAGGTCGGCAAGGTCAACATGCACGACCTGGCGCGCGAGGTTGTCGCCATCGCCGATGCCGGGCTCAAGGCCCGCGCCCGCCCCGGCTCGGGCGGCATGGTGCCGGACGAGACCCATTTCCTCAATGCGCTGAAGGAAACCATCGAGACCGGCAAGACCCCGGCAGACGAGTTGCTGGACCACTACCACGGCGACTGGAACGGCGACCTGACCCGGATCTACGCCGAATACAGTTACTGACTCTTGTTCTGGTTGCATCGGCATGCCATGTTCGCCCCGAGTAAACCAGAGCGGGCGGGAAAATCATGCGGTTCATCGGCAAACTGTTGGCAGCGATCATTTTTTCGGTGATCAGCCTCATTGCGGCCTCGCCGCTCGCGGCCGCGTTCGTGACCGACAATGGCGCCTCCAGCCCTTCGAATTTCGTCTTTCTGGCGGTGTTTGTCGGCGTGATCGTGATCGTGCTGTTTGCCCCGACCGTGCGACGCGCATTCGGGCGGGGGTTCCTGCTCTCAGGTGTCCTGTTCCTGCTGTTGCCGCTATCGACGATGCTGCTTTCGGGGACCGTCGCGTCCGAGATGATGACAGCGTCGGCGGCTTCGGGGGCGTCGGAAGGGGATCAGGCGGCAACGGCGCTCGGCGCAACGCTCGGCGCGGGGCTGATGACGGGCCTTGCGGCTTTCGTGGGCCTGATATTGGGGGCGGTCTTCGTCATACTTGGTCTGGTCCTCGCCCTCGGAGGGCGGCGCGAAGTCATCGTTGTCCAGACGCGCGGATAGGCTGCCGCCTCAATTCCTGCTTCCAATTCGGTTTCTGATCTGGCGCGCGGGCGACGGATGCTCCGCCAATGCCGGGCATGTTCGACCGTCGCCGGCATGTTGCGCAGGATCACCCCCCCCAGCCATTCCCATGAATACTGCCCAGACTGGCAGTATTGCCACGGCAGCACCCGGTTGACCGGAGACGCTACCAGTTATCCGGTCGGTGCTGGCAGAGGGTCGCGAGAGGCGCCGCGCCGACGCGGTGCCGTCTCGTCAGGTCGGATCAGACCGCCGGTTCGGGGCCGAACTGGTTGGGACCGGAATCGCCCTTCCTGGCAAACCAGACGATCAGCAGGATGAAGCCGACCAGCGGGATCAGCGCGATCCAGTACCACCAGCCCGAGCGGCCGATGTCGTGCAACCGGCGCACCGCGACCGAGATATAGGGCAGCATGATCGCCAGCATGAACACCCACGAGAACGGCGCGAAGCTGGTCTGGCCGCTGATCGCGCCCGGCTCGGTGACGGTGGTGCCGAAAAGCTTGATGTCGATGATGGTCATGATGATCGACCCGACAAGGGCAAACAGCGCGAACCACCAGAATTCCGGCCGGCGGGCCCGCCCCGAAAAGGTGACATATTGAGAGAAACAGGTCTTGATCGACTCGGTAAATGACATGGGTCCGTCCCTTCAAAGAACGTGCCATTGTCGGCATTCATCTCGGCCCGGCACGCGCGGCAAGATTAGGCCGGAAAAACCATTGCCGTCAAAGGAATCAACGTGAAAGCGGCAGGTTTCGGCGTTCAGCCCTTCTGGCCGATCCGGGTTTCGGTTCCGGCGCGCAGGCGCGCGATGTTCTGCCAGTGGCGCAGGTAGATCAGGATGGCCAGCACGATCCCCAGCACGAACAGCTGGCCATGCCCCAGAAACACCCCCCAGACCGGGGCAAAGCCCGCCGCCGCCAGCGCCGCCAGCGACGAGAACCGGAAGATCGCCGCCACCACCAGCCATGTGGCAATGGCCGCCAGCCCGACCGAAGGCGCCAGCGCCAGCAGGATGCCCAGAAGCGTCGCCACGCCCTTGCCGCCCTTGAAAGCCAGCCAGACCGGAAAGCAGTGGCCCAGGAATGCGCCGAGCGCCGCCATCTGCGCGGCATCCTCCTGCGCCAGCCAGCGGGCCAGCAGAACCGCCACCGCGCCCTTGCCGCCGTCCAGCAGCAAGGTCAGCGCCGCGGCGCGCTTGTTGCCGGTGCGCAGGACATTGGTGGCGCCGATATTGCCCGAGCCGATCTGGCGCAGGTCGCCAAGATTCATGGCGCGCGCGACGATCAGCCCGAAGGGCACCGACCCGAGCAGGTAGCCGACCGCGGCCCAGATCATGAGACTTGAAAACGACGAGATGAGTTCGGGCATCACGGCCTCTCGCTGATAAGTTTGCCACCCAGCCAGGTTCCCAGCACCTTGCCCTGCATCCGCGCGCCGTCAAAGGGGGTATTCTTGGACTTGGAATGCAGCGAGGCCCGGTCGAGCACGAAGGGCGCGTCCGGGTCGAACAGCACCAGATCGGCGGGCGCGCCGGGCAGCAGCGAGCCGCAGTCCAGCCCCATCCGCCGGGCGGGGTTCAGCGACAGGGCGCGGAACAGGCGCGGCATATCGATCATGCCGGCGTGGTAGAGGCGCAAGGCCGCCGGCAGCAGGGTTTCGAGCCCCACCGCGCCGCTGGCCGCTTCCTCGAAGGGCAGGCGCTTGCTTTCCTCGTCCTGCGGGGTGTGCATCGAGCAGATGATGTCGATCAGCCCGGTGCGCACCGCCTCGACCACCGCCAGCCGGTCATCCTCGGAACGCAGCGGCGGCTTGAACTTGAAGAAGGTGCGGTAATCGGCCACGTCCAGCTCGTTCAGCGTCAGGTGATGGATCGAGATGCCGGCGGTGATGTCGAGCCCGTTGCGCTTGGCCCGTTCCAGCGCCGGCAGCGCCCGGGCGGTGGTGATCTGGTCGGCATGGTAGCGCGCGCCGGTCATCTCCAGGAGCGAGATGTCGCGGTCCAGCCCCATGCGTTCGGCCATCGGGCTGACGCCGGGCAGGCCGCGCAGCGAGGCGAACTTGCCGGAGGTGACGGCGGCACCGGCCGAAAGGCCCGGCTCCTGCACATGGCCGATCACCAGCGCGCCGAGCGAGCGGGCATAGGTCAGCGCGCGGGCGCAGACCTTGGTATCGGCCACCACGCGGTCGCCATCGGTAAAGGCCACGGCGCCCGCATCCTGCAGGAAGCCGATCTCGGTCATCTCGCGGCCAAGACGCCCCTTGGTCAGCGCGGCCATGGGCAGGACCCGCACGATGGCATCGGTCGCGGCGCGGCGGGCGATGAATTGCAGCGATTCGGGCGAATCGATCGCCGGATCGGTATCGGGGCGGGTGACGATGGTGGTGACACCGCCCGCCGCCGCCGCCAGCCCGGCCGAGCGGAAGCTTTCCTTGTGGCGGTTGCCGGGCTCGCCGACCTTGACCCCGATATCGACGATGCCGGGTGCGAGGCAGGCGCCGTTGCACTCGATCACCTCGGCGCCGCCGGGCGGCGTGGCGCGCTTGTCGGTGAAGGCGTCGACGATCTTGCCGCCCCGCACCAGCAAGTCGCCGCGCAACTCGGTCAGGGCAACCGGGTCGATCAGCCGGGCATCGCGGAACAGGATCGTGCTCTGGCGGCTCATGCCATCACTCCCTTGGCGGCCCGGCGCGCGCGCAGGTTCTGGGCCAGGAGTTCCATCGCCGCCATGCGCACGGCCACCCCCATTTCCACCTGGGTCTGGATCACCGAGCGGTTGATGTCATCGGCCAGCGTGCCATCGATCTCGACCCCGCGATTCATCGGGCCGGGATGCATGACGATGGCATCGGGCTTGGCATAGCCCAGCTTGACCGCGTCCAGCCCGAAGCGGTGGTAATATTCGCGCTCGGAGGGGATGAAGCCGCCGTCCATCCGCTCTTTCTGCAAGCGCAGCATCATCACCACGTCCACGTCGGCCAATCCCTGCTGCATGTCGTCGAAGACCTCGACGCCCAGTTCGGCGATGCCGGCGGGCATCAGCGTCGGCGGGGCGATCAGGCGGATGCGGTTTTCCATCTTGCCCAGCAGCAGGATGTTGGACCGCGCCACCCGGCTATGGGCGATGTCGCCGCAAATGGCGATCGACAGGCGGTGCAGCCGCCCCTTGGCGCGCCGGATGGTCAGCGCGTCCAGCAGCGCCTGCGTGGGGTGTTCATGCGGCCCGTCGCCCGCGTTGATGACGGCGCAATTGACCTTCTGCGCCAGCAGGTCGACCGCCCCGGCCTGCGGGTGACGCACGATCAGGAGGTCGGGATGCATGGCGTTGAGCGTCAGCGCGGTGTCGATCAGGGTCTCGCCCTTCTTCACCGAGCTTGCCTGCATCGCCATGCTCATCACATCGGCGCCCAGCCGCTTGCCGGCCAGCTCGAAACTGGCCTGGGTGCGGGTCGAGTTCTCGAAGAACATGTTGATCTGCGTCATCCCCGCCAGCACGTCGCGGTGGCGGACGCCCTTGCGGTTTTCCTCGGCATAGCGGTCGGACAGGTCGAGCAGGGTGCGGATTTCGTCGGGGTGAAGCGGCTCGATCCCCAAGAGGTGAGATGCGCGGAAGGTCATGGCGATCCTGGATTGCGTCACACGCTTATAGAAAGCCCGGTGCCGCCCGCACAAGGGGCAGGGGGCGGGCAATGCGGCTTTTCGCGCGGTCGTGTTCAGGGGTCATGTTCAGGGGTCGTGTTCAGGGGGCGCGTTCAGGGGGGGCGCGAAATGGCGCGCCCCATGCCGCACCCCCTGCCCTTTGCCGGCAAACCGCCCTATCCTGCCGCCATGGAACCCGTGGCCGACTACTGGACTCTGCGCGACCAGCTTGAATGGCAGGTCGAACTCGGCGTGACCGAGGCCATCGCCGACGCCCCCGTCGACCGCTACGCCCAACCCGACGAGCCCGCAGCACCCGCCGCCCGTCCCCGGCAGACCGCGCCAGAGGTGCCGGCCCCGCCCGCCGGGCCCGATCCGGTCGCGGTGGCGCAGGCGCTCGCGGCGCGGGCGCGCTCGCTCGATGAACTGGCCGAAAGCCAGTCCGGCTTCGACCTGTGCGAATTGCGGCGCGGGGCGCGCAGCTTCGTCTTTGCCGATGGCAATCCGGCGGCGCGGGTCATGGTCATCGGCGAGGCGCCGGGGCGCGACGAGGACCTGGCGGGCCGGCCCTTTGTCGGGGTGGCCGGGCAGTTGCTGGACCGGATGCTGGCGGCAATCGGCCTGTCGCGCGGCGCTGCCGATGCCGGACAGGCGGTCTACATCACCAATGTCATGCCCTGGCGCCCGCCCGGCAACCGCACGCCGGAGCCTGCCGAGATCGCCATGATGCTGCCGTTCGTGCATCGCCATATCGAACTGGCCGATCCCGAGGTGATCCTGCTGATGGGCAACACGCCCTGTCAGGCCCTGCTTGGCAAGACCGGCATCACCCGCCTGCGCGGCACCTGGGATGAGGTCGCGGGCAGGCCCGTCATGCCGATGCTCCACCCCGCCTATCTCTTGCGCATGGCCTCGGCCAAGCGCGAGGCCTGGGCCGATCTGCTGGCGGTCAAGGCGCGGTTGCGCGGAGACGCCCTGTGATCGTCGATCCGTGGATGCTGGCGGCCTTCCTTCCGGCCGCCCTGGCGCTCAACCTGACGCCGGGGGCCGACATGATGTTCTGCCTGGCGCAGGGTCTGCGTGGCGGGCCGCGCCCGGCGCTGGCGGCCTCGGCGGGGATCTCGGCCGGGTGCATGGTGCATGTCAGCCTCGCCGGCGCCGGGCTGGGTGCGGCGGTGGCGGCGCATCCGGGCCTGTTCGACCTGATCCGCTGGTTCGGCGTCGCCTATCTGCTGGTGCTGGTGGCGCGCACGCTGGCCACGCCCTTCGGGACCGGCGCCACCCCC
Organism: Pseudomonadota bacterium; assembly: GCA_963205075.1. Taxonomy (GTDB): domain Bacteria; phylum Pseudomonadota; class Alphaproteobacteria; order Rhodobacterales; family Rhodobacteraceae; genus KLAP22. The sequence continues at coordinate 10,066 of CAUJIU010000047.1, read as the reverse complement.
AGCGTCCGGCCCGCGCGGGCATTCCGCGACGGGCTGCTGGTCAACCTGACCAATCCCAAGGTGATCCTGTTCATCCTCGCCTTCGTGCCGCAGTTCGTGGACCCCGCGCGCGGCGCGGTGCTGGGGCAGTTCCTGGTATTCGGGCTGGTGCTGTCGTTTGGCGGCATGGTGGTGAACGGGCTGGTGGGGGTATTTGCCGGCAATCTCGGACGGGCATTGACGCGCAACGCCCGGATCGGCACAGGGCTGCGCTATGGATCGGCGGCGGTCTTTGCCGGCCTCGCCCTCAAACTGGCAACGGAAGGCAGAGCCGCATGAGCCGCATTGATGACACCAAGGAATTCGTGCCCGTCCGCATCGCGGTGCTGACGGTCAGCGACACGCGCACCCTGGCCGAGGACCGCTCGGGCGATACGCTGGTCGCCCGTCTGACCGAGGCCGGGCACCACCTGGCCGACCGCGCCATCGTGCAGGACGAACGGGCCGAGATCGCCGCCCGCCTGCGCGCCTGGTGCGCCGAACCGCAGATCGACGTGGTGATCTCGACCGGCGGCACCGGGCTGACCGGGCGCGACGTGACGGTCGAGGCGCATCGCGATGTCTACGAGAAAGAGATCGAGGCTTTCGGCACCGTCTTTACCATCGTCTCGATGAACAAGATCGGCACCAGCGCCGTGCAGAGCCGCGCCACCGGCGGCGTGGCGATGGGCACCTATCTGTTCGCGCTGCCCGGCAGCCCCGGCGCCTGCCGCGACGCCTGGGACGAGATCCTCGGGCCGCAGCTCGATTACCGGCACCGGCCCTGCAACTTCGTCGAGATCTTTCCGCGGCTCGACGAGCACAAGCGCCGCAAGTAGGAGCCAGCCATGCGCAGCTACGCCGAGATCCACGCCATTGCCGCTGACCGCAAGGGCGGGGCCAGGGCGCTCGATGCCATGCTGACGCGCCCGAAGCCGCCGGAAATGCTGGAGGCAACCGGCGATGACCGCTGGCTGGCGATGATGGCGCGCTGCCTGTTTCAGGCCGGCTTCAACTGGAAAGTGGTCGAGGGCAAATGGCCCGGATTCGAGGCGGCCTTTGAAGGCTTCGACCCCGCGCGCGTGGCCCATTACGCCGATGCGGCGATGGACCGGCTGCTGTCCGACAAGGGCATCGTCCGCAACGGCGCCAAGATCCAGGCAGTGATCGAGAACGCCGTGTTCCTGACCGAACTGGCCTCCGAACAGGGCAGCGCGGCGCGGGTCTTTGCCCGCTGGCCGGCTGCTGACTACACCGGGCTTCTGGCCCTGCTGGGCAAGCGCGGCGCGCGTCTGGGCGGTGCCACCGGCCAGCGGTTCCTGCGCAACATGGGCGTGGACAGCTTCATCCTGACCGCCGATGTCACCGCCCGACTGATCGCCGAAGGCGTGGTCGGCAAACCGCCAAGCTCGCAGCGCGACATGGCGGCGGTGCAGGCGGCGTTTGACACATGGCGCAATCAATCGGGACGGTCGCTGACCGAGATCAGCCGCACGCTGGCAATGTCGGTCGGGGCCTAGCCGGCCGAACAGCCGAGGATATCGACCGCCCGGTGACCGTCCAACACGGTAAAGCGCAGGCCCGCGCGGTCGATCGCGATGGGCGCGTCATCGGTGCGGACCATCGAGGCAGACGCGGTCAGCATGCCGCCGCTGCGGGTCGCTGCGGGCTCCGACACCCAGATATGCGGGTCGCTGGCCTCGATCACCACGTCTTCGCTGCCCGTGCCCGGCGGCAGCGCGATTCGCGCGGTGACCGAAAGCCCGTCTCCGGTCGGGACAAAGGAGCAGGTCACGGCGCCGACACCGGCCTCGGCCTCGGTCATCGGCCGGTCCATCAGCGCGGCGGCAATCGCGCCGTTGGGCCCGGCATCGGGCAGGAGTTCGCCCTGCAACCGCAGGCGGACCGGAACGCAGACCTCGTCGCAGACCCCCAGATCCACCGACATGTCCACCCGGATCGGCTGGCCCGGACGGTCCGGCGTCACCTCCATCGGGATCACCACCCGGTCGTGATAGCCGATCGAGCGCATGCCGTTGAGGTGGAAGATCGCCGGCACCGGCCAGTGAAACATCACGTCATGCACGTTGGTCGAGCCGGTCCAGTCGAACAGCGGCGGGATGCCGGCATCGCCGGGCGCGCGCCAGTAGGTCTTCCATCCCGGCGCCAGCGTGATGGAGATGGCCGCCATATGCGCGCCCGAAGGCTGGCGCCAGCCGGGCAGGATCTCGGCGCTGATCACGTCATCGCCCGGCCCCGACAGGGCGGCGGCCGGGATCAGCAGCACAAGGAACGTTGCGATTGCGTGGCGCATGGCGGCGACCATCGGCCAGTGCGCCGCGGTTGAAAAGTCACGTTGGCGCGATGGAGTGCGCAGGCGCCTCTTGCGCGTGTCCGGGCTGCATCACATGATCGGGGCATGAAGCCCACATCCTCCGATCTTACCGGAAAGCTGCTGATCGCCATGCCCGGCATGGGCGATCCGCGTTTCGAGCAATCGGTCATCTACATCTGCCAGCACTCGACCGAGGGCGCGCTGGGCCTTGTCGTCAACAAGCCCGCGCCGGATCTCAAGTTCCCCGATCTACTCATGCAGATGGGGCTGAACGTGCCCGACGGGATGCGCGACATCCGGGTGCATATCGGCGGCCCGGTCGAGCCGGGGCGCGGATTCGTGCTGCACAGCGCCGATTACCAGTCCGATGGCGGCACGCTGAAGGTTGATGATGCCACCGCCATGACCGCCACGATCAACGTGCTGGAAGACATCGCCCAGGGCCGCGGCCCGCGCCAGTCCATGCTGGCGCTGGGCTATGCGGGCTGGGGGCCGGGGCAGCTGGAGGGCGAGTTTGCCCGCAACGGCTGGCTGACCTGCGACCCGCGCGACGACATCCTGTTCGGCCGCGCCAACGAGTTCAAGTGGACCGCCGCGCTCAAGATCATGGGCATCGACCCCTTGTTGCTGTCTTCGGTGCAGGGCCGGGCCTGATCACTCGGCCAGCAGGGCTGCGATGATGGCGCGGGCGCTGTCGCTGTGCCAGTCCGCGTCGCCCTGAAGCCGGCCGATCTCTTGCCCGTCCCGGTCGAGGATCACCGTCACCGGCAGGCCCAGCACCCCCATGGCGCGGGCCAGTTCCTGCTGCGGATCGGTGTGAAGCGGCAGGTTGTCGACCCCGGCCTCGGCAAAGAAGCGTTGCATGGCGTCCGGCGGGTTGCGCCCGGTGGCAATGGTCAGCACGGTGAAATCCTCGCCGCCGAACTCGGCCTGCAGGGCGGAAAGCGTCGGCATCTCCTTGCGGCAGGGGGCGCACCAGGTGGCCCAGAAGTTGACCAGCACGATCTGCCCGGCAAAGTCGCCCAGATGGAGGTCGCCGCCGTCCTCGCCGGCAAAGGCCAGTTCGGACACCGCCAGCGGGGCCTCGTGCACCGCCAGCTTGCGCATGTCACCGTCGCGCAGGGCGGTGATCCGGGCCGTATCGGCCAGCAGCGGGTTTGCAACAAGCCCCATCGACATATAAAGCAGCGCAAAGACTCCAATCCGCATGGGACCTCCTGACATGACCAAGACCTCGAACCAGATGTGGGGCGGTCGCTTCGCCGCCGGACCGGACGCGATCATGGAGGCGATCAACGCCTCGATCGGGTTCGACCGCCGACTGGCCGCGCAGGACATCGCAGGGTCGCGGGCCCATGCGGCGATGCTGGCCGCGCAGGGCATCATTACCGATAAGGATGCCGAGGCGATTGGGAAAGGCCTTCTCACGATACTGTCAGAGATCGAGGCCGGAAAGTTCGAGTTCTCGACCGCGCTGGAAGACATTCACATGAACGTCGAGGCGCGGCTGAAAGAGGTGATCGGCGAGCCCGCCGGGCGGCTGCACACGGCGCGGTCGCGCAACGATCAGGTGGCGGTGGATTTCCGGCTCTGGGTGCGCGATCAGGCCGATGCGGCGATGGCCGGGCTGCGGGCGCTGATGGCGGCGCTTCTGGCGCAGGCCGAGGCCGGGGCCGACTGGGTGATGCCGGGCTTTACCCATCTGCAAACCGCGCAGCCGGTGACCTGGGGCCATCACATGCTGGCCTATGTCGAGATGTTCTCTCGCGATCTGGGCCGGTTCGGCGACGCGCGGGCGCGGATGAACTTCTCGCCGCTGGGCGCGGCGGCGCTGGCTGGCACCTCGTTTCCGATCGACCGACATGCCACCGCGCGCGCGCTGGGCTTTGACGGGCCGATGGCCAACAGCCTCGATGCGGTCTCGGACCGCGATTTCGCGCTGGAATTCCTGGCCGCCGCCTCGATCTGTGCCATGCATCTGAGCCGCTTTGCCGAAGAGCTGGTGATCTGGTCCTCGGCGCAGTTCCGCTTCGTGCGCATGTCCGACAAGTGGTCGACCGGCTCGTCGATCATGCCGCAAAAGCGCAACCCGGACGCCGCCGAGCTGATCCGCGCCAAGATCGGGCGCATCTTCGGGGCCAATGTGGCGCTGATGATGGTGATGAAGGGACTGCCGCTGACCTATTCCAAGGACATGCAGGAGGACAAGGAGCAGGTGTTTGACGCTGCCGACAACCTGATGCTGGCGCTGGCGGCGATGACCGGCATGGTCGGTGACATGACCGCCAACCGCGATGCGCTGCGCGCCGCCGCCGCCTCGGGCTTTTCCACCGCGACCGATCTGGCCGACTGGCTGGTGCGCGAACTGGGCCTGCCCTTCCGCGAGGCGCATCACGTGACCGGGGCGCTGGTGGCCAGGGCCGAGGCGAAAGGCTGCGACCTGCCCGAATTGTCGTTGGACGAAATGCGCGCGGTGCATCAGGCTATACGGCAGGATGTGTTCGAGGTTCTGGGAGTGGAAAATTCGGTGGCATCGCGGATGAGCTACGGCGGCACCGCCCCGGCACGGGTGCGCGAGCAGATTGCGCGCTGGCGCGAGGTGCTGGCGTGACGCGGCTGGCCGTCATCCTGATGGTCGCCGCGCTGGCCGGTTGTGGCGCCAGCGGCGCCCCGCATCGGCCGGGCGGCGCGGCAAGCCTGCCCGCCTGCACCATCGGCGGCCTGTCGGGGCAACCGGCGGAGGGCTGCTGATGTCGCCCCTGCGGATGATCTACCTGGCGCTGGCGGTCTGGGGCGCGCTCCATCCGGCGTTCTGGCACATCAAATGGTTCATGGCCGAAGGCGTATCGCTGAGCGGCTTGCTGGTCGGCTGGCATGCATCGGCGGCCAGCACGGCGCTGGCCTGGGACCTGGCCATCGCCGCAATCGCGCTGACGGTCTGGGTCCTGGCCGAGGTCTCGGTGCGGCGCAACTGGGCGGCGCTCTGGGCCATCCCGGCGACCTTCCTGATCGGGCTCAGCTGTGGCCTGCCGCTTTATCTGTTTCTGCGCACGCGGCCGGTAGACTAGGCCAAGGCGGCATTTTCACCCAGATCAAGGGTTGGGCTTTCCGGTGCGTCTGCTATGACGCGGCGTGAAGGCGGGAGGCGCGCGAATGGATCATTTCCTCTATCGGGACGGCCAGCTCTGGGCCGAGGATGTGCGGATAGCGGACATCGCGGCGGCGGTGGGTACGCCCTTCTACGTCTATTCCTCCGCCACCCTTCTGCGCCACTACGGGCTGTTTGACGAAGCGCTGGCCGGCCTGCCGCATTCGGTCTGCTTTGCGATGAAATCGCTGTCCAACCTCGCCGTGCTCAAGCTGTTGGGCGATGCCGGGGCGGGGATGGACGTGGTTTCGGCCGGGGAGTACCTGCGCGCCCGGGCGGCGGGCGTGCCGGGCGAACGCATCGTGTTCTCGGGCGTGGGCAAGACCCGCGCCGAGATGCGGGTGGCGCTGAGCGGCGGCATCCGCCAGTTCAACGTCGAGAGCGAGCCGGAGATGGAGGCGCTGAGCGCGGTCGCGGCCGAGATGGGGCAGGTTGCCCCGATCACCATTCGCGTCAACCCCGATGTGGACGCGCGGACCCATGCCAAGATCGCCACCGGCAAGTCGGAGAACAAGTTCGGCATCCCGATCGCGCGGGCGCGCGAGGTCTATGCCCGCGCCGCGGCGCTGCCGGGGCTGCGCGTGGTGGGCATAGACGTGCATATCGGCAGCCAGCTGACCGAGCTGGCGCCGTTCGAGGCGGCCTATACCAAGCTCGCCGAACTGACCGCGCTCCTGCGCGCCGACGGCCACAGGATCGAGCGCCTCGACCTGGGCGGCGGGCTGGGCATTCCCTATGCCCGTTCCAACGAGGCGCCGCCCCTGCCGCTGGAATATGGCGACCTGATCCGCCGCACGGTCGGCCATCTGGGCTGCGAGATCGAGATCGAGCCGGGGCGGCTGATTTCGGGCAATGCCGGGCTGATGGTGGCGCAGGTCATCTATCTCAAGTCGGGCGAGGGGCGCGACTTCCTCATCCTCGACGCGGCGATGAACGACCTGATCCGGCCGGCCATGTATGACGCCCATCACGACATCATCCCGGTCATCGAACCCGAAGCGGGGGTCGAACAACGGCCCTACGACATCGTCGGTCCGGTCTGCGAAAGCGGCGACACCTTCGCCAGGGCGCGCGCCATGCCGCCGGTGGCGGCGGGCGATCTGGTGGCCTTCCGCTCTGCCGGGGCCTATGGCGCGGTCATGGCCAGCGAATACAACTCGCGGCCGCTGATCCCCGAAGTGCTGGTGAAAGGGGATCAATTCGCGGTTATCCGCGCCCGTCCCACCTATGACGAGATGCTGGCCCGCGATACAGTCCCGGTGTGGCTCTGACGCGAGGAGGCCACCGGCAGGAGGGCGAGCAGGCTGACCCAGCGGCGCTTTGAGTGGACTGTGGCGCTGAACCATCTGCGCCGACCCGTGGCCTTGACCCGCGCGGGGATGTTTGCCGAGCGCATCGTCGTGGCGTTCTGGCCGCTCTGGACCGTGGGCTTTGCCGCCTTGGTGCCGCTTCTGGCCGGCTGGCACCGGACCATGCCGGTCGAGCTGTTCTGGTCCTGGCTGGTGCTTTCGGGGCTGGGCGCGCTGGGCGCAGTGGCCTGGGGGGTGCGGCTGTTTCGCTGGCCCTCCGAGACCGAAGCGGTCGCCGTCGTCGATGCCAGCCTGAAGGGCCGGCCGATCGCGGCCATCACCGACACGCTGGCGATTGGCGCCGATGATCCCGAGACCGCGGCGCTCTGGCAGGCGCACCGGGCGCGGATGCTCGAGCGCAGCCGCGCCGCCCATGCCGTCGAGCCGGACCTGCGCGTTGCTCCGCGCGACCCGATGGGCCTGCGGCTGATGGCGTTCATCGCCTTTGTGGCGGCGCTGGGCTTTGGCGCCTTTGGCCGCGCTCCGGAGCCGCTGGGCGGCCCGGCTGGCACTGTGGCGGTCCTGCCGGCGGGCCCCGCATGGGAAGGCTGGATCACGCCGCCGGCCTATACCGGCAAGGCGACGCTCTATCTGGCCGACATGCCCATGGGCATCCTGCACATTCCGCTGGGCAGCGAGATCACCGTCCGCCTTTATGGCCCCGCCGGCGATCTGACCCTGTCGGAGACGGTCTCGGGCCGCACCGGCATCGTCGGCGCCGCGTCGGACCCGGTGCAGAGCTTTACCGCCGTGCAGGATGGCAGCCTGAGCATTGGCGGCACCGATGCCGAATGGACGATCCGGGTCATCGCCGATGCGCCGCCGCAGGTCGAACTGACCGGATCGGTCACGGCGGACGCCTTTGGCGAGATGTCGCAGCCCTTCCACGCGACCGATGATTACGGGGTGCGGTCGGGTCAGGCCACCATCGCGCTCGATCTGCCGCGCGTCGAGCGCCGCTTTGGTCTGGCCGCCGAGCCGGCGGAAATCGCGCCGGTCGTCGTTGACCTGCCCATGCCGTTTTCCGGCGACCGGTCCGATTTCGAGGACCTGCTGGTCGAGAATTTCAGCGAGCACCCGCTGGCCAACCTGCCGGTGACCCTGACGCTCAGCGTCACCGACGGTGCCGGGCAGGAGGCGCAAACGCCCGCCACGAAGATGATCCTGCCGGGGCGGCGCTTCTTCCAGCCGCTTGCCAAGGCGGTGGCCGAGCAGCGGCGCGACCTGCTCTGGTCGCCCGACAACGCGCCAAGGGTGGCCCAAGTGCTGCGCGCCGTGTCCAACCGCCCCGAGGGGCTGTTTCGCGACGACACCACCTATCTGCGGCTGCGGGTGACCCTGCGCCGGCTTGAAGCCTATACCGCCGCTGGCATGACCGCCCCGCAGCGCGACGAGATCGCCAAGGCCCTGTGGGACCTGGCCGTGCTGCTGGAGGACGGCACCCTTGCCGATGCGCGCGAACGGCTCCAGCGGGCGCAGGAGCGGCTGGCCGAGGCCATGCGCGACGGCGCCAGCCAGGACGAGATCGCGGAACTGATGCAGGAGCTGCGCTCGGCCACCGACGATTATCTCGACATGCTGGCCCAGAACGCCCAGAACCCGGCCAACCAGACCGACCAGCCCGATACCGGCAACGAGCAGATGCAATTGCAGATGAGCGAGTTGCAGGCGCTGATGGACCGCATTCAGGAACTGATGGAAGCGGGCCGGATGGCCGAGGCGGGCGAGCTGATGGATCAGCTCAACCGGATGATGGAAAACCTCCAGATCACCCTGGGCGGCGACGGCGAGGGCCGGCGCACGCCAGGCCAGCAGTCCATGCAGGATCTGGCCGAAACCCTGCGCGACCAGCAGACCCTGTCCGACGACGCCTTCCGCCAGTTGCAGGACCAGTTCAACAACGCCCCCGGCCAGCCGGGAATGCCGGGACGCGAAGGTCAGGAAGGCCGCGACGGCACCGGGCTCGAACAGGGCAGCAACCCGGAGGGCGGCCAGCAATCCGATCAGGGGCCGGGCGGCGAGGCGCCGGGACAGACCGATCTGGCCGGCCGGCAAGAGGCGCTGCGCCAGGGTCTGGACGCGCTGCAGGACCGTCTGCCCTCGCTTGACGGCGAGGCCGCCGACACCGCCCGCCGCGCCATCGAGAACGCCGAAAATGCCATGCGCGGCGCCGAAGACGCCCTGCGGCGCGGCGATCTGGCCGAAGCGATCGACCGGCAGGCCGAGGCGATGAATGCCCTGCGCGAGGGGATGCGCGACCTGGGCGAGGCCATGGCCGACAACCGCCTGACCGAACCGGGGCAGGGTGACGATCAGGGCAATGCCGGCAGCCGGCCCACGCCCGCCCAACGCGATCCGCTTGGCCGCGAGGCGGGCACCGGCGGGCAGTTTGCCTCTGATTCCAACGCGTTGCAGGGCCCCGACATCTATCGGCGGGCCGAGGAGATCCTCAACGAGATCCGCCGCCGCTCGGCCGACCAGACCCGCCCCGAAGACGAACGCAGCTACCTGCGGCGGCTGCTGGACCGGTTCTGAGGCGCGTCAGGTGGCGTCAGGGGGCGGGCTCATCTTGTCGATGATCTGCCGCATCTGCTGATCGAGCCAGAGCCGGAAATCGTCGACATGGCCGACATAGGTATCGAGATAGGGCTTGGCGTCCGGATATGACGCCTCGATGCGCGGCGCATAGGCGTAGATCGCGGCCAGCGCCGCGGCAATCAGCACCACCGTGAAAAAGCCTGACCGGAAGCCGCGGCGCGGCCGGGCCGGAGCACCAGAGCCATCGGTCGCGGCCCGGTCGGCCTGGGGGCGCAGCGAGGAGTTGATCTCCTCGATATCGGGCAGCAGTTCGCGGCGATTGCCCGGATCGGCCATGGTCGCGGCGGTGGTCGGGGCGGCCTCGCCGCGCATCCGCGCCTTGCGGCGGCGGCTTTCCTCGTCACGCTGGTCCGATGCGGCGTCCTGGATGCCCAGTTCAGGCTGCGATTCGAGCGCTTGCGGCGCCCGCGTTGCGGCGCCGGCGCGCTCGGCCTCCTCGCGCAGGATCTCGGCCACGGCCGGGTCGATGCCGCGACGGCGCGGCGGCTCTGCCGGGGCGGCGGCGGGCGGCGGCTCGGTGGCCGGTCCGGCCGAAGTGCCGTTGCGGATCGCGGTGGCGACCGCCTGCTTGATCACGTCTTCGTCGGGCAGGGCGTCCGGGGCGGGCTCGTCCTGCGG
>CAUJIU010000046.1 GCA_963205075.1 Pseudomonadota bacterium | reverse complement strand
TCGGCTGGCGGATCGTGGTCAGGGCATGTCCGGGCCAGGCCGCCGAGGGAATGTCGTCGAACCCGATCAGCGAGAAGTCGCGCGGCACGTCCAGCCCCAGCTCGTGGCGCGCGGCGTGCAGAACCCCGAGCGCCATGACGTCACTGGCGCAAAACACTGCATCGGGCCGTTCGCTGCGGGCGAATATGCGCAATCCGGCCTCGTGGCCGCTGTCGAAGGTGTAGTCGCCGTTTTCGCGCAGGAACGGCTTCAGGCCGGCCTCGGCCAGCCGCTCGGCAAAGCCCGCCTCGCGCTCGCGCGAGGTCGGGTCGCTGGCGCCGCCGCCCAGATAGGCGATGCGCTGATGCCCCGCCTCGATCAGGTAATCCGCCGCCGCGCGCCCGCCCTCGCGGTTGGCGATGCGCACCGAGTTGACGCCCGACAGGTCCGCGCTGCGGTTGAACAGCATCACCGGCGTGCCCTGCGCCTGACAGGCCGCGGCCATGCGGTCGCTCAGCAGCGCCGAAAGGATGACGATCCCGTCGACCTTGAAGCTCATCAGCGCGTTCAGCGCCTCATCGACCTCGGCCTCGGTATCGACGGTGAACAACAGGATATGCCAGCCGCGCGCCTGCAATCCGTGGCTGAACCGGGCCATGGTCTGGGCAAAGAACGGATCCTGAAGCCGGGTCACGATGATGCCGACCATCCCCGACCGCTGCGGCGTGGTCTTGCGCGCGGTGGACATGCTGCGGGCGATGGCGTTGGGCTGATAGCCCATCTGCATGGCGACATTCAGAATATGCTGCCGGGTCGCGTCGGCGATTGATGCAGTGGTCGAAAAGGCCCGCGAAACCGCGGATTGCGAGACCCCGGCCGCCCTGGCGACATCATAGGAGGTTGCGGCCCTCTTGCTCATTGTCTTGGTTTCGCCTGCGAATTTCTGCAACAGCGCCAAACCTACATGACCTTGGCGCAGTTGAAAAGCTGTGGCGCCCCTGGGGGGGCCGCCAGCGGATCAATTGTTCGCGGCCCGACAAGACAGCTTGAAATCGCCAATTGATGCAGGTAGGATGAATGCGCATTCATATCCCGCGAATCGGAGTCGCCGACATGCTGACGGAAGAGGAAAAGGATACCCTGTTCGACGCCATCTGCGACGGCGACCGGGAAACGGTGGTGGAGCTGGTCGACAAGGCGCGCAGCGGCGGCCACGACCTGGGCGCGCTGCTCAAGGACACCATGATCCCGGCAATGGCCGCGGTCGGCGACCAGTTCTCGGCCGGCGAGATCTTCGTGCCGGAAATGCTGGTCGCGGCCCGCGCGATGCAGGGCGGCATCGACATCATCGAACCGATCCTGGCCGCCAGCGACCATGAGCCGCTGGCACGCGTCTGCATCGGCAGCGTCAAGGGCGACCTGCACGATATCGGCAAGAACCTGGTGGTGATGATGCTCAAGGGCGCGGGCTTCGAGGTCGAGGACCTGGGCGTCGACGTTCCCAACGAGGCCTTCGCCGCAGCGGCGGACCGGGGCCATCAGGTGATCTGCCTCAGCGCGCTGCTGACCACGACCAAGCCGCAAATGCTCAGCGTCGTCAACTACCTCAAGGAGGCGGGCAAGACCGTGAAAGTGGTCATCGGCGGCGCCGTGGTCACGCAGGATTATGCCGACAAGATCGGCGCCGACGCCTTTGGCGAGGACGCGCCCGGCGCGGTCAAGGCCGTCAAACGCGCGCTTGGCATGGCCAACTGAGCGGCGGCCGGTCATGACCTGTGATCCGGGCAGGATGACCGAATTCGAGGTCGCCCCCGCGCGGCTGCTGCAAACGGCGCTGGGGCGGATCCGGCGCCAGACCCAGTATCGCCGCCCGCTTGAACGCGGCGGCCGGGCGGCGGCGGGGATCGAGGCCCTGCTGGCGCAGGCGGCCGATTGCGTTGCGGCGCTGGCCCGGCCCCGGGCCGTTTTCGTGCCCGTCAGGGCGGACTGGACCACGGCCGGAGACCTTCGCCTCAGCGATCTCTTTACCCTGACTGCCGGGGATATCGGCTTGCCGCCGGCGCGCGGCGGATCGGTCACCGCCTATCTGCTGACGCTGGGCTTTTCGCAGGCGGATGCCTTTGCCCGCCTCAATGGCGACTATGCCGCCCAGCATGTCCAGACCGACCTGAGCAGCGAGGTGCTGTTCGCGCTGGGGCGCGAGGCCTTCGGCGTCCAGCAGGCGCAGGCGCGGGGCCGGTTGCGGCGGGTCTCGATCCGCACCAGCGATATCTGCGGCGCCAGTCGCCTGTGGGATGCCGGCAGGGTGCAGGCGCTGATCGGCCAGTTCGGCGCCGCCAATCCGGGCGTCAGCGTGACTTCTGCCGGCTGCTTCCAGCCGTTGCACTCGCTGATCGGCCTCACCATCGAGGCGCCGCCCGAAGGCTAGCGGCGCGCGGCCGGGTCAGGGCTTCTTGTCCTGGTCGTCGAACATCGCGCCATACCGGACCCGGTTGAACGGATGCGCCGGATGGGTGCCATAGACCGACTGGTAGGTGTCGTGGTTCTTGCCCTTGCCCTGAAGGACGATGGCAAGCACGAAGCCCGCGCCGATCACGATGGCCAGCGCCAGCGCCAGACCCGGCATCCAGAATTGCGCCAGCCCGGTCGCCACCGCGCCCAGCGCCAGAAACAGCGCGAAATAGCCGGCGGTCTTGTGATAGGCCTCGAACCACCAGCGCTGCGGCGTCATGTCGAAATGGTCGCCGCCCCAGGTCGAGCGGTCATCGGGGTTGGCGCCATGGCCCTTGCGTCCGCCATGGCTGCCGCGAAACCAGCTCGACACGACCTGCAGCGCCCCCAGCGTCACCGCGCCGATCCCGAACCAGCCGTGCAGCGAGCCCGAGATGCCGCCCGTCAGCAGGACGGCGAAGGCCGCGCCGCCTACCGTCAGAAAGATCGCGCCATAGAGCACGTACTTGTGCACCGTCCAGCTGAGCTCGGGCCAGGCCAGTTTGGGCGTGCCCGGCGGGATGCCGTAGGTCGAGGGCCTGACCTTGCCGAAGCGCAGCAGCATCACCGCCGCCGGCACCAGAACGAACCAGACCCCGAACATCAGGATGGCGTGGTATTCCCAGTGGATCGGGATCACGAGATCCAGCAGCGGTATGCGGCCCTCGGTCGGGATCTCAGGGTGCATGACCGGCCTCCCGCAGGGCCTTGAGGTTGAAGACCAGCGCCGGATCCAGCGTTCCCGCCAGCCCGGCCAGCACGTTCCTTGCCGCCACGATCCCCATCCGTTCGGAGGCTTCCGCGCTCAGGGCGGCGGAATGCGGGCTGAGGATGACATTTGGCAGCGACAGGAGCGGCAGGTCAGGGGCGGGGGGCTCGGTTGCAAAGCAGTCCAGCCCGGCCCCGCCGGCGGCCATGCGCCCGGTGAGGGCGAGATGTAGCGCCGCCTCGTCGATCAGACCGCCGCGCGCGGCGTTCAGCACGATCGCGGTCGGCTTCATGCGGGCCAGTTCGGTGGTGCCGATCATGCCCCTTGTATCGGCGGTTGCCGGCACATGCAGGCTGATCGCGTCCAGTTCGGGCAGGGCATCGCGCCAGTTGGCGACGGGTGTGTACCCGGCGGCGCGGATGACCTCATCGCCGACGAAGGGGTCATGGATCCAGACCGTCATGTCAAAGGCCGCGGCACGGCGCGCGACCTCGCGGCCGATGCGCCCGAAGCCCAGGACCAGCAGGGTGCGGCCGGCCACTTCGCCCACCGCCAGGCTGTCGCGGATCGCCCAGTTGCCGTTGCGCACCGCCGCGTCATAGGGGCAAAGCTGCTTGGTCAGCGCCAGCAGCTTGGTCAGCACCTGTTCGGCCACCGACACCGCGTTGACCGGGCCGACAATGGTCACCGGAACGCCGCGCGCGGCCAGTTCCGCAACCGGCAGGTTGTCGCAGCCGACGCCATGGCGCGAAACGACACGCAGCCTTGGCAGCCCCGCCGCCTGTTCGGCGGACAGCACCCCGTAGCGGATCAGGAGCGCGTCGGCCGTGGCCAGGCGGTCCATCGGCAGGGCCGCGCCGGGGTCGGCGATCACCTCGATCTCCAGCCCCGGCTCGGCTTCCAGGATGGCCATGCCGGATTTGTGGATCCTGCCTGCGATAATCACCCGTGCCATCAGAGCCCGTCCATTTCCATGATGTAGAGACCTGCGTTCATGTCGGTGGTGTAGATCAACCCCTGCCTGTCGACATAGACATCGGTCGTGTCGACCACGATCGGGCGGTTGAGGCGATAGTCCATCAGCGCCCTGGGCGCGGGCGGCACGCAGGCCGCGACCTCGTCGGGGCGGAAGGGGTTGGACAGGTCATAGACCCGCAAGCCGGCATTCTGGTAGCTGACGAACATCAGCTCCTCGCTCTGGAAGCCCTCGCTGCGGTTCTCGTGCACGTTATGCGGCCCAAACTGGCCGCCCTTGGACTTGTAGTCGGCCTCGTCGGGGGCAAGGGTGGTGGCGATGGTCCGGGGATGGGTCGGGACCGAGATGTCATAGACCCAGTTGCGCTTGATCCCGTCCTGGCAATTGTCGGCCTGGCTTTCCTCGACCACGAACATCAGGCCGCGGCCCGGCAGCGGCAGGGTGTTGTGGGTGTGCCCGGCAAAGGGCGGGCAGGGGTTGTCATGCGACAGGAATTTCGGGTTGTAGCGGTCCGAGACGTCAATCAGCGACATGCCGCCATCCCGCCACGCGGCCGCGGCCAGATCGCCCTTCACGATGGCGTGGTGCAGGGCATAGCGATACTTCGGGTCCCAGTTTGGTGTTTCGCCACCCGCCCGGTGCATGCCCGGCAGCCAGAGCCGGCTGACGATCTCGGGTTTTTGCGGGTTGCGGAAATCGACGATCATGAAGATGTCATCGGTAAAGCCCGGCGGCAGCGCCGAGATATAGGCCCAGTCACCGCCATCCCAGAAGATGCGGTGCACGCCCAGGCCGGGCACCTCGAGAAAGGCAATCTCGCGCGGGTTGGCGCGATCGGAAATGTCGTAGACCCGCATGCCGGCCGAATAGGGCCGCCCGGCCGCGCCGATATCGACCTTGTCGGCCACCGAGCCCTTGTAATAGGCGCCCGGATCGAAGGCGCCCGAGGTCTCGACCCGCAGCATGTCGCACATGTTGTTGACGATCAGGATATCGCCATGGGTTTGCAGATGCTGGCTCCAGGTGCCGTCGGGTTGCGGCACATGCCGCACGAAGCGCGGGTTTGTCGGGTCGCGGACATCCATGACCGAAAAGCCGTTGTTGAACACATGGCCGACATAGGCGTAGCCGCCCGAGACCATGATCTGGATGCCATCCGCCCGGCCGCCCTGGTCGCTATGGCCCAGGATGCGGATGTTGCGGGCGAAATCGGGGGTGAGGCTGGCGGTCATGCGCGATCTCCGTCTTTGGCCCGAAACGGGGCAAATCCGGCGGCAAGCGCCTTGGCCCCCTGGGCAAGAAAGCTGTGGTCCGAACCGGTGACGCAGAAGCTGGCGCCATGCGCCGCCCAGCGGGAAAAATCCTCGCCCGGGGCGCAGTAGAGCCCGGTTGCCGCGCCGCTGGCGCCCAGAACCTCGCCGCAGATGAGGTCGATGCCGGGCGAGCTAAAATCGTCGTGCCCGTAGGAGACGCTGAGATCGGCACGGCCGACAAACAGCGCGTCCACATCGGGGACCGCGGCGATCTCGGCAAAGCAGTCGACGCCCTCGCGATCCTCGATCTGGCAGATCAGCGACACCTCGTCGCGCGCGCGGGACCGGTGCTCGGCCAGGGGCAGGGCGCCGTATCCGCCCGCCCGGGTGGTGCCGGCAATGCCGCGCCCGCCCGGAACGTAATGCATGCAGGCCGCCAGCGCGCGCGCCTGTTCGGCGCTGGTGACATGGGGCACCACCACGCCGGCCGCGCCGCTGTCGAGGGCGGCCAGGATGGTCGAGGGGCTGGCATCGGGCACCCGCACCAGCACCGCCATCCCGACCGCCCGCGCCGCCAGCAGGCACAGATCGGCCGCGGCCCGGTCGAAGGGCGAATGCTCGCCGTCCAGGATGAGGAAATCGAGCGGGCACTGGCCCAGTACTTCCACCACCGTGGGGTGGGGCGTCTTGACGAAACAGCCGACCAGCGGCTCGCGCGCCGTCAGGCGGGCCTTGAAGCGGGCATTGGGGCTCATGATCCGCCCTCGCGGTTCAGGCGCTCGAAGAACGAGGCGTTGCCGGCAAGGGCGTCGTCCAGCGCCAGCGGATAGCGGCCCAGCTCGCGCACCAGATCGAAGAAGGCGAGGGTGTTTGCCGTCGGGATATCGTGCCCGATATTGTGGCACGGGGCGATGATATAGCCGCCGTCCGGGCCCAGATCGGACATGCGCCGCGCCACTTCCCAGCGCAGTTCCTCGGGCGTGGCGTTCGGCATCATCTGCTGCACGTCCATCGCGCCGTGAAAGGCCAGCCGGTCGCCGAACCGGGCTTTCAGCGCCGCGGTATCCTGCATGCCGGCGGTCGAGGTCTGGACCGGGTTCAGGATATCGGCGCCGGTCTCGATCAGGTCTTCGATCAGCGGCAGGACCGCGCCGTCGGTATGCATCATCAGATGCACGTTGGCGCAGGACTTGATGTGCTGGTGCAACCGGGTGTGAAACGGCTTGACCCGCTTGCGATAAAGCTTGGGCGACAGGAGCAGCGAGGTCTGGGTGCCAAGATCGTCGGTGACATAGGCGATCTGCACATAGGGCCCGACCTCGTCCATGAAGCGGGTCCACATCCGGCACAGCAGGTCGGTGACCTTGGCCATCAGCGCGTCGGAGAACTCGGGGTTGATCACCATGTCGATGAAGAACTGCTCGTAGCCGCGGATCTGCAGGCAGCTCATCAGCGGCCCGGCCTTGATCGCATCGGCGCCGATGACAAAGCCCGTGTCCTCGAAAAGCGCGCGGGCGCGCTCCTTCAGCCCGGCGAATTGCGCCGGGTCCTCGGGGTCCGGCCAGGCATGGGCCTCGATATCGGCGATGGTTTCGGCATGTTTGAGCGGCGCGCCGTCCACGGCATAGTGATCGCCATCCGCGCCCTTGTAGGGGACGCCCCACATGTCGACATAGCCATCGACATCCGTGCGCTCGGTGACCTGCACCCAGTTGGGCACCAGCCAGCGGAAATCGACGTTGAAATGCTGCAACAATGCCTCGTCGGGCACCACGGTCTGCGCCATGCGGTCCAGGATGCGCTCGCCGTTCTTCAGGTCGAGGCCGGGCAACAGCGCCTGAAGCTCGGCGTAATGCTTCTTGTGGATCGAGCCGATATGCTTGCCCATGTCGAGCGGCACCCATTCGGGCCCGGAACGGGACATGGCGGCCGCGTAATTCTCTCTCGGTGTCATGGCCACGTGGCGTTACCCTTCATATGGCGGTGCCCTGCGGTCGGGGGACGAGTCGGGCAAGGCGCGGTTGCATCCGCATTCATGAATAGATGCTGCATTGATTTTGTCAATGATCGGTTCCCCATGTTCGCAGGTGGTTGCGCGGCTGACCGGCAGCCGATCGCGATGCAGATGATGCAACTGGCAGGGTTTCTTGGCGCCACCCGGGACGCCGCCGCGCAGGCGGGCGGACCGCATGCGCGCAATTGACGCAGGGGATGCGGGGCCTATTCCTCGCGCAGCGACCGCCCGAACCGGTCCAAGAGCGGGCGCAGGAAATAGGACAGGGCGGTGCGCTCGCCGGTGGTGACATGGACCTCGACCGGCATGCCGGGCAGCAGTGGCCGCGCGCCCAGCTTGACCAGTTCGCTGTCGGGCAACTGCACGGTGGCGGCGAAGAAGCGGGCGCCGGTGGCGGGGTCCTCAGTGGCGGCGGGCGAGATGCGCGTCACCTGTCCGACCAGTTCCGGCGTCAGGCGCAGATCGAAGGCGGTGAACCGCACGCGCGCTTCCTGCCCGACCGTCAGCTGGTCGATCTCGGACGGGTTGACCTGCAAGGCCACGTCCAGATCGGCATCGGCCGGCACGATGGTGGCGATGATCTCGGCCGGGCGGATCACCCCGCCGATGGTGTTGACCGCCAGGGTCTGGATGGTGCCGGAGACCGGCGCGCGCACCAGCGTTCGCGACAGCACCCCCTCGTTGGCGTCGATCCGCTCGGTCAGTTCCGAGATGGTCGCGCTGATCGCGACCAGTTCGCGCTGCGCCTCGGTGCGGGCATCCTCGTTCATGGCGGTGATCTGCAGGCGGATCTCGGCGATATGCGCGTGGGCCCGCGCGATGGCGGCATTGAGCGAGCCCAGCCGCCCCGACAATTGCGCCTTGTCGCGGGCCACGGCGTTGAGCTGGTCAGCCTGCACCAGATTCTGGTCCGCAAGGGTCTGCAACCGGGCAAGGCTTTCCTCGGTCAGCCGGATTTCTTCGAGCAGCGCCGCGCGCTCGGCCTCCAGCCCGTCGATCTCGCGCCCGGTCTGCTCGATGGACAGTTCCAGCAGTTGCACCTGGCCCCTGCGGTTGGCCAGTTCGCCGGCAAAGAGCCGCCGCTCGGCCGCCAGCAGCGTCCGGACGCGGGTATCGGACAGGTCCAGGTCGGGCGGATCGGGGACCTCGTCCAGCCCGTCGCGCTTGGCCTCCAGCCGCGCCCGCTGGGTCTGGGCCTCGATCAGCCGCGTGGTCAGGATGGCGTTTTCGGCCCGCGCGTCCGATGCATCAAGCTCGATCAGCACGTCGTCCTGCCGGACCTGCGCGCCGGGGCGCACCGCGATGGCCGCGATCAGGCCGCCATCCATGTGCTGCACCTCCATCAGGTTGCTTTCCAGTTGCAGCGACCCATGGGCGATCACCGCCGCCGATATCCGCGCCGTGCCGGCCCAGAGGCCAACCGCCAGCACCAGGGCCAGCGCGGCAACCAGGCTCAGCGCCACGCGGGTGGCGATGCCGTCGCGGGGCCGGGGGGCGGTCAATTGGACACCTGCCCGGGGTCGCTGCCGCCGGTCCTGGCCGCCGACAGCAGCTTCTGGCGCGGCCCGTAGCCGGCGACCTTGCCCAGATGGAGGATGGCGATATCGTCCAGGACCTCCAGCACCCGGGGCCGATGGGTGGCGACGATGGCGATGCCGCCGCGCGCCTTGGTGGCGAGGATGGCGCGGATCAGCGAATCCTCTCCATCGGGGTCGAGGTTGGAATTGGGCTCGTCCAGGATCAGCAGGAACGGGTCGTCATAAAGCGCGCGCGCCAGACCCACCCGCTGCCGCTGACCGCCCGATAACAGCGCGCCCTGCTGCCCCACGCGGGTCTTGTAGCCCTGCGGCAGGCGCAGCACCATGTCGTGAATGCCCGCCGCCTGTGCCGCGCGGATGACCTTGTCGGCATCGGGCTGATCGGCGAGGCGGGCGATGTTTTCCTCGATGGTGGCATCAAACAGCGAGGCATCCTGCGGAAGGTAGCCGATCTGCGGCCCCAGTTGTTCAGGCGCCCATTGCGCGAATTCGGCGCCGTCGATGCGCACCGTGCCGGCCCTTGGCGGCCAGATCCCGGCCAGCGCCTTGATCAGCGTGGTCTTGCCGCAGCCGCTCGGCCCCACCAGCCCCAAAGCATGGCCGGCCGTCACCCGCACCGAGACGCCAGAGATCAGCACCGGCCCGTCACCGGGGGCCGCGACCGCGAGGTTCTGGGTGGCAATCTCGCGCGCGGGCCTGGGCAAGGTCATGGGCGTCACGATGCGCCGCGCGGCGGTCAGGGCGGCGCGCAGCCGCGCATAGGTCTGCCGCGTCGCCATGATCTGCCGCCCATGCACCAGCGTCTGGTCAACCGGGCCGACCGCACGCGCGGTGGCGATGGTGGCGGCGATGATCGCCCCGGCCGAGATCTGGTCCGAGATCGACAGGTAGGCCGCATAGCCCAGCACCGCCGATTGCAGCATCATCCGGAACACCCGGCTGATGGCCGAGAGCGAGGCCGACACATCGCTTGCCCCGGTCAGCGCCTGCAAATGCGCCTCGTTCGAGCGCGCGTAGCGGGCGATGATCCGCGGGCCCAGCCCCATCGCCCGCACGATATCGGCGTTGAGGATATTGGTTTCGGCAATGGCGCTGCGCTGGCGCGACAACAGCATCAGCCTGCGCTGGTGGCGGCCCAGCCAGATGGCGTTGAGCGCGGCGAGGCCGCAGATCACCAGTGCGCTGCCCGCCGCCAGCACCCCCAGATAGGGGTGCAGCAGATAGACGAAGCCCAGAAACAAGGGCATCGACGGCAGATCGAAGATCGCCAGCGGCGCCGGCCCGGCGATGAAGGCGCGGATGCCGTCGGTATCGCGCACGATCTCCAGCGCCTCATGGGCCGAGCGGTCGTGGCGCGAGGTGTCGAGCGCCACCCGGTAGGCCTCGGGCGCCACCTTGCGCTCGAACCGCGCCGCCATCCGCACCAGGATCTGCGCGCGCAGGATGTCGAACAGCCCGAAGAACAGGAACAGGGCCGCCGCCAGGATCGAGATCACGACCAGCGTCGGCACGCTGCGGCTGACCAGAACCCGGTCATAGACCTGCAACATGTAGAGCGAGCCGGTCAGCGACAGGAGCGACATCAGCCCCGAAATCACCGCCAGATAGACTGTCAGTCTGCCCAGGGCGGGAACCGTTCGGCTGGCCGGGTGCGAATCCAAGTCAGGCGCCTTTGCGATATTTGCTGCGGCCAACTCTAGGCAAACATGAACATGCTGTCATTGACCGTGGCGACGCTGAGATTTTCCAGCAGCAGCCGGTCGCCTTCCAGGTCGATCACCAGCCGCGCGCCGGAATCGAAGAAGGTGGCGCTGCTGCGGAACGAGACATAGTCGGTAAAGCTCTGGTAGCCGCTCAGGGTGACCGTATCGCCCTCGGCCCAGTTGAAGTCGCGCGCATAGAGGTAATCGTCGCCGCGGTTCAGGATGAAATGGTCGGCCCCGGCGCCGCCCCAGGCGTTGTCGTTGCCGTCGCCGCCGGTCAGGTAATCGGCATCGTCGCCGCCATAAAGGCTGTCATTGCCATCATCCCCGAACAGCTGGTCCGAACCCGCCCCGCCATAGAGCCGGTCGGCGCCGGTGCCGCCCCAGAGCCGGTTATCCCCGTCAGAGCCGACGATGTAGTTGTTCAGGTCGTTGCCCCGGACATCGAAATCCGCCAGCCCGTAGAGATAGCTGCGCAAGACGCCATCGGCGAGCGCGAATTCGCCGGTCAGACCGTCGCCGCCGCGGATATGCAGCGAGTCAAGCGTCACCAGGTTGTAGCCGTTATGCGACAGGGCCGAGGCGTCGAGTATGTCGACGCCTCGGGTTTGCGAGAGCGCCGCCTGCGCCGCGTCCAGATCGCGATACTGGGCCAGCTCGGTGGTGAAATCGCGGCCCGTATAGGCGGTGACATGGGGTGCATTGTCCCGCACCGTCAGCGCGATCGAGACCGCATCGCCGTCCAGCGCATAGTCGTTGGCATAGAGCCGCAGGATATAGCTGCCCGCCGAGCCGTAGCCGGGCGTCAGGATCAGCTCGTCGCTGTTCTGGTCGGTGGTGGCGAAATACTGCCGCCGGTCATCCAGCCCGGCATAGTAGTAGAGCGTATCGCCCTCGGCATCGGCGAAGTACTGCGACAGGTCGAGCCGGAATTCCTGGCCCTCGTCCATGGTGATGGCCGCCGGAATGGCCGCGTCGCCCGCGACGGTCGGCGCGGTGTTGGGCGGCGGCGTGTAGCCGCCATTGTCCAGCATCGCCAGCAGCATGTCGGCATAGCGGCCGCCGAACTCGACCAGCGAGGCGCCATCGAAATGCACCCCCGGAACGTCGAAGGACTCGAGCCCGGCCGAGCTGACAAAGCCCAGATAGGGGTCATGAGTCGTGGTCTCAAGCAATTGCAGCGCCGCATTCTGGGCGCTGTTGACGCCTTCGCGCGACAACTCGCCGATCAGCACCGGCAGCGACTCGTTGCCCCAGGGCATGTCGCGCACCTGTTGGGCCAGTTCGAGCACCAGCGCGGCATAATCCGCCGTGGGGATCGGGTAGTCGCCTTCGCCCTGATGCCACAGGAAGGCATCGACCGAGTCCTGATGGACGGCGGCCAGTGCCGCATCGACATTGCCGCTGAGTGCCGCCCAGTTCTCGCCGGTGCCCGAGGCCAGCCAGGTGCTGATCCGCGAGCCGCTGACCGGCTGGGCCACCACCAGCACCGGGCGGTCCAGTTCGGCCGAGACCTCGTTGGCGAAGGGATAGTAGAGGTTGTTGCGGATGGTGGTGCCGGTGCGCACGCCCTCGCCACCGGCCGGCGGCAGCGCATAGTCGGCGGCGATCACCTGGCCGTGGACCCAGTCAAAGGCCATCACGTTGGGGTCGATCGTCAGGTCGCCGCCGCCGCCCGCGCCCAGCATGTTGGACTGCCCGCCGACAACCACGACGAAATAGTCCGGCGACCACCAGTTTCCGGCCGCGTCGGCAAACTTGTAGTCCTGATGCGGCGGTTCGCCGGCGCGCATCTTGTAGACCACATCGCCGATGGTGATCTCGTGCACATGCTCGGCCAGGCCGGACTCGGCGAATTCCGCGAAGGTGCCGAATTTCGGCATGAAGGGCGCGGCGTCAAAGCCGAAATCCTGCGCGTTCAGCGTGGCCAGCGCGGTGTTGGCGATGCGGATATTGGTGTCACCGATGCGGATGACCACGTCGTCGCGCGACTGCTTGAGGTTGGCCAGCGACAGGAAGCTCTGGTAGTCGGAGATGCCCTCGAAGCCGGCAAACACGATCCGGTCGCCCTCGGCGGCGCTGAAATCCCAGACCTGGCTGATCAGCCCCGGCGCCTTGTTGACGATGAAGGTATCGGCGCCGGCGCCGCCGGTATACTGGTTGCGGTCGCCGCCGCCGATCAGGATGTCATTGCCGGCGTCGCCATAGGCCCGGTCGCGGCCCGCGCCCATGAACAGCGTGTCATTGCCATCGCCGCCATAGAGCACATCATCGCCGGCGCCGCCGAACAGGCGGTCATTGCCGGCATCGCCATGCAGGAAATCCCGGGCGACATTGCCGAAAACCGTGGTGTCGGAGACATTGGCATAGACGCGGCTATCGGCCGCACCGGTATGCACGGTCGCGGAGCCGACCCCGCCCAGACGGAACAGGGTCGCCCCCAGGTCGAGCGAAATGCTCAGCGGATTGCCGGACAGATGGGCGGTGACGTTGAACTGGCTGATCGGGATCGGCGTGGCAAGCTGGAAATCGGGCGCAAAGACAATGCTGTAATTGCTGTTCAGCGCCGCCAGCGCATCCTGGAGCAAAGCATAAATGTCAGCCGGACCCGTGGCTGACGGATTCCTGTAAACTTCAAACACTTGAGTTCCCCCAAAACGGCAACAGTCTTCTACCCAGAACCCCGAGCGTCGCGCCCAAAGGCGAACGTGTCAACTTTGCGGCAAAGTCCGGGTGATATTGTGTCGGGGCGGGGCGTTATGATGGTGCCGATGGCGGATTGTCCGCAGCCGGGGAACCGGGCGCCTCAGGCTGATCGCGTCCCCAGCGGCCCGGGCCGACATCGCCCGGCGGTCAGGCACTGTTTGCCAGACCGAATCCACCGGCGGGCAGACAGTGCGGCGCCGGCCGAACTTGACCGCTGCCGGAGACAGGGGATACTCCAGTGACAGCCGGCACGGTCCGCGCGATCACGCGCAGCGCCCGGACCCATCGCGCGATTTCGGGGACAGTCAGTTGCAAGCCGATGACACCATACCGCCACGTCCGACACTTGTGACGCGCCTGCTCAGACCCGATGTCGAGAACATGGCCCCCGCCTATTTCGGCATGGTCATGGCGACCGGCATCGTGTCGCTCGCGGCCAGCGAGGCGGGGCAGACGGCGGTGGCCTGGGCGCTCTTTGTGCTGGCGGCGGTCGCCTACGTGATCCTGTGGCTGCTGACCATCCTGCGCGCCATCCGTCACCCCGGGCGCTTTTTCGGCGACATGGTCGATCACCTGCGCGGGCCGGGGTTTTTCACCATCGTGGCGGCGTCGAGCGTTCTGGGCGCCGAGTTCGTGATCCTGGCCGGCAACATCACCGTGGCCTTCGGGTTCTGGGGGGCTGCGGTGGTGCTGTGGCTGCTGCTGACCTACACGATCTTTACCGCCCTCACGGTCAAGGAGGACAAGCCGCCCCTGGAGGAGGGTATCAACGGCGCCTGGCTGCTGGCGGTCGTGGCCACCCAGTCCATCGCGGTGCTGTCATCGCTGCTGGCGGTGCATATCGAGCAACCGGCGCGGCTGGACCTGAATTTCCTGGCGCTGTCGATGTGGCTCTGGGGGGGGATGCTCTACATCTGGATGATGTCGCTGATCTTCTACCGCTACACGTTCTTCCGCTTTTCGCCCGGCGACCTGTCGCCGCCCTACTGGATCAACATGGGCGCGATGGCGATCTCGACGCTGGCGGGCTCGCTGCTGATCATCAATTCGCAGGATGCCTGGTTCCTGCATTCGATCGTGCCGTTCATGAAGGGCTTTACCATCTTCTACTGGGCGACCGGCACCTGGTGGATCCCGATGCTGCTCATCCTCGGGGTCTGGCGCCACATCTACAAGCGGTTTCCGCTGCGCTATGACCCGCTCTACTGGGGCGCGGTGTTCCCGGTGGGCATGTATTCGGCCTGCACCTTCCAGATGTCGCGCGCGATGGGGTTCGATTTTCTCGAACCGCTGCCGCGGGTATTTTTCTGGGTGGCGCTGGCGGCCTGGAGCCTGACCTTCGCCGGCTATCTGGGCACGCTGCTGCGGGGCAATGCCCGCGCCGGGTGAGGCCGGGGCCGATCCGCACGTTACCTCATGTTTTCAGCGCTTTGGGCCGCTGAGTTGCAGCAGGTAGGCGCCATAGTCGTTCTTGCCGAACTGCCGGGCGCGGGACCGGAGCTGGTCGGGGGTGATCCAGCCCATCTCGAAGGCGATCTCGTCGGGCGAGCCCACCTGCTGGCCCTGCCGCTCGGTCAGTGTGCGCACGAAGTTGCCGGCATCCAGCAGCGAGCCATGGGTGCCGGTGTCCAGCCAGGCATAGCCGCGTCCCATCTTCTTCACCGACAGCGTCCCGTCGGCCAGGTAGCTTTCCAGCAGGCTGGTGATCTCCAGCTCGCCCCGGGCCGAGGGCCGCACCTGTCTGGCGCGCGCCGGCGCGGTGCCGTCGAGGAAATAGAGGCCGGTAACCGCATAGTTCGACGGTGGCGCGGGTGGTTTCTCGATGATCGCCCGCACGGTGCCGTCGGCGTCGAAATCCACCACGCCATAGCGCTCGGGATCGGCCACGCGGTAGCCGAAGACGGTGGCGCCGGCCTGGGTCCGGTCGGCCTCACGCAGCAGGTCGGGCAGGCCGTGGCCGAAGAAGATGTTGTCGCCCAGCACCATCGCCGAGGGCGCGCCGTTCAGGAACTCCTCGCCCAGGATGAAGGCCTGCGCCAGACCGTCGGGGCTGGGCTGCACCATGTAGCTGAGCGACACGCCCCATTGCCGGCCATCGCCCAAAGTGCGCTGGAACTGGTCCAGATCATGCGGGGTGGTGATGACCAGGATCTCGCGGATACCGGCCAGCATCAGCACCGTCAGCGGGTAATAGACCATCGGCTTGTCGTAGATCGGCAGCAACTGTTTGGAGACGCCCATGGTGATCGGGTAGAGCCGCGTTCCCGATCCGCCGGCCAGGATGATGCCCTTGCGTGTGCTCATGTCCGGGTCTCCAGTTCTTTGATGACGCCCCCAAGGGCGGCGCGCCAGTCTGGGCGGGCCAGCCCGAAGGCGGCTTCGGTCGTGCGGCAATCGAGCCGCGAATTCAGCGGCCGCGCCGCCGGGGTGGGATAATCACTGGTGGGGATCGGATGCACGGCGGTCTGGCGCCCGGCCAGCGCGAGGATCGCGCCCGCGAAATCGCACCAGCTGACATCGGGCGCGCCGCTGAAATGATAGGTTCCGGCCTTGTCGGGCTGCTGCTGCAACTGCGCGGCGATGCTCAGGCAGGCCAGCGCAATCGCCCGCGCCGGCGTGGGGCCGCCGATCTGGTCGTCCACCACGTTCAGGCGGTCGCGGCTTGCCGACAGGCGCAGCATGGTCTTGACGAAATTGTTGCCATGGGCGGAAAACACCCAAGAAGTGCGCAGGATGGCGTGGGCGCCGCCGGCGGCGCGGACCGCCACCTCGCCGGCCAGCTTGGAGCGGCCATAGGCGTTTTGCGGGGCAGGGTGGTCATCGGGCTGCCAGGGCTGGCTGCCGGTGCCGGCAAAGACATAGTCGGTCGAGATATGCACCAGCGGGATCCTGAGCGCCGCGCAGGCCTGCGCCATGGCCAAGGGTGCTGCGGCGTTGATGACCGTGGCCCGCGCCGCATCGGCCTCGGCCGCATCGACGGCGGTGAAGGCGGCGGCGTTGATGACGGCGCGCGGGCGGCGGATCTGGATGGCGGCGGCACAGGCGGCGGGGTCCGACAGATCGGCCTGATCGCGCCCCAGCGCCTCCACATCGGCCAGCCGCTGCAGCTCGGTCGCCACCTGGCCGCTGCGGCCAAAGACCAGCAGGCGGCTCATGGCATGCCCTTGTCGGCGGTGCCCAGGCGCTGCCCGACCCCGCGCCGCGACAGAAGCGGGCGCCACCAGGCCTCGTTGTCCAGATACCAGCGCACGGTGCGCTCCAGCCCCTCTTCAACCGTGACCGAGGGGCGCCAGCCCAGCTCGGCGCCGATGCGGCCGGGGTCGATCGCATAGCGCGCATCGTGGCCGGGGCGGTCCTTGACGAAGGTGATCAGGTCAGAATGGCTGCCCGCCGGGCGCGGCCGCATCCGGTCGAGAATTGCGCAGATGGTGCGCACCAGCTCCAGGTTGCTGCGCTCGTTGCCGCCGCCGATATTGTAGCTGCGCCCCGTTGCGCCCCGTTCGGCGACCAGCAGCAGCGCATCGGCGTGATCCTCGACATAGAGCCAGTCGCGGATATTGCTGCCATCGCCATAGATCGGCAGCGGCTTGCCGGCCAGCGCGTTCAGGATCACCACCGGGATCAGCTTTTCGGGGAAGTGGTAGGGGCCGTAATTGTTGGAGCAATTGCTGAGAACCACCGGCAGGCCGTAGGTCTCGTGCCAGGCGCGCACCAGATGGTCGGAGGCGGCCTTGGAGGCCGAATAGGGGCTGCGCGGGTCGTAGGGGGTGGCTTCGGTGAACCGCAGGGACGGGTCGGCGGGCAAAGAGCCAAACACCTCGTCGGTCGAGATGTGGTGAAAGCGGAAAGCGTCGGGCCGGCCGCGCCCGGCCCAGTATTTGCGCGCCGCCTCCAGCATGTTGAAGGTGCCGGTGACATTGGTCTCGATGAAATCGCCCGGCGCGTCGATCGAGCGGTCGACATGGCTTTCGGCCGCCAGATGCATCACCAGATCGGGCTGATGGGCGGCAAGCACCCGGTCCAGCGCCGCGCGGTCGCGGATATCGGCCTGCTCGAAGGCGTAGAGCGGGCTCTTGGCCACCGGGGCCACGTTTTCCAGGCAGGCGGCATAGGTCAGCGCATCGAGGTTGACCACCTGGTGCCCGCGCCCCACCGCCAGCCGCACCACCGCCGAGCCGATGAACCCCGCGCCGCCCGTCACCAAGAGCTTCATGCCGCGCCCTCCCAGACAAACGGGCTGTCGAAATCCCGCAGGCGCGGGGCCCTGGCATCCTTGTCGGACAGCAGTGGCTCGCCCTCGATCCCCCAGTCGATCCCGAGGTCGGGGTCGTCGAACCGCACCGCGCCGTCACATTCGGGCGCATAGTAATCGGTGCATTTGTAGACGATCTCGGTATCGGGCTCACGGGTGGCGAAGCCGTGCAGGAACCCAGCAGGAACAAGCAGTTGCCGGCCGTTGTCAAAGCTCAGTTCCACGCCGACCCACTGGCCGAAAGTGGGCGAGCCCCTGCGAATGTCGACGGCCACGTCAAGAAGCCGGCCCCGCCCGCAGCGCACCAGCTTGGCCTGGGCATGGGGCGGCGACTGGAAATGCAGACCGCGCACCGTGCCGACGCGTGCCGAGAGCGAATGGTTGTCCTGCACGAAATCATGGTGCAGCCCGGCGGCCTCCATGCGGGACCTGTTCCAGCTTTCGCTGAAAAATCCCCGCGCGTCGCCAAAGCGGGCCGGGGTCAGGATAAGCACCCCCTGGAGCCTGGTCTGCTCGATCTGCACCTCTTGCACCTCACCGTCCTGCTCGTTTGCGCCGCCGATCGGGCGATCCTTCTTGGACGCCGGCCAGACGCGCAAGGCGGGCCGGGTCATCGCGTCGCCCCCATGTTTAGACGGGTTGTGGCTTGTGTCACAACGGGAATGTCTTGGGCCCGGTCTACTCCGCAACTGGTAAACGCAAGGTTCCCTGCCTCGCCCGGCGGCGCCAGATGCCGCGCCCTCAGGCGGGGCCTTCGAGGCGCACTGCCTTCAGCAGGTCCTGACAGGCGTCGATCCGGCCGCCGCAACAGTCCGATACCAAGAACCCGATCAGGTCATTCACCGCCCCGAGATCGGCGGCATAGCGGATCTCGCGCTGATGGCGGGTGGCGGTCAGGATGCCGGAGCGCCTGAGGATCGCCAGATGCCCCGACAGGGTCGAGGCAACCACCTCCAGCCGCCGCGCGATCTCGGTCGCCGGCAGGCCGGCGGGCCCGGTCGTCACCAGCAGGCGAAAGACCGCCAGGCGCGTGGGTTGAGCCAGGGCAGCAAAGACCTCGATGGCGGAGTCCTGTTGCATGATTCGTTAATGCCCGAAGTATCGAATATTGACAATGCCGGGCAGCAGGGATAGCCCGAGTGCTGCCCGGTCCCCCGCGCGGATGGCCGGTTCGCTGACCTGATTGCAACGATAGCGGGCCATGATCCAGTGACAGACCGGCCCGGCGCATGTGACCTTCACCCATGAGCCGCCCATGAGCTACCCATGACCCTTGACCGCCGCCTGATGGCCGAATGGCTCGGCACCTTCTCGTTGCTGGCCACGGTGGTGGGGTCGGGCATCATGGCCGAGCGGCTGGCGGGCGGCAATTCCGCCCTGGCGCTCATGGGCAACACCTTTCCGACCGGGGCGATTCTGGTGGTGCTGATCACCGTGTTCGGCCCGATCTCGGGGGCGCATTTCAACCCCGCCGTCACGCTCGGCTTCGCGATACGGCGCGAGATCACGCCCCGCGACGGGGCATTCTACGTCCTGGCGCAGATCCTGGGCGGGGTGGCGGGGGTGATGGCCGCGCATGTGATGTTCGAGCATCCGCTCTTTGACCCCTCGACCACCGCGCGCGGCGGCACCGGGCAATGGGTGGCGGAGTTCGTGGCGACCTTCGGGCTGGTCGGCACCATTCTGGCCTGCCTCAAGGCCCGCCCGCAGGCGGTGGCGATGGCGGTTGGCCTCTATATCAGCGCCGCCTACTGGTTTACCTCGTCCACCTCCTTCGCCAATCCGGCGGTGACCATCGCGCGCGGGCTGTCCAACACCTTTGCCGGGATCGCGCCGGGCGATGTGGTGGCCTTTGTCGGCGTGCAACTGGTCGCGGCGGCGCTGGCGACCTGGTTCTTCCGCTGGCTGCTGGACGAGGCCCCGGCCGGCTGACGGCGGCCGCCCCGGCACCGCGTCACGGCGCCAGACCGTCATCGGGATCTGAGGCCACGCGAAAGGCGCTCGGTGACTGGCCGGTGATCTGCCGGAACACCCGGCTGAAATGATAGGGGTCCGGAAAACCGACCCGCGCCGCGATGTCGCCCACCGTGGCCTCGGTCTGCACCAGGAGCCGCTTGGCCGCGCTGACCCGTTCACGCCGCACCCAGTCCATCGGCGAGGTGCCGGCCCAGTCGAGAAACCGCCGGTGCAGCTGCGAGGCGCTCAGCCCGGCGATGGCGCCGAGATCCTGGATCTGCCAGGGCCGGGTCAGGTCGCCGCGCACCGCCTTGGCCACCTGGTCGAGCGGGGAGTGCTGCGCGCCGTTGGCCAGCTCGTCGGGCAGGCGGGCGGCGGCGATGGCGGCGATCACGGCGGCGATATCGGCGCTGTTGTCGGGCTCGAGCGTGCCGGTCGGATGTTGGAGCCGCGCCAGGATGGCCGCAAACCGCACCGCCAGCCGGTCCGGATCCGAGATCGGCTGCACCGGGCTGCCGCGCTCGCGCAGCAATTCGAACACGCCTTCCAGCCCGGTGCCGCGCAGGCCGACCCAGATATAGGACCAGTGGCCGGACTGGGCGGGGCAGCCATGGGCATAGGCGGCCGAGGTGTCGAGCCAGGCCAGACTGCCGGGCGGGCAGTCGAAGCCGCGATCCCCGACCTCGACCCGGCCCAGTCCGTCAAGCGTCAGGATCAGCAGATGCTGGCTGAAACGGCGCCCGATGAACGGATCGTCGCGCCGCGCGGTGGCCCGCCCCGCGGCCAGCACCACGTAGGGAAAGACCTGCGCGCGCGGACCGGGGGTGTGAAACTCGATCTCCTCGTCGCGGCGCATGCGCGGCTGCTGTGTCATGACCGACCCGTTCCCGGCAAGTTCATGCGAGTTTTATCCATTCGTCAGGCCATGTCCATCCATTCCGCCCCGTGCCGCAAGGGGCTATGATCGCCGGCAACAGCAAGCCCGCCCGCGCGGCATGTCTATCGCGCGGCATGTCTATCAGCTTTTGAGATCGGAAAGGGACCCCGCCATGCTCGATGCCACCACCGGAGCCGAGAACCGCCAGTTTCGCGCCATTGTCGAGGATCCGACCCTCAGCCCCGCCCAG
>CAUJIU010000045.1 GCA_963205075.1 Pseudomonadota bacterium | reverse complement strand
TCGAGCCGGTCTTTCAGCAGCTAGATGAAGGGCCCGAACAGGGCCCGGATCAGGCCGTCCTTTTAAATATCGTCCGGCGGGCGGTATTACGTGGCCATGACCGTCACGCCGACGGCAAACAGCTTTTCAAACAGCCGCCCGACGATCATCGCATCGGCGATATCGCTGATCTGCATCTCGTCGAATGCCAGAAACCGCACCCGGCCCGCCAGATCGGCCGCGACCGGCGCGATGGCGTCATCGACCCCCTGCGCGCGCGCCCTGGCCATGCCGGCATGAACCCATTGCATGAAGGCGTGGAAGTGCTGCCGCTCCTTGGCACAGTCGACATGCTCGAACAGCAGGTCCATCATCATCGACTTGCCGCGCCCGACCGGGCCCCAGAGATAGATGCCGCGCACCGGCGCGGCTGGCTTGCGAAAGACCCGGCGCTTCACGGGCTGGGCCAGTTCGACCGAAAGCGTCTCGAGCCGGTCGAGAATGGCGATCTGGGCCGGATCCGGCCGGATCCGCCCCTCTGCCACTGCCGCCTCATATGCCTGCTGCATCGTCATTGATCCGGACATAGCCGCGCGCCCCGATCTTGGAAAGACCGCCCCTTCATGCGGTTGGCCGCGGCAATGCATTTGACGGCGCCGGTGATCTGGCCAAATGTGCCCGGCATGAGCAAATCAGCCCCCCTCTTTACCCCCGTCCTGATCGTCGGTTGCGTCATCGTGATGACCGGCTTTGCCATCCGCGCCTCGTTTGGGGTGTTCCAGATCCCGATTGCCGCCGAGTTCGGCTGGCTGCGGTCCGAGTTCAGCCTGGCCATCGCCATCCAGAACCTCGCCTGGGGCATCGGCCAGCCGATCTTTGGCGCGCTGGCCGAAAAGATCGGCGACCGCAAGGCGATCATCCTGGGGGCGCTGACCTATGCGGCGGGGCTGCTGCTGTCCTCTGGCGCCACCACGCCGCTGGCGCATCAGGCCTATGAGGTGCTGGTGGGCTTCGGGGTGGCGGGCACCGGCTTTGGCGTGGTGCTGGCCGTGGTCGGGCGCGCCAGTTCGGCCGAGAACCGCTCGATGTCGCTGGCCATCGCCACTGCCGCCGGTTCGGCCGGGCAGGTGATCGGCGCGCCGCTGGCCGAGGCGCTTCTGAGCATCATGAGCTGGCAGATGGTCTTTGTGGTCTTTGCGATCCTGATCCTTGCGACCCTGTTCCTGCTGCCCTTCATGCGCTCGCCGCAGATGGCGGGAAAGGCCGAGCTGGAAGAATCGCTGGGCCATATCCTCAAGCGGGCCTTCAGCGACCCCAGCTATACGATGATCTTTCTGGGCTTCTTTTCCTGCGGCTATCAACTGGGCTTTCTGACCGCGCATTTTCCGGCGATGGTGACCGAGATGTGCGGCCCGATCGCCCAGGGCTCGCTGCTGGCCGGCATGGGGATCGCCACCACCTCGGCGCTTGGCGCGGTCTCCATATCATTGATCGGGCTGGCCAATATCGCGGGCACGCTGACGGCGGGCTATCTGGGCAAGCGCTATTCCAAGAAATACCTGCTGGCGGGCATCTACACCGGGCGGACCCTGGTGGCCGCATGGTTCATTCTGGTGGCCACCACCAGCGGCCTGACCCCCGCGACCGTCATCGTCTTCAGCCTGGTGATGGGCGGGCTCTGGCTGGCAACCGTGCCGCTGACCTCGGGCCTGGTCGCCCATATCTACGGGCTGCGCTACATGGGCACGCTCTACGGCATCGTGTTCTTCAGCCACCAGCTTGGCAGCTTCATGGGGGTGTGGCTGGGCGGGCGGCTCTACGACATCTACGGCAGCTACACGACCGTGTGGTGGATCGGGGTCGGTGTCGGGGCGTTTTCGGCCCTCATTCACCTGCCGATCCGCGAAAAGCGCGCCGAACTGGCCGCCGCCTGACTATTCGCGCAGGATACCGCCGAGCAGGGCAATGCAGGCGCGCCCGTGGGTATAGGGCAGACCGTGGCCCGCGTCGGCGATGACCTCCTGGCGGGCATTGCGGTTCCACTGGGCCAACCGGCCGACGGAAGATATCGGGATCACGTCGTCCAGTTCACCCCACAGAGCCACCACCGGCACACCATCGCTGGCCAGCTTGCGGTGCTCGGCCTCCATCCTGTCCAGGCCGTGGCGCGCGCTGGACAGCACCGCGGGCCAGAATCCCCGCCGGTCCAGCTGGGCCAGCTGGATCCCGGCGATCTCCGGCACTTCGGCGGGGCTGTTCTGGCTGGCGCGCAGCTGGCGGCGAAACTGACCATGCGCTGCCATGTGAAACAGCCAGTCGCCCAGCAACGGCACCTCGCGCATGAACCGGCTGAGCCGCCCTTCGGTGACATCAACCCCGGCCGATGCGAACAGGATCAGGCGCTTGATCCGGTGCGGGTTTTGCGCCGCAAACCGGGTCGCGATGCCGCCGCCCATGGAATAGCCCAACAGCGTGATATCCTCGCCGATCCCCTGATCTGCCAGCAGCTCGGTCAGCTGGATGACAAAATGCGCCTCGTCCTGCCGCCCCTTGGGATTGTCCGAGTAACCGCGCCCGTAAAGGTCATAGACCAGCACCCGGTAGCCGAGCCTGCCCAGGTCTTCGGCCACCGAATACCATGCCGGCGACGGGGTGGTCTGCCCGTGCACCGCCACCGCGACCGGGCCGCGCACCGGGCCGATCCACTGGTAATGCGTCTGGCCGCTGGCCAGTCGAGCGAAGGCGCCCGGTGCCGCGGTGCGGTCCGGCATCTTGCGGCGCAGTTCCAGCGCGACGGGCAAAAGCGCCAGCACCAGAAGCAGCGCGGCAATCAGCCAGATCCAGGCCATCCCCTACGCCTTTCGCCACTGGTCGAGGATGTAGCGGGCGGTCATCAGGTCCAGATGCGCGCCGCCGCCGTTCTTGAACAGGGTGATCTCGTCATCCGATCCGCGCCTGAAACTGGCCAGATCGTAGTAGTCAGCCAGCACATCGGCGCGCGAAATCACGCCATCGGCTATCGGGCTCTTGAGCTCGCCGATATGATCGACGGTGGTCTGAAAGCTGTCGACGAACAGCCGCGCCTTGCCGATGGCCTCATCGTCCGCCTCGCGCATGTCGGGGCGATAGGCGCCGATCAGGTCGATATGCTGCCCGGGCTGCAACCACGCGCCCCTGATCAGCGGCTCGGTGGTCATGGTGGCCGAGGTGACGATATCGGCGGCGCGAACCGCCGCCTCCAGATCGGGGGCGATGGCCACATCGGGACAATCGGCCTGAAAGGCCCGCGCACCCTCGGGCGTGCGGTTCCAGACGGTAAAGCGGGCCTGCGGAAAGGCCGCGCCATAGGCGGCGCGCAGGTTGCGCCCCACGGTGCCCGCGCCCACGATCAGGATGTTGCGCGCATCCTTGCGCGCCAGCCGGGTCGCGGCCAGCAGGCTGTCACCGGCGGTCTTCCATTTGGTGACCAGTTCGAAATCGATGAAGGCCTCGAGCGCGCCATCGGCATCGGAAAACAGCGTCACCGCCCCGCCGATCATCGGCTTGCCCACCGCGCGGTTGCCGGGAAACACGGTGGCGCATTTGACCAGAAGCCCCATGCCGTCGATCCAGGCTGAACGGTTGAGCAGCGTGTCCGTGCCGCGATAGAGCAGCACATCGCTGACCTTGGCGGGCGGTGCCTCATGTCCGGCGGCAATGGCGCGCGTCAGCGCCAGCCAGTCCAGCCCGCGCTCGCCCTCGGCGAAGGAGATGACCGGAGCGGCGGTCATGCCGCGTCCTGCGGCTGCAACAGCCCGTCCGCGACCAGCCGGTCGGCCCAGCCCTGCGGGCCGGTAAACAGATGCGTCTGCCAGCCCCGCGCGGCGGCGGCGGCGATGTTGTCGGCGCGGTCATCGGTGAACAGCAGGGTCTGCGGCGCCAGCCCGCATTCGGCCTCGACCCGTTCGTAGATGCGCGGATCGGGCTTGACCACCTCCATATGCCCCGAGATGAACCGCCGGTCGAATTCTTCCAGAAACGGGTAATGGGTCACCGCCAGCTCGAAGGACTGGATGCCGAAATTCGACAGCGCAAAGACGGGAACCCCGCCGCGCCGCAGCGCCCGCAGCAGATCGACCGAGCGGTCGATGGGCGGCGTTGCCAGCTCGATCCAGCGGTCGTGCCACATGCGGATCTCGTCCTGCCAGTCGGGATTGGCCTCGGCGGTGGCATAGACCATGTCGCGCAGGTTGGCGCCGCGGTCGACGGCCTCGTTCATGCCGGTCAGATCGACCGCCGCAAACAACTCCTTGCGCCGCCCCGGCCCGATGACCCGGTCATAGAACCGCTCCGGGTGCCATTCGATCAGCACGTTTCCGATATCGAATAGGACGGCCTTGATGGTCATTCAGCTCTCCTGCCTGCCCGACAGTCTAAGCAGAAGCCCCCGAGGCCCGGCAAGCCCTATCGGCCGCCCGGTCAGCGCGCCGAAGCCCGCAGGGCCCGCTCCAGCGTATCGAGAAAACGCGACCGGTCGGCCTTGCCAAAGCCCTTGCCGCCGCCCATGCGGAACGGATCGGCGGCGCGCAGATCGGCCATCAGGTCGCGCACCGCCAGCACCTGCCCGATATTGGCCGCCGTCAGCGCCTCGCCGTTATGCTTGAGCACCTGCGCGCCATTGCCGAGGCAGCGGGCGGCCAGCGGAATATCGCCCGTCACCACCACATCGCCCGGCCCGGCGCGTTCGGCAATCCAGATATCGGCGACATCCGGCCCCTCGGGCACGATCACCGTCTGCACCAGCGGATTGGCCGAAGGGCGGATGCCGCCGTTCGAGACGATGGCGACCGCGACCCCATGCCGCGTGGCCACCCGCTCGACCTCGTCCTTGACCGGGCAGGCATCGGCATCGACATAGATCACGACCAGAGCGCCTCGGCGTGAAACTCCAGATGGTCCTGCATGAAGGTCGAGACAAAGAAATACGAATGATCGTAGCCCGCCTGCATCCGCAGCGTCGAGGGCTGCCGGCGCTGGGCGATGGCGCTGGCCAGCGCCTCGGTCCGCAGCAGGTCGGCAAACTGGTCGCGGGTGCCGGTATCGATCAGCATCGGCCCGTCAAAGCCGCGCTCGGTCATCAGGTTGGCGGCATCGTAGCGCAGCCAGACGGCCTCGTCGGTGCCCAGATAGGCGGTGAATTGCGGGCGGCCCCAGTCGCTGCGGCTAGGCTGGCAGATCGGCGCGAAGGCCGAGACCGAGCGGAAACGCCCCGGCAGCGACATGGCGATGGTCAGCGCGCCATGGCCGCCCATCGAATGACCGGTGATCGCCTGCCGCGACTCGTCGATCGCGAAGCCCGCGGTGACGATGCGCGGCAATTCATCGACCACGTAGTCCCACATCTGGAAATGCCTTGCCCAGGGCTTGCGCGTGGCGTTGACGTAAAAGCCCGCCCCCTGCCCCAGATCGAAGGCCGGATCATCGGCCACGCCCTCGCCGCGCGGCGAGGTATCGGGAAACACCACCGCCACGCCCTGCTCCGCGGCCCAGCGCTGCGCGCCCGCCTTGGTCATGGCATTGTCATGGGTGCAGGTCAGCCCCGACAGAAACCACAGGACCGGCACCGGCTCGTCCTCGGCCTCGCGCGGCAGGAACAGCCCGAAGGTCATCTCGCAGCCGGTGACTGCGGACTGGTGGGCATAGACGCCCTGAACGCCGCCAAAGCTGCGGTTCTCGGAAATGGTGCGCATGGTTCCTCCTATGGCAGTAGCGGCTGGACCCAGGCAATGACCGCCGAAACGGTCACGATGCTGGCCACCGTCGAAAACAGGATCGAAGCAGAAACGCGATGCGGCGCAACGCCGTAATGCTGCGCCAGAATGTAGACATTTCCCGCCACCGGCAAGGAGGCCGCCGCAATCATCACCGCCGCCGCATAGGGCTCGACCTCAAAGACCCACAGCGCGGCCAGCGCGACGGCCGCGGGATGCAGCACCAGCTTGGAAAACGACAGCCAGCCCGCGACCGCCACCCGCTCGGCCGTCTTGCCGGCCAGCGATGCCCCGATGGCAAAGAGCGCGCCCGGCGTGGCGGCGGCGCCAAGGATCGAGAGCAGTTCGTTGACCGGGGCCGGGATCGGCAGCGACAGGCCCGACACGGTCAGGCCCAGCACGATCGCCACGATCATCGGATTGGCCAGGAGGCCCAGCCCGACCGACCGCAGGACCCCGATCGACATCCGACCGTCGCGCGAGCCGGTGATCAGGATCACGATCAGCGAGCCGAACACGATCAGGTCGACCGCCAGCACCAGCATGATCGGCCCGACCGCCGCCTCGCCCAGCAGCAGCACCAGCATCGGGATGCCCAGAAAGCCGACATTGCCGATCACGCCGCATTGCGCCTCGAAGGCCGCATGTTCCAGCGGCTGGCCCCGCAGCAGCGCCACCAGCGTGACCACCAGATAGATTGCCGCCGTGCCCGCCAGATAGGCCGAGACGAAGCCCCAGTCGAAGATCTCCGACAGGCTCAGATTGGCCGAAAACCGGAACAGCATCGCCGAGAGGGCAAAGTAGAACACGAACTTGGTCAGGTAGGCGGTGGCCTCGGACGAAAAGAACCCGGTGCGCCCCGAGCCGTAGCCCAGGCCGATGATCGCGAAGAACGGCAGGGTTTGCAGAAAGATCGCCCACATGCGCCGCGCCTAGCATGCCCGCGCGGTCAGGGAAACCGCAAGCGACACCCCGGCCGCTACCCCAGCCCGATCAGCGCGCCCGCGCCAAAGACCAGCGCGCCGCCGACCACCACTTGCAGCGCCGCGCGCAGGAACGGGGTGCTCATGTACTTGCTCTGGATCCAGGCGATCGCCCAGAGCTCGATGAAGACCACGATGAAGGCAATGGTCGTCGCTGTGACGAAATTGGGGATCAGGTAGGGCAGCGCGTGGCCAAGTCCGCCCACGGCGGTCATGATCCCGGCCGCCAGCCCGCGCTTGATCGGCGAGCCGCGCCCCGAGATCTGCCCGTCATCGGAGGCCGCCTCGGTAAAGCCCATCGAGATGCCGGCGCCGACGCTGGCGGCCAGACCCACCAGAAATGTCGTATGGGTGTCATGGGTGGCAAAGGCGGTGGCGAAGATCGGCGCCAGGGTCGAGACCGAGCCGTCCATCAGCCCCGCCAGCCCCGGCTGCACCCAGGTCAGCACGAACTGGCGATGCGCGGCCGCCCCCTCGCTGTCGCGGGTGTGAGGGTCCAGATGCTCGTGCTTCAGCTCGCCCGCCCTCGTGCTGTGCCCGGCCTCGGCCGCGGCCAGATCGCCCAGCAGCTTGCGGGTGGCGGCATCGGTGCTGCGCGCGGCGGCGGCGTGGTAGAACCGCTCGGCCTGCTGCTCCATCTGCACGGCTTCCTCGCGCATCCGCTCGAGCCCCAGCGTTTCGATCAGCCAGACCGGGCGGCGCGCGTAATAGCCCGAGACATGCTCGCGCCGCAGCAGCGGAATCACATCGCCGAAGCGTTTGCGGTGCAGCTCGATCAGCCGCTGGCGGTGGTTGTCTTCCTCCTCGGCCATGCCATCGAACATGGCGGCGCTGCCGGGATACTCGGCGCGCAGGCGTTGCGCATAGGTGCGATAGATGCGCGCGTCGTCTTCCTCGGAAGATATCGCCAGCGCGAGTATCTGCTGTTCGGTCAGGTCGCGGAAACGGCGGCGGTCATTCAGGCCGGGGATCATCCTGTGCTCCTTTGCTTGCTTCAGAGCCTAAGCCCGATCCGCGCAGGTGCAAGGGTCAGAGCGCCGAAACCGCGGCAAAAATCCTGCGTTCCTCGGCGGTCATATCGTCGCGGTCCTCGCCAAGCGGCCTGCCATTGAGCGCATAGGCAAAGCTCAGGTCGCGCGCGGGGTCGCGCCAGGCCCCGCCCAGAAACCCATAGGCGCTGGCGAAATGCCCCACCAGCGGACGCGGATAGAAGGCCGGCCTGTCCAGCACCTGCAGGCCCCAGCCATAGCCGGTGAACATCCGGTCCGGATCGTCGCTGGCGGCGGTGCGGTCCCAGAGGCGGGCGGGCCGGTCGGGCAATTGCGCCGCGATGCGGATCAGGCCGGCCATCGAGGTGCGAAAGCCCCCCTGCGGCGACAGCAGCGCCAGATCGCGGCCCGGCATGTAAGGCTGCGCCAGCGTCTCGCCCGGCTGGCGGAAGATGCCCCGGTCCGGCACCTCATGGTCGATCTGCGGAACAAATCCCGCGGGTCCGCGCCGATAGGTCGGCAGGCGGTTGGCGCGTTCGGGCCCGCTCACCCCTGACCAGTTGAACCCGCCCGGAATGCCCAGCGGGTCCAGCACCAGCCGCCGCGCCAGGTGATCGAACCGCTCGCCCGCCGCCGCCTCGGCCACGGCGGCAAGCAGGATGTAGCCGAGGTTGCAGTATTCAAACCGCGCGCCGGGCGGGTGGGGCGACCAGATCGCGTCGCCCTGCGCCGCAAGCCAGTCCGCCAAAGCGACGCCTTGCGGTATGGCATAGCCGGCCCCGTCCGAGAGTCCGGCGTGATGGGCCGCCAGCCCGCCCACCGTCACCGGCCGGTCGGGCGCCAGCGGGTGGCGGAGCGCAAAGCCCAGGATATCCTCCGCCGCCAGCCGTGCCCCGGCCGCGCCCAGAACCGCCAGCGCGGTGCGGCCGGTGATGATCTTGGACACCGACGCCACGCGGAACATCGTGCCGGGATCGACAGCGCGGCCGGGAGCCGACAGGTAGAATGCCGGCGCCGCGCCGCCCTGCTGGACGGCTATTCCGCAAAAGGCAAAGCTCCCGGTCAGCGAGCGCGCCAGCGCATCGAGTGCCGGCGCGGTCACCTCAGTAGACCACCACGCTGCGAATGGACTCGCCCGCATGCATCAGGTCGAAGCCCTTGTTGATCTCGTCCAGCGTCAGCAGGTGGGTGATCATCGGGTCGATCTCGATCTTGCCCTCCATGTACCAGTCGACGATCTTGGGCACATCGGTGCGGCCGCGCGCGCCGCCGAAGGCCGTGCCCTTCCAGACCCGCCCGGTCACCAGCTGGAATGGCCGGGTAGAGATTTCGGCCCCCGCCGGGGCGACGCCGATGACGATCGACTGGCCCCAGCCACGATGGCTGCATTCCAGCGCCTGCCGCATGACCTTGACGTTGCCGGTGCAATCGAAGGTGTAATCGGCGCCGCCGATCGTGTCGCCGCGCCGCTTGGTGAGGTTGACCAGATAGGGCACGATGTCTTCGCCGATCTCGGCGGGATTGACGAAATGGGTCATGCCGAACCGCTCGCCCCACGCCTTCTTGCTGTTGTTCAGATCGACACCGATGATCATGTCGGCGCCCGCCAGCCGCAGGCCCTGAATGACGTTGAGCCCGATGCCGCCGAGGCCAAAGACCACCGCCGTGGCGCCGATCTCGACCTTGGCGGTATGGATGACCGCACCGACCCCGGTCGTCACCCCGCAGCCGATATAGCAGATCTTGTCGAAGGGCGCGTCGGGGCGCACCTTGGCCAGCGCAATCTCGGGCAGGACGGTGTGGTTGGCGAAGGTCGAGCAGCCCATGTAATGCAGGATCGGATCGCCATCGAGGGTCGAGAACCGGCTGGTCCCGTCCGGCATCAGGCCCTGGCCCTGCGTGGCGCGGATCGAGGTGCACAGGTTGGTCTTGCGGCTCAGGCAGGAGGGGCATTCGCGGCATTCGGGCGTATAGAGCGGGATCACGTGATCGCCCGGCTTGACCGAGGTGACGCCGGCGCCGATGTCCAGCACCACGCCCGCGCCCTCATGCCCCAGGATCGCCGGGAACAGCCCTTCGGGATCGGCGCCCGACAGGGTGAATTCGTCGGTGTGGCAGATGCCGGTGGCCTTGATCTCGACCAGAACCTCGCCGGGTCTCGGCCCCGCCAGGTTGACTTCCATCACTTCCAGCGGTTTTCCGGCCTGAACGGCCACGGCGGCTCTGGTGCGCATAACGTCCTCCCTTGGTTGGGGCAACGGTTACGGAAACCGGCGCGAAACACAACCGCCTTGCGGATGCGGGCCGCGCCGGGGCAGTCTGGCGCCATGCGAGGACTGACACCCATCCTGCCGGTACTGTTGCTGATGATGGTCCAGGCCTGCGCCGTTGCGCCCGGCATGAGCCCCGTGCCGGCAGAGGGTGAGGATACCTGCGGGGCACGCGCGCAGGTGGCGCTTGTCGGCCAGGGCGCCACCGCGCTGGAACGGGTGCTGATCCTCGGCCAGGTGCGGCTGTTGCGCCCCGGCGATGCCGCGACGATGGACCACCGGCCCGAGCGGATCAATTTCCTGATCGA
Organism: Pseudomonadota bacterium; assembly: GCA_963205075.1. GTDB lineage: Bacteria > Pseudomonadota > Alphaproteobacteria > Rhodobacterales > Rhodobacteraceae > KLAP22. The sequence continues at coordinate 16,031 of CAUJIU010000045.1, read as the reverse complement.
CGGCAACGAACGGATCGCGCGCATCACCTGCGGCTGACACAAGAACCCCCACGCCGGGGGGAGCGCGGGGGCAGCCTTGCGAAAGTGCGGCGAGCCGGGCTGGGTGGGGGCAAAGGTCCGGCCCGCCGACTGTCGTTCGTGATCCATTGATCGCGCCCGATTGCGGCGGCGTGATGTGTGTCGCGCGCCGCGACCGGGGTCTTTGTGTGGCAAAGCCGTGTCCGCGCTTGATTTGAGTGCGGTTTGCGGCAAACTGATCGCATGACGATCCAGCAATTCCCGTTTCCCGGACCGATTGCCACGCAGGTTTCGTTTCACCGGACGGAACTGGCGCAGATTCTGGGGCTCTATGGGCGCATGGTGGCCGCTGGCGAGTGGCGCGATTACGGGATTTCCTGCCTGCGCGACCTCGCGGTGTTCTCGGTGTTTCGGCGCACGGCGGAAAACCCGCTCTACCGGATCGAAAAGCGCCCCGCGCTGCGCCAAAGGCAGGGGCAATACGCACTGGTCGGGGCCGAGGGTCAGGTGCTGCGGCGCGGTCATGACCTGCGCCAGATCCTGGCCGTGCTGGAGCGGCGGCTGATCCGGCCGGTGGACTAGAGCCGCTTGCGGGCGATGACCTCGCCGCCCTCCTGGGCACTGATCCGCAACATCGCCTTGTCCAGCGGCTCGTAGGCCACCGCCATGTGATGGGCATTGGCGTGGATCAGCGTCGCCTCGTCGACCAGCATGCCGACATGGCCGCGCCAGAAGACCAGATCGCCGCGCCTGAGCGCCTCGGTTGCCCCGATCTCTTGGCCGAGCGCCGCGCATTGCAGGTCGCTGTCGCCGGGGCAGTCCAGCCCGCATGCCAGCAATGCCGCCTGCACCAGACCCGAACAATCGATGCCCAGCACCGAATTGCCGCCCCAGAGATAGGGCACGCCGAAATGCAGCGCCGCCACGGTTGCCGGGTCGGTGAAGCACTTGGCAACCGGCCACAGATGCGGTTTTGGCACATAGCCCCGGTCGGTCTCCCAGAAGCGGCGGTGTTCGGCCACCACTTTCAGCCGCGCCCCGAACGGCAGATGCGCAAGGTCGGGCGACTTGATGTCCGGCTCGGCATAGAGATGGGTGGCGGGCGTGGCGACGTGATGGGTCGTCTCCTGCGGCGCGCCCAGATCTGCGGACCTGACATAGCCGACATAGCCGTCAGCGGCGGATTGCACGAAGCTCCAGCCGTCCCGCTCCTCGAACCGGGTCACCGCCGCGCCAAGCAGCAGTTGCCGGTCGCGCGCACCATCGGGGCCGCGCCGCAGGTCGGTGACCGGGACTGCCACGCTATGCCCCGTGCCCGCGAGGTAGGCGACAGCCGCGACCTCGCCGCGCAACCAGTCGGCCGCCACCCGGCCATTGGCAGGCAAGAGCCGCCGGTCTCGCGAAACCGCGCTCATAGCCCCAGCACGGACGGCAGCGCCTCGACCAGCGCCCGCGCGCCCTGCCCGACCCCGCCCTTGGGGCGGGCCGGGGCGGCGGTGGGCTGCCAGCCGTAGATGTCGAAATGCACGTATGGCGCCGCCACGAACCGGCGCAGGAACAGCGCCGCCGTGATCGAGCCGGCCATGCCGCCGCCCGGCGCGTTGTCGAGATTGGCGATGCCGGGCTCGATCAGCGCCTCGTATGGGTCATGGAACGGCATCCGCCAGACCGGATCGGCCACCTGCGCGGCGGCGGCGGCGATGGCGGCGGCGGTGGCATCGGAGGTGGCGTAGAAGGGCGCGAGGTCAGGCCCGACCGCGACCCGCGCCGCGCCGGTCAGCGTCGCCATCGACAGCACCAGATCGGGGCTTTCCTCGTCCGCCAGCGCCAGCGCATCGGCCAGCACCAGCCGACCCTCGGCATCGGTGTTGTTGATCTCGACCGTCAGCCCCTTGCGCGAGGTCAGGATGTCCTGCGGGCGGAAGGCATTGCCGGCAATGGCGTTTTCGACCGCCGGGATCAGCACCCGCAGCCGCAACTTCCAACCCAAAGCCATGATCGAGCGCGCCAGCCCCAGCACGGTGGCGGCGCCGCCCATGTCCTTCTTCATCAGCCCCATCGAGGCCGCGCCCTTGATGTCGAGCCCGCCGGTGTCGAAACAGACGCCCTTGCCGACCAGCGTCAGCGTCGGCCCGGCCTTGCCCCAGCGCATGTCGATCAGCCGCGGCGCACGATCCGAGGCCCGCCCGACGGCGTGGATCATCGGCAGGTTGGCGGCCAGCAACTGGTCACCGCGCGTCACCTCCAGCTTGGCGCCGAATTCCTCCGCCAGACCACGCGCCGCCGCCTCGAGCTCATCGGGGCCCATATCGGATGCAGGGGTGTTGATCAGGTCGCGGGTCAGCGCCTCGGAGGCGGCCAGGATCTCGAGCCGCCCGGCATCCACGCCCGCGGGTGCGGCCAGTTGCGCCAGAACCGGCTTCTGGCTGGCATAGCGGCCAAACCGGTAGCCATCGAGCAGCCAGCCCAGCGCCGCTTCTTCCAGCGCACGGCCCTCCAGCCCCTCCAGCCGGTAGGTGCCGGCAGGCAGCCTGGAGCGCGCCCCGCCGATCTGGAACCGGCCCCGCGCACGCGCCGGCGCCGTGCCCGCCCCGACCAGCGCGCAGGCAACCGCGCCGCTGGCATCGGGCACCACGACCACCTCGCCCGCGCCGGCGGCGAAGCCGGAGCCCGCCACCCAGGCCGCCTGCGCCTTGGGCAGCTGCGCCCGGTGATGCTCCAGCCCCTCCGGTGTCACCACGATCAGGGGAATGGCACCGGCGGCGGCGCGGTCAAAGGTCATCGACATGGGTCTGGGTCCGTCCTTGAAGGTTGCCGGCGCAGACTAACCCAGCCGCGCGCGGCTACAAGGGCCGCGGCCGTCGGGCCCCCAGATCGGCGAAGGCCCAGCACTCTGACAGGGCCGCGTCGCAGGCCCGCGTCAGGCGCGCCAGCGTTGCCGCCACGGCCACCGGGTCACCGGCCGCGCAGGAGGCGGAGAACCCCGCCGCCGCGGCCAGAACCTGCGGCAACCCGATCTGCGCCGCAGCGGCGCAAAGCCGGCGCAGAGGAGCCGATGTGCGGTGAGCCTCGCCATCGTGATAGCGCGCCCGAATCTCGTGCAGGCGCGCCTCCAGCTCTTCGAGGGCGCGATGCAGCACCTCGCCCGGCAACTGGTCGAAATCCGACAGCAGCGGCCTGACGGGGCCGCCGGGGTCGGTCGGCGGTTTTTCTCGCAATATCAAGCGAGTGACCACCGCCTTGCCTTGATTGGTCATACCTGTCTTCACCCTCTCCCCACGCGGCCGATATTGCCTCGGACTGGTTCTCAACATATTGACGCGGCAATCCATTGTGCCTCGAATTCGAATTGATTGCCGGGTAATGAGGTCCGGAGACTTCAGGGAGTGACTGACATGAAATTTGCCAAGCCATTGCCGACATATCTGGCCAAGCGCTATCACGGCTGGAAGGCCACCGACTTTCACGACAATCGCAGCTGGTACAAGCACCTCGCCGAACAGGGGCAGCATCCGCGCGCCATGGTGATCTCGTGCTGCGACAGCCGGGTTCACGTCACCTCGATCTTCGGTGCCGATCAGGGCGAATTCTTCATTCACCGCAACATCGCCAACCTCGTGCCGCCCTACAATCCCGACGGGGCGCATCACGGCACCTCGGCAACCATCGAATTCGCGGTCAACACGCTCAAGGTCGCCCATCTTATCGTGCTGGGCCATTCGCAATGCGGCGGCGTGGCCGGCTGCTATGACATGTGCTCGGGCCATGCGCCCGAGCTGGAAGAAACCTCAAGCTTCGTGGGCCGCTGGATGGATCTGCTGCGGCCCGGATTCGAGCGGCTGCCAAAGGGCGACGACCAGCAGCGCCGGCAGCAGCTGGAAAAGGAGGCGGTCCTCGTCTCGCTCGAGAACCTGATGACCTTTCCCTACGTGCGCGCATCGGTCGAGTCCGAGGCGCTGACGCTCCACGGGCTCTGGACCAATATCGGCGAGGGCGGACTCGAGGTCTACGACCCCAGGTCCGGGTTGTTCGAGCAGGTCTAGGACCGGGTCACTCGGTCTTGCAGTGCCGTGACACCTCCCATGGGGGTATGCCGAGAACGGCGTGGGTTTCCGTCCAGCAGCGCGTGACCCGGCACGAGGTTCCCAGCGCCGCGTTGCGGGCATCGGCCTCGGCCTGGGTGGCCGCGGCATCGACCGACATGCACCAGTTGAAATGCGCCTGAGCATCATTTGACCAGCGGCCGCCGGTCAGGTTGCAGCCGGTTCCGGCCAGTTCGCCGTTCTGGATGACCGCGGACTGGGCATAGGCGTTGCATTCCAGCTCGCGAATGACCGCCCGGGCCGCATAGCAACCCTGGATCTGGTTGGCGCGGGCCGCGGTCTCGCTGGCGCGGTTCGCATCCGAGGCGGTCAGGCACCAGTTGAAATGGCTGGCGAAATCTGTCGACCAGGCGCCGCCCTGCAGGCCGCACTGGCCTTCGGCCGCGGTTCCGGCGGCAATCACCGCATTCTGGGCATATTCGATGCAGGCTTCCTGCGCCAGTTGCGGGCGGGCAATGCACTCGTTCAGGGCCTGCTTGCGGCCCTCATCCTCGGTCACCAGATTGGCCATGGTCACGCCGGCGGACGCGCACCACTGGTAATGGGCCTGAAAGTCGGTCGACCAGCCGCCGCCCTGAAAGCCACAGCCAAGTGATTGATTTTGCTCCTGTTGCTGGACCGCGATTCCGGCATAGGCGCTGCAGTTGAGATTGGCATCCGCCAGAGCGGGCCCGGCAAGACCGATCAGGGCCAGGACCGGGACCGCCAGCGCCGCCAGGCGCATCAGTGTGTTTTTCATGGCAATAACCCCTGTTTGAATGGCCCATGATACCACAATTCTGCGGCTTCGGCTCCGGGAACCGGCCATTCACATCTGCGGCATATGGCGGCCGGAACGTTTGCTGATTGTTGCCAGGTTCGGGAAGCAGGCGCAGACTCGGTGTTCTGGAATGGAGGATGCTGCGATGAAAGCCTTCAAGACATTTGCCGTCCTGGCCGCCTTGCTGGTCTGGTCGGAATCGGCCGTCGCCGTTGGCGGCGGAGGTGGCGGCGGCGGCGGCGGCGGCGGAACCGACCTGAGCGACGCCCAGCGCTCGATCGATGCCGGCCAGTACGGCATCGCGATCTCACGGCTGCGCGACCTGCTGGCGGACGACCAGCGCAACGCCGATATTCTCAACCTGCTGGGCTATGCCTACCGCAAGTCCGGCCGCTACACCGACGCGACCCACTACTATCAGGCGGCCCTCGCGGCGAACCCCAACCATATCGGCGCGCTGGAATATCAGGGCGAGTTGTTCATCCTGCTGGGTGACCTCGACTCCGCCCGGGCCAACCTCGCGCGGCTGGCCGGTCTTTGCGGCGATTGCGAAGCCTATACCGAGCTTGCGGAAGCCTTGTCCGCGGCGGGCAGCTGACTCAGGCTGCCGCCGGGGCCGGCTTGCGGCCAAGTGCCCCGGCGGTGGCAATGCTGAGGATGACAAGGGGCAGTCCGATGCCGAAGGCGGCGCGGATGCCGAAATGCTCGGCCACGAAACCCAGAAGCGGTGGGCCGAGCAGGAACACCATGAACGAGAATTGCGCCAGCGCCGCGATGTTGATCGCCGCCGAGCGGTCCTGCCGCTGGGCGGCAGCCGACATGGCCAGCGGAAAGATGACACTGGTGCCGGCACCCATCAACGCAAACCCCGCCAACGAGACCCAGACGGCTTCGGACAGGTACACCGCCAGACAGCCGACGAACAGCACCCCGAGCAGCAACCGGGCCACCAGCGCCGGCGAATGCCGCTCGACGAAGTCATCGGCAAAGAACCGGGTCGTGGCCTGGCTGGCGGCAAAGACCGCCACGCCGAAGCCGGTCAGGAACGGGCCCGCCACAAAGACATCGCGCATGTAGATCGCCGACCAGTCCATGGCGCCGCCTTCCAGCAGCATGGCGGCCAGCGTGACGCTGACCAGCACCATGATGGCCAGCGTCGGCGTGGCCACGCGATGCGCGGCGCCCGAACTCAGGCCCGGCCGGGGCTGCGCGGGCTGGAAATGACCCAGCAACAGGAGCACGCCCGCCAGCGATATCGGCACCACGACGGCCAGATGCATCTGCGGCGACAGGCCAAGCCCGGCCATGGTCGAGCCGAAGAACCCGGCGGAAAAGAATCCGATGCTCCAGAATGCGTGGCTGCGGTTCATGATCCGCCGGCCGATCTGGTGCTCCACCCGGTCGGCCTCGAGGTTGATGATGATCTCGATGCAGCCGATGACGAACCCCACCGGCAAGAGCCCCAGAAACAGCCAGGCGGGCGAAGGCGCATGGACGGCAATGGCATAGAACAGCGCAACCAGCGGGATACCGGCGAGGAGGGCGCGGCGAAAGCCGATCCGTTCCAGCATGGGGGTGGCCAGCGCCAGCGACACGAAGGTTCCGGCCGGCGCCCCGATCAGCGCCAGCCCCAGGGCGCCTTCGTTCACACCCATGGCCAGCTGCACGTCACCGATGCGCGGAAACAGGTTGCCCATGCTGAAGGCATAGATGGCAAAAGCCGCAAATACCCTGCGTGCCGGTGTCAGTGTCAGACCGAACTGCATTTGCCCGCTCCCTTGGGTGCGCCCCGAGGGCGCGGTCATCTGCTGCGATACAGGCGCTGCGGGTGACTTGGCAAGGGCCCGTCACCACGGCAAACGGCCCCGCATCGGTGGCGGGGCCGCGAGCGTTCACCTGGCGGGTGTCAACCCTTCTTGAGGCACCTTTGCCCCAGCACTTCGGCGATCTGCACCGCATTCAGGGCCGCGCCCTTGCGCAGATTGTCGGACACGCACCACAGGTTGATGCCGTTGTCGATGGTCGGGTCCTGGCGGATGCGGCTGACATAGGTGGCATAGTCGCCCACGCATTCGATCGGGGTGATGTAGCCACCGTTCTCGCGCTTGTCGACCACCATGATGCCCGGCGCCTCGCGCAGGATGTCACGCGCCTCGGCCTCGTCGAGATGCTCCTCGAACTCGATGTTGATCGCTTCGGAATGGCCGACGAACACCGGCACCCGCACGCAGGTCGCGGTGACCTTGATCGACTTGTCGAGGATCTTCTTGGTCTCGGCGACCATCTTCCATTCTTCCTTGGTCTGCCCGTCCTCAAGGAAGACGTCGATATGCGGGATCACGTTGAAGGCGATCTGCTTGGTGAACTTGGACGGCGGCTTGCTGTCGGTGGGGTTGTAGATGCTCTTGGTCTGGTCCCAGAGCTCGTCCATCCCCTCCTTGCCCGCGCCCGAGACCGACTGATAGGTCGACACCACGACGCGCTTGATCCGGGCGCGGTCGTGCAAGGGCTTGAGCGCCACGACCATCTGCGCGGTCGAGCAGTTGGGATTGGCGATGATGTTCTTCCTGGAATAGCCCACGACCGCGTCGGCATTCACTTCCGGCACGATCAGCGGCACGTCGGGGTCGTAGCGGTAGAGCGACGAGTTGTCGATCACCACGCAACCGCAGGCGGCAGCCTTGGGGGCGTAGGTCCTGGTGGCATCCGAGCCGACCGCGAACAGGGCGATGTCCCAGCCGGTGAAGTCGAAAGTGTCGAGGTCCTTGGTCTTGAGGGTCTGGTCGCCAAAGCTCACTTCGGTGCCCAGGGATTTGCGGCTGGCAAGTGCGGCAATCTCGGACACGGGAAACTCGCGCTCGGCGAGGATGTTGAGCATTTCGCGGCCCACGTTGCCCGTGGCTCCGACGACGACGACCTTGTAGCCCATTTGGACCTCCGTTCAGTAAGGACGCCTGCCATTAGCCGAAAGGCCGAACGAGAAAAAGGGTCAATTGCGCAACGCCCCGCCCGGGCGGCGCCGCTGCCACCGGATCAGCCGACCAGCCGGACTCTGGGGTCGCGCGCCAGCAACGCATCAACCAGAGCCCGCTCGGCGGCAAAATCATGCGGGACCTGTGCTGCGGACCGATGCCCCGAGAGCGACTTCGTGGCAAAGAAATCGAATCCGTAAAGAGCAAGGCTCGCCATGCCGGACCGGCCGAGCAGGTCGATCATCATTGCCCCGGTGGTGGGCGGGGCACCCAGCCGGCCCTGCAGGTCGCGCCAATGCGCGAGCGGATGCAGGTAGAAACCCGGGCTGGTGGCGACCCGATAGGGCAGGCGCTTGCGCTTGTGCGACATCCACAGGATCAGGCCGGGCGACAGCCGCTCCAGCAGCGCGTCCGGCAGCGAGGTCGCGAGCGCCAGTGCATCGGTCCTGGTCCCGTGCGAAGCGGCCGAAGGCATCGGCGCGCGGTTGATGCGGATGACGATGTCGGCGGCATCGATCTGCGGGCCGTGAGCGGATTCCGCAAGCCCGCGGGCATTGCCGACAAGCGCCACGCTCTTGCCGGCGAACCGCGCCAGCAGGGCGTCTTGCCCCATCGACAGGCGCTGCAGGCTGCCCTCGTCGCGCAGCAGACGCGCGAGATGGAAGCCCAGCCGCGTCACCATCGCTCGCCTGCCAGCAGCCGGCGGTAGACCGCAACCAGCGCCCGCGCCTCCTGCTCGATGGAGAAATGCGCGGCCATCCGCGCAACGGCCGCCGTGCCCGCGCTGGCGCGCCGGGCCCTGTCGTCGATCCAGGGGCCGATCGCCCTGGCAAGGGCATCGGCATCTCCGGGCGCGACCAGTGTCCCGGTGGCGCTGTCGACGATCTCGTCGAAGGCGCCGACCCGCGTCGCCACGACGGGCACGCCGCAGGCCATCGCTTCAAGGGGCGTGAGCCCGAAACCCTCCCACCGTTGCGGCGCCACGTAGAGATCCAGCGCCGCATACCACCGGGCCATTTCGTGGACCGGCACTTCGGGCAGAAACCGGATCCGCTCCGCCATTCCGGCGGCGGCGACCCGGGCCTTCAGTTCGGAGAGAAAGCCTTCGTGCCCCTCGGTCGCCTTTCCCATGAGGATGGCCAGCACGCCCGGCCGATCCGCGACCACCCGCATCGCCGCGTCGACAAACACATCGCTGCCCTTCTGCGCGCGGATACGGCCAAAGCAGCCCATGATGACCGCATCGTCCGGCAGGCCCAGGTCCCGCCGCAGCGCCGCCTTGTCGGGCGCGGGCGCAAAGGCCGCCGTATCGATGCCGTGCAGGATCACCTGCGGGGGGCGCTCCAGATAGGCGGCGGTCTTTTGCGAGGTGGCAACCACCCCGTCCATCCTGCCGATCAGCCAGCGGGTATAGCGGCTGTGACGGCGCTGCGACGCCGAGGTGAACAGCAAGGCCAGTCGGCGGCGGAAGATGCCGCGCAGCGCCAGCCCGACCAGCATTTCGGTGTTGCGCCGGGCGTGCCAGATCCGAAGCCTGTCGCGCCGGAGCGTCAGGCAGGCGCGCAGCGGAACATGCGGCACATGGTCCGGCAGGCCCGGGCCGGTGGCCGCGATGCCAATCATCTCGGCCTGAATGGGCACCAGCCGCACAATGGTTGAAGTGACCCCAGACAAGCGACGCTTGAGGTTCGGAGCGATTACGTCCAGGTCGTTGATATCAATCAGACTTCATGTCCTTGGTTCGGGCGCCGCCGCGGGCTGCATCGGGCGGTCGTGACTAAAGAGGTAGAGCGCGAGGCTGACAATAAGCGGGATCAGGAAGAACAGGAACAGGATAGGATAGGCGGCCTCAGCCGTGGTGCCCGCCGACGCCCGCGCAAAGACCCGGCCCGAAAGCACCTGCATCAACCCGACCCCGCCGATGCTGAACATGTTCAGGAAGGTCACCCCCCGGCCGACGAGATGGGGCGGAAAGAAGCCGCGCCCCTGCGCCATCATCATCGGGAACGACGCCCCGAAAAACGCCAGCCCGGCAAAGAGCGCGGTGACCGTCCACAGGCCCGGCGCCGGCAGGAAGGCCAGTGCCGCCACGCAGGTTGCCGACAAGGCGTTGCCCCAGAACACCACCCATTTGCGGGTGCCGAACAGCCGGTCGAGCGGGCCATAGGCGAAACTGCCTGCCACCATCGCCAGCCCCATGACCAGCGTCAGCGTGCCGATCTCGGCGGCGCCCGAGCCAAAGGCATGCTCCGCATAGGGCCCGGCCCAGAGCCCGCGAATGGCGGCGGCGGGCGCATAATTCGTCGCGATCAGCGGCAGGATCGCCCAGAGGCCCGGCACCTTCAGCAGGTCCAGCAACGAGCCGCGCGAGGCGCCCTCGGCACGCTCGACGGGGGGCGGGTCCTGCACGAGGCGCCAGATCACCAGCGCCACCAGCAGCGTGACGACGGCCAGCCCGGTCAGCGTCTCGCGCCAGCCGGCGGCCTCGACCAGCAGCGCCAGCGGCCGCGACCCGGCAATGTTGCCAAGCGAGCCCACGCCGATCACCGCCCCGGCCAGGGTGGCAAACACCGCCGGCGAATAGACCCTGGCGAAGATGTAGTAGGAGGCCATCAGCACCGGCGAACAGCCGATGCCGATCAGGACCATCGCCACCTGCACCGCCACCGGCCCCTGCGCGCCGGCAAACACCAGCGCCCCGGCGCCGCCGCCCAACCCCAGCAGCACCGCAGCGGTGCGCCGCGGCCCGATCCGGTCCAGCGCCTCGCCGACCGGGATCTGCATCAGCGCGAAGGCCAGGAACCACAGGCCCGAGGCCCGCGCCAGGTCTTCGGGCGCGGCGCCGATCTCGGTGCCGAGCGTGGGGCTCAGAACCGCGAGAAAGGCCCGATAGAACTGGCTGAGCATGTAGCCCACAAAAAGACCCGCCAGACCTATGCGCATGTGCGTCTCCACTTCCGCAGGGTTGGTGACACGCGCAGGCGGCGCGTGCAAGCAACCAAGAGCGCCTCAGCCGCCGCCATGGGCGCGCCGCAACGCGGCCTTCTGCACCTTGCCCATGGCGTTGCGCGGCAGCGCCTCGGCCAGGATCACCTGCCGGGGCCGCTTGAAGCGGGCCAGCACCCCGGCGAGCCCTTCGGTGATGTCTTCGGGCCGCAGCACGTGGCCCGGCTGCGGCACCACCACGGCCAGCGGAACCTCGCCCAGATCGGGATGTGGTGCGCCGATCACCGCGCTTTCCAGCACGCCGGGCAGCGCGTCGATGGCTTCCTCCACCTCCTTGGGGTAGATGTTGAAGCCGCCCGAGATAATCAGGTCCTTGCTGCGGCCGACGATGGTGACGTAGCCATCGGCATCGGCAAACCCCAGATCGCCGGTGACAAAGAACCCGTCGGCGCGCATCTCGGCCGCGGTCTTGTCGGGCATCTGCCAGTAGCCGGCAAAGACATTCGGCCCGCGCACCTCGATGATGCCGATCCCGCCCTGCGCCACCCCGCGCCCCTGCGCATCGCAGATCCGCAGATCGACGCCGGGCAGCGCCGTGCCGACGGTGCCGGGCTTGCGCGGCCCGTCATAGGGGTTGGAGGTGGACATGTTGGTCTCGGTCATGCCGTAGCGCTCGAGGATCCGGTGCCCGGTGCGCGCCTCGAACCGGCGGTGGGTCTCGGCCAGCAGCGGGGCGGAACCCGAGATGAACAGCCGCATGTGCCCGGCAGTCTCGCGCCCGAAACCGGGCTGGTCGAGCAGGCGGGTATAGAATGTGGGCACCCCCATCATCGCCGTCGCCTTCGGCATCTGCGCCAGCATCGCCCCGGTATCGGGGTTTGGCAGCAGGATCATCGCGCCGCCCGCCAGCAGGGTGATGTTGGTGGCCACGAACAGCCCGTGGGTGTGGAAGATCGGCAAGCCATGCAGCAGGACGTCAGCATCGGTGAACCGCCACAGATCGGTCAGCACCTGGGCATTCGACAACAGGTTGGCCCCGGTCAGCATCGCGCCCTTGGACCGCCCGGTCGTGCCCGAGGTGTAAAGGATCGCCGCCAGATCATCCGCGCGGCGCGGAACCGCGTCGGCAAGCACCGTTGCCCCGGCCGCGAGGCCGCAGAGCGAGCCGGACCCGTCCGCGCCCATGGTCTCGAGCCGGGCGCCGGCCCCTTCGGCCACCTGCACCAGTTCCGGCGCCGGATCGGGGCTGGCCACCAGCAGCCGCGCGCCTGAATTGCTGACGAAATACTCCAGTTCATTCGGCGTGTAGGCGGCATTGAGCGGCAGGAACACCAGCCCGCGCTGCACGCAAGCCGCATAAAGCGCCAGCGCGTCCGGGCTCTTGGCAACCTGCACCGCCACCCGGTCGCCGGGCTCCAGCCCCAGCCCGGCCAGGGTACCCGCCAGTTGCCCGGCGCGGCGGACGAAGGCGGCAAAGCTGATCTGCGACCCGTCCGGCAAAAGCAGGAAGCGCGCCGCATTGTCGCGGTGTCGGCCGAAGAGCCGGTCAAAGAGCGGATTGGTCACCTGTCCTCCGGTCGCGGTTGCCGCGCCCAGCCTAGCGGCTGGATGGCCGACACTGAACCCCCGCCGCGCCTCAAACCGCGCGGCTGTGCCGGCCCTCGGGCATCAGGTAGCCGTCGATCTCCTGGGCCACCAGCCGGGCGATCAGCCGCGCCCCGTCATTGAGGAAGATGCGGTCGTCCTTGCAATCGACCAGTGCGCCAAACCGTTTCTCGATCCCGCCGGTCATGTCGCGCAGCACCGCCAGCGGCACGTCAAAGCGCCGGGACAGCGCCGGCAGGTCAAGCCGGAACCGGCACATCAGGTCCTGGATCATGGCGTTGCGCAGCAGGTCATCGGCGGTCATCGCATGGCCGCGATGGGTGGCCAGACGCCCCTCCGAGATTGCCAGCGCGTAGTGCGACGAGGTCGACTGGTTCTGGGCAAAGCCCTGCGGATACCGCGATATCGCCGAGGCCCCCATGCCGATCAGCACCTCGGAAGTGTCGTCGGTATAGCCCTGGAAGTTGCGCTGCATGGTCCCGGCCGCATCGGCGCGCGCCAGACTGTCCTCGGGGCGGGCGTAATGGTCGATGCCGATCTCGCTGTAGCCGTCCCAGACGAACAGTTCGCGCGCGGTGTCGAACAGGTCCAGCCGCGCCTCGGCATCGGGCAGCGCCTCCGACGGGATCAGCACCTGCCGCTTGGCCATCCACGGCACATGCGCATAGCCGTAGAGCGCCACCCGGTCCGGCCCCAGCGACAGCACCCGCTGCACCGAATCGGACATGCGCCGCGTGGTCTGGTGCGGCAGGCCGTAGAGGATATCCATGTTGAGGCTGCTCACCCCGGCCCTGCGCAGCATGGCGACCACGTCGCGCGTCAGCTCGAAGCTCTGCTCGCGCCCGATCGAGGCCTGAACCTCGGGGTCGAAGTCCTGCACGCCAATGCTGGCGCGGGTCATGCCGATCGCGGACAGGGCGTCGATGCGGGGCTGGTCGACCTCGGTCGGGTCGATCTCGACCGAGAACTGGCAATCCGGCGCCCAGGGCCGGAAGGCATGCAGCGCCGCGCCCAGCTCGGCCAGCATTGCCGGGGGCAGCAGCGTCGGGGTGCCGCCGCCCAGATGGATCTGGCTGATCTGCACGTCGGCCGGCAGGTGCTGACCGACCAGCGCCAGCTCGGTCAGCAGCGTCGCCTGATAGGGCACCAGCGGCCGGTCGGTGGTGGTGCCCTGGGTGCGGCAGGCGCAGAACCAGCACAGGCGGCGGCAATAGGGGATATGCAGGTAGAGCGACACCCGCGCGCCGGCGGGCACGGCGCGCAGCCAGGCCCTTGTATCGGCCTCGCCGATGCCTTCGGAAAAGTGGTTGGCGGGCGGATAGGACGTGTAGCGCGGTGCCCGCGCGTCAAAGAGTCCCAAGGCCCGAAGTTGGTCGCGGGTTGCCATTCACTTCCCCCCGGCTTTGCGGATATGGTGCGCAGGTCCGGACAAGTTCAGCAAAGCCAAGGCCCGATGACGTTGCAGATGATCGAATCGAAATGCACTGATTGCCCGATCAGGCATCGCGCCGTCTGCGCGAGCTGCGACGCTGACGAATTGGCCCAGCTTGAGGCCATCAAGTATTACCGCAACTACGAAGCCGGGCAGACCATCTGCTGGGCCGGCGACGAGATGTCCTTCGTGGCCTCGATGGTGCGCGGCATCGCGACGCTGAGCCAGACGCTGGAAGACGGGCGCACCCAGATGGTGGGCTTGCTGATGGCCTCGGACTTCATCGGCAGGCCGGGCCGGTCGACCTCGTCCTACGACGTCACCGCGATCAGCGACGTGACCCTGTGCTGCTTCCGCCGGCGCCCGTTCGAAAAGATGATGACGACCACGCCGCATGTCGGCGAGCGGCTGCTTGCGATGACACTGGATGAGCTCGACTCGGCGCGCGAATGGATGCTGATCCTTGGCCGCAAGACCGCGCGCGAAAAGATCGCGAGCCTTCTGACCATCATCGCCCGGCGCGAGGCCGCTGTCGGCATGGTGCCGGTGCTGGGCCAGATCGCGGTGACGCTGCCGCTGACCCGCGAGGCCATGGCCGACTATCTCGGCCTGACGCTGGAAACCGTCAGCCGGCAGATCTCGGCGCTCAAGCGGGAAGGCGTCATCGCGCTTGACGGCAAGCGGCGCATCCTGATCCCGGACTTCAACCGACTGATCTCCGAAACCGGCGACGACATGGATGGCGGGCTGATCGCCTAGGCTGGTCACGGGGTCCACCTTCCGCCGGTCAATGCGCCATCAGCAACGGCAGGGTGGTCGCCGTCAGCAGGTCGCGCGTCACGCCGCCCAGCACCGCCTCGCGCAGGCGGGAATGGCCGTAGCCCCCCATCACCACGATGTCGCAGCCATGTTCGCCGGCATAGCGCGCCAGCACTTCGGACACGCGCGGCAGGGTCTTGGACAGGATCGAGACCTCGGCCTTGATCCCGTGCCGCGACAGCATCATGCAGATCGCCCCGCCCGCGTCGCTGCGCTCGGGCGAATGGGCCGGCGGGTCGACCATGACCACATCGACCATGCGCGCCGACTGCAGCAGCGGCAGCGACTTGCGCACCGCGTTGAGCGCCTGCTCGCTTTCGTCCCAGGCCACCATCACGCGCGGCTGCCGCTGGGTGAGCCCCTGCGAGGGCACCACCAGCACCGGCGCCCCGGTGTTGAACAGCGCCGCCTCGAACACGGTGACCTGAACCGGGCCGCGCCCGTTGCCATAGGGCTTGGTCACCACCACCAGATCCGAATAGCGCGCGGCGCGCCCGATCATGGTTTCGATGCCCAGCTGCGGCACCACCACCGATTGCACCGCCACCCGGCTGTAGTCCTGGGGCAGCGCCGCTTCGGCCCAGGCCACCAGCTTTGCCGCCGTTGCCTTGGCCTCGGCCAGGCCGGATTCGACGATCATCATCGCCGAGCCGGTCGGGGTCATGTCATGGCGCGTCAGGTCGATGCCGATGCACAGCACGTCGAGATGCGCATCCGAGCGCGCCGCGAAAGTCGCCGCGGAGGACAGCGTCACCGCGTCCGTCTGCGGATCGGTCACGATGACCGAAATGGTCTTGCAAGCCATGCGTCAAACTCCCTGCCGGCGCCGGCAGCCCCTTATTTGCCAGAAAGTCTCTTTTTCCGGCCTAGCAAGTCTCGACTTCCGGCAACTTGACATGGATCAATGCGGCTACAGAACCGCTCTGGAAGACCCGGAGCCAATATGAATGCTCCGGCACTCCCATAGGCCGGACTACGAGGGACGCTATCATGTGGGACTGGATCAAGATCGCGGCGCTGGGCATTACCGCCCTGCTTGCCGCAATAGCTGCGAACTTTGCGCGCGACCTGGCCTTTCAGGTGCATGCCCTGATCGTGATGGCCGTGGCTGCGGGCCTGTTCATCTGGACGGTGCGGCGCAGCGGCGAGCCCGCGGGCCCGGCGGACACCGGCTACAATGACGGCGTCATCCGCGCCGGGGTGATCGCCACCTCGTTCTGGGGGCTGGCGGGCTTTCTGGTGGGCACCTTCATCGCCTTCCAGCTCGCATTCCCGTCGCTCAACTGGGAGTTCCTGCAAGGCTACGGCAATTTCGGCCGCCTGCGGCCGGTGCATACCTCGGCGGTGATCTTTGCCTTTGGCGGCAACGCGCTGAT
>CAUJIU010000044.1 GCA_963205075.1 Pseudomonadota bacterium | reverse complement strand
ACTCCTCGATCTGCAACTGCGCCACCAGGCGGTCGATCGAGGCGCGCTCCGAGGGGTGTTGCATGGCGGTGATCAGCGAAGTGGCCATGACCGCGCCGACCCCGTCGATGCCGGTCAGTTCATCCCAGTCCGCGCCCTCGCCGATGCGGGCGGCGGTCATGGCGGCGGCGAGGGCCTCCCAGCTGTGATAGTGATTGGCAACCGTCGCCGCCCCGGTCTCGCCCAGATGCCGGATGCCGAGCGCGAAGAGCAGGCGTGCCAGCGGAATGCGGCGCCGCTCTTCGATGGCGGCAAACAGCTTGGCCACCGAACGCTCGCCAAAGCCGTCACGGTTGGCGAGCTTGGTCAGGTTGGCGGCGTCGCGGGCGGCGAAAGTGAATATGTCGGCGGGCTCGCGGATCGGCAGTTGCGCATCGGCATGGAACATCTCGATCTGCTTCGCGCCCAGGCCCTCGATATCGAAGGCGCCGCGGCTGACGAAATGCTTGA
This sequence comes from Pseudomonadota bacterium, assembly GCA_963205075.1. Classification (GTDB taxonomy): domain Bacteria; phylum Pseudomonadota; class Alphaproteobacteria; order Rhodobacterales; family Rhodobacteraceae; genus KLAP22. Next base: position 40,208 of record CAUJIU010000044.1, on the reverse strand, counting down.
GCCGTTCAACCGCCTGCGCCGGGCAGATCAGCCCGCCGGTGCAGCGGTGCACGGCATCGCCGGGCTCGCGCAGGGCCGGCGAGCCGCATTCCGGACATTTGTCAGGAAAAACATAAGGTAGCGCGCCGTTGTTGCGGCGAGAAAGGTCCACATCGACGATCTTGGGGATCACGTCACCGGCGCGCTTGACCTGCACCCAGTCGCCCACACGGATATCGCGGCCGCCGCGGATCTGGCCGCCCGTGCTGTCGCGTCCGGCGATGTAATCCTGATTGTGCAGGGTGGCGTTGGACACCACCACCCCGCCCACCGTCACCGGATGCAGGCGCGCCACCGGACTGAGCGCCCCGGTGCGGCCGACCTGGATGTCAATGGCCTCGAGCGTGGTCCAGGCGAGTTCGGCGGGAAACTTGTGGGCGATGGCCCAACGCGGCGTGGTGGAACGAAAGCCCAGGCGGCGCTGGAGATCGAGATCGTCGACCTTGTAGACCACGCCGTCGATGTCATAGCCCAGCGTCGAGCGCTGCGCCTCGATGGCGCGGTAGACGGCCAGCATCCGTTCGGTGCCGTCACAAAGCTGGGTCAGCGGATTGGTGCGAAACCCAAGCTCGCCCAGGCGGGCGATGGCGCCGGACTGGGTGGCGGCCAGCGGGGCGGACACTTCGCCCCAGGCATAGGCGAAAAAGCTCAGAGGCCGGTCGCGGGTGATGCCGGCATCTAATTGGCGCAGTGATCCGGCGGCGGCGTTGCGCGGATTGGCAAAGGTCTTGGCCCCGGACGCGGCTTGCCGGGCGTTCAGCGCCTCGAAATCGGCATGCTCCATGAACACCTCGCCGCGCACCTCGATGACGCCGGACCCGACGGGCAGGGATTCAGGAATATCATTTATCGTCAAGGCGTTGGCGGTGACATTCTCACCCAGTTCGCCATCGCCCCGGGTCGCGGCATGGACGAGCACCCCATCCTCATAGCGCAAGGACAGCGACAGGCCATCGATCTTCGGCTCGGCGGTGAATGCCAGCGGGGCATCGGCGGCAAGGTTGAGGAACTTGCGGATCCGCGCGGTGAAGTCCGTGACCTCATCATCCGCGAAGGCGTTTTCCAGCGACAGCATCCGCACCGCATGGCGGATCTTGCCGAAACCCTCTGATGCGGCAGCCCCGACCTGATCGGAGGGGCTGTCCGGGCGCCTGGCTGCCGGAAACCGGGCCTCGATGGCGGCATTGCGCAGTTTCAGCGCGTCATAATCGGCATCCGATATCTCAGGCGCATCCTCGCCGTGATAGGCCTGATTGGCGCGGGCCAGCAGATCGGCCAGCCGCGCCAGCTCTTGCCGGGCCTGAGCCTCGGTCAGCCGGGCGACTTCAACAGCGCCGAGCTCGCCCGCGCCGGGGCCACCCGTGCCGGGGCCGCCTGACCGACTGTCTGCCGATTTCGCCATTCCACCCCCCCCATTGGTCACAGACCAAGTGATAGAAGGCGGCCCCGCGCCCGTCCAGTCTGCGCTGGTGCCGGGCGCGCGCGCGAATGCGGCGGCTTGCCCGCGCCTGTCAGGCGCCGATGGCGATGCGCTCGACGTCGCGCATGTTGGGATGGGGGTCGCGCAGCACGTAGCCGCGGCCCCAGACTGTCTCGATATGGGTATCGCCGCCCGTTGCCTGGGCGAGCTTCTTGCGCAACTTGCAGATGAATACGTCGATGATCTTCAGTTCCGGCTCATCCATGCCGCCATAGAGATGGTTGAGGAACATCTCCTTGGTCAGAGTGGTGCCCTTGCGCAGGCTCAGCAGCTCCAGCATCTGGTATTCCTTGCCGGTCAGATGCACCGCCTTGCCCGCGACATCCACCGTCTTGGCGTCAAGATTGACGTTAATCTTGCCGGTGCGGATCACCGATTGCGCATGGCCCTTGGAGCGGCGGATGATGGCATGGATGCGCGCCACCAGTTCCTCACGGTGAAACGGCTTGGTCAGGTAATCATCGGCGCCAAAGCCGAAGCCCTTGAGTTTGCTTTCGGTTCCGTCGTCCCCTGACAAGATCAGGATCGGCGTGTCGATCCGCGCCAGCCGCAACTGGCGCAGCACCTCATGCCCGGTCATGTCCGGCAGGTTGAGGTCCAGAAGGATCAGGTCGTAATCGTAGAGCTTGGCGAGATCGACGCCCTCCTCCCCCAGATCGGTGGTGTAGACGTTCAGATTGGCGTGCGTCAGCATCAGTTCGATGCTTTTGGACGTTGTCGGATCGTCCTCTACCAGCAAGATTCGCATTCCGTCCTCCGCAAGAGTCTCGTGATGACCAACCCTAGGCCGGGTTTGGTTAACTGCACGTTACCGTCCGGATCACCATTTCCGATTCTACCTAGGGTTGTCTATACTTTTGCAGGGCGGTGGCGCGCAAGGCCGCTTCGCCATGGCGCGCGACGGCGGTTTCCCAGGCCGCGAACTCGTCTTCGGACAGCCCGTAAGTGTCGATGGCCGCCGCGCGCGAAATCAGGCCGGCGGCCACCGCGCGCACCACCGCCGCCTTGCGCGAGGCGACCCAGCGCCGGGTTTCCTTGGGCGGCAGGTCCGCCCGCGTCATGATCTGCCCGTCGGGCAGGGTGACGGATCTTGGCCCGTCGATCTTGCGCAAGAACATCTCACACCCCTTTGTGACCTTCGCGCCTGTCAGGTTGGGGGGCAGGATTTAAGGAGCGCTGAACACGGGGGGTTGAGAGAAGATAGCATTTTCCTATATTGCAGCAGACCTCAGCCATCCGGACGGTCCCATGCCCCTCGATCCCGCACTCAATTCGCTCGGCTTTGCCAAGCCGCCCGCCCAGACGCGGGTGGTGGTGGCCATGTCGGGCGGCGTCGACAGCTCGGTGGTGGCGGCGCTGCTGGCCGATCAGGGCTATGACGTGGTCGGCGTGACCTTGCAGCTTTATGACCACGGCGCGGCCTTGGCCAAGAAGGGTGCCTGCTGCGCCGGGCGTGACATCCACGATGCGCGCCGGGTGGCCGAGGCGATGGGCTTTCCCCATTACGTGCTCGATTACGAGAACATGTTCCGCGAGGCGGTGATCGACGAATTCGCCGACAGCTACCTGGCCGGCGCCACCCCGGTGCCCTGCATCCGCTGCAACGAGCGCGTCAAGTTCCGCGACCTGATGCAGACCGCGCGCGACCTCGATGCCGATTGCATGGCTACCGGCCATTATATCCAGCGCAAGCTGGGAGTGAACGGGCCAGAGCTGCATTCGGCCGCCGACCCCAACCGCGACCAGAGCTATTTCCTGTTCTCGACCACGCGGGAACAGCTTGAATACCTGCGCTTTCCGCTCGGGCATCTGCATTCCAAGGCCGAGACCCGCGCGCTGGCGGCGCGCTACGGGCTTTCGGTGGCCGACAAGCCTGACAGTCAGGACATCTGCTTCGTGCCCGATGGCAACTATGCGCGGGTGATCGAGAAACTGCGCCCCGGCTCTGCCGAACCCGGCGAGATCGTTGACGCGGAAGGCAACGTGCTGGGCCGGCACCAGGGGGTCATCCACTACACCATCGGCCAGCGGCGCGGGCTGGGCATCGGCGGGCTGGCCGATCCGCTCTACGTGGTGCGGCTCGATGTCGATGCGCGCCAGGTGATCGTCGGGCCCAAGGAGATGCTGGCGACCCGGCGCGTGCCGCTGCGCGAGGTCAACTGGATCGGCGACGGCGCCTTTGATGCACTGGCCGAGCGCGAAGTGCTGGTGCGGGTCCGCTCGACCCGGCCGCCGGTGCCGGCCGTGCTGCGGCCGCTTTCGGCCACCGAGGCCGAGGTGGAACTGCTGACCGCCGAGGAAGGCGTCTCGCCGGGGCAGGCCTGCGTGTTCTACGACCCCGATTCGACCCGCATCCTTGGCGGCGGCTGGATCTGGAAGGGCCGCTAGAGCCGGTCGAGTATGGCGCGCGCGGCGCGAAGGCCCGGCGCCTCGCCACCTTGCCCCAGCCGCTTCATGGTCAGCGCCATCGCCGCTCTCTGCTCTTGCGGGTGGTCCCAGAGACGGGCCAGCCCGCCCGCGATCGGCTCGGGCCGGCAGGTCCTGCCGATGAATTCCGGCACCGCGCGGGTCTCGCTGACCAGATTGACCAGCGTGACGGTATCGACCAGCAGCATCCGCGCGATGATCAGGCGCGACAGCCAGTTCATGTCATAGGCGATGACCATCGGCGTCCCGGCCGCGGCCAGTTCCAGCGACACGGTGCCCGAGGCGGCCAGCGCCGCGTGGCTGGCCTGAAACATCGCCGATTTGCTGTAACCGGCATCGGAGGCGACAATCACCGGCCTGACCGGCCAGGCGGAAGTCAGCCGGGCCAGCGGGCCTTCCATCCCCGGCGCGGCGGGCACCAGCACTTGCAGGCCCGGACGGGCCGGGGCAAAGCGGCGCAGCACCTCGCCGAATATGGGCGCCAACCGCCGCACCTCGCTTTGCCGCGATCCGGGCAGCACGCAGAGCACCTGCGCCCCCAGCCCGTGAGCCGCGCGGAAGGCCGCGACCTCGTCGGGCGTGGCCACTGGCTCTGCCACCACCGGATGGCCGACGAAATCGCAGGCGATGCCATGGGCGTGCAGATAGGGCGGCTCGAAGGGCAACAGCGCCAGCACCTGGTCGACCAGCCCGGCCATGCGCCGCGCCCGCCCCGGCCGCCAGGCCCAGACCGAGGGCGCGACGTAATGCACGATGCGGATGGCGGGGTTGGCCGCGCGCACCATCCGCGCCACCCGCAGGCAGAAATCCGGGCTGTCGATGGTCACCAGAACCTCGGGGCGCATCGCCAGCACTGCCTTTGCCGTCTGGGCGATCCGGCGCTTGAGCGCGCGATACCGGGGCAGGATCTCGGCCAGCCCCATCAGGCTCAACTCGCTCATGTCGAAGCGCGAGGTCAGGCCCTGCGCCGTCATCTGCGCGCCCCCGATGCCCTCAAACGCCACCTCGGGCCGCAACTGGCGCAGGCCCTGCATCAGCGCGGCGCCCAGCCTGTCGCCCGAGGCCTCGCCGGCGATGACAAAGACCCTCACGCCGGTCCCTTGGGCCGCACCCAGAGCGCGATGCCCGCCGCCGCGCACAGACGGCCAACCTGCGGCTGGTCCAGCACCATGACCCCGCCGGCCTCGATGATGATGGCGCGGATGCCCGCCCTGTCGGCGGCCCGCACCGTGCCGGGCCCGATCACCGGCAGATCGGCGCGGCGGTCCTGTCCGGGCTTGGGGGCCTTGTAGAGCACCGCGCCCTGCGCCTGCCCGCGCAGGCTGTCGAGCATCCAGTCGGTGCCGAAGGCCGCCTCGACCGCCAGCACCTGACCCGCGCGCAGGACGCAGGCCTGCCCGATATCGGCCGCGGCCATCGCCCGCAGCACCGCCTCGCCCCGGTTTGCGTCCGAGGCCAGTTCGGGATGGTCCGGGCCGACGGGCGGCAGCAGGTCGGGCGCGATCTCATGGGCGGCGCGGAGGGCAAAGCCCTCGGCCTCGACAATCGCCATCAGCGCCCGCAGCGCGGCATCGTCGCCCTGCCCCATGGCGACGGTCAGGCGTGCCATAAGCGGAGCGGTGCGCCTGTCGACCGCGCCGGGGTCGATCTCGGGCCGGCGCACCGCGCCGCAAAGGCAGATCTCGGTCACGGCGCGGGCGCGCAACTGCGCGAACAGGCTGCCAAGATGCTCGATGCGGAACGCGATCCGCTCGAGCCCCTCCGGCAGGTCGGGCTCAAAGCCCTGCATTTCGCAGATCAGCGGCACCTGGCCCGCTTTGGCCAGCCTCTGCACCAGCTCGGCTGGCAATGCGCCGGTTCCCGCGATCAGCGCCAGCATCGCCTAGCCCGGGGTCAGGAAGCTGCGGTCGGTCTCGCCGAGGATGAAGGCCACCATCTCCTGCACGAAGGGGCTGTCACTCTCGGTTTCCAGCCGGCGGGCGCGGTCGAGAAAGGTGCCCTCGCCGTCCTTGAGCGCCTGAAAGGCGGCGCGCAGGGCGGTGATGTCGGCCCGGTCCACGCCCTTGCGCTTGAGCCCCACCAGGTTGAGCCCGTCGAGCACCCCGCGCGGGCCCTGCACCAGCGCGTAGGGGATCACGTCATTGGTCACCATGGTCAGCGCGCCGATGATCGCGCCCCTGCCGATGCGCACGAACTGGTGGATGCCCGACAGCCCGCCGATGATCACGTCATCGGCAATGATGCAGTGGCCGGCCACCGCCGAGCCGTTGACCACGATCACCCGGTTGCCGATCTGCGCGTCATGGGCGATGTGGCAGCCGGCCATGAACAGCCCGTCATCGCCGATGCGGGTCACGCCGCCGCCGCCCGAGGTGCCGGTATTCATCGTCACATGCTCGCGGATGCGGTTGCGGGCGCCGATGCGCAGGCTGGTCCGTTCGCCGGCAAACTTGAGGTCCTGCGGGATCTCGCCGATCACCGCGAAGGAAAACACCGTGCTATGGGCGCCGATATGCGTATCGCCGGTGATCACGACATGCGATTTCAGGGTCACGCCCTCGGCCAGCACCACATGGCTGCCCACATGGCAGAACGGGCCGATCACACAGCCCGGCCCGACCTGCGCCCCGGCCTCGATCACCGCCGAGGGGTGGATGACGGGCGCGGTCATTTCGGGCCCTGAATGTCCATCATCGCGGTAAATTCGGCCTCGGCCGCCATCTCGCCGTCAACCGTCGCCACCCCCTTGAAGCGCCAGACCTTGCCGCCCGGTTTGCCGCGCGTGGTGGTCACTTCCATGCGCAACTGGTCGCCGGGCACCACCTTGCGGCGGAACTTGCAGCCGTCGATCGACATGAAATAGATCAGCAGGTTGCCCTCGGTCAGCCCCAGCGTCGCGCCGACCATCACCGCGGCGGTCTGCGCCATCGCCTCGACGATGGTCACGCCCGGCATGATCGGGGTGCCGGGGAAATGGCCCTGGAAATGCGGCTCGTTCATGGTCACGTTCTTGAGCCCGACCGCCGAGGCGGTGCCGTTGATCTCGTTGACCCGGTCCACCAGCAGGAACGGATAGCGATGCGGCAGGATGCGCTGGATCAACTGGATATCGGCGCTGGTCACCGCTGCGGCCTCGGTCATCGGGATCTCCTTCGCGCGGAGCGTCGGGGCCCCGGTTGCTGTTGACCCTGACTAGCAACATGGGCGAAGCGCGGCAAGCGCGGCGGGCGGCCTCAGGGGGTCTGATCGCTGCCGTCGCCCACGGCCGCGTCAACCGCGGCGATGGCCTCGTCGGTGATGTCGATCACCCCCAGCCCGAGAAACACGCTGCGCCGATCGAGGATCAGCACCGATCCGCGCTCCTGCATCAGCGTGCCGAGAATGGGGCGCACGATCTCGAGAAATGCGTCGCGGCCCTCGGTCAGGGTGCGCTGGAGATCGCGCTCCTTGGCGTCCTGAGCGCTGCGGATGCCCTGGACCTTGGTGTCAAAGGCCTCGGCCTCGGCGCGGAAGGCCTCGGGCGCCATGGTCGGGCGGCGCTCGGTCAGGCTGCGTTCTTCGGCGGTCAGATCGGCTTCGATCCGGCGATTTTCCGCCGCCAGCGCATCGGTCTCGGCCTGCAACTGCGCAGAGATCCGCTGGCCGAACAGGCTTTGCGAAAACAGCGCGTCCGGGTCGATAGTCAGGATCGGGCTGCGAAACAGCGGATCGGCCGCGACCGCTTCCTGGGCGGTAGCGGTCAGCGGGACCGCCGCCGCCAGTCCCGCCAGAGCGATCATGGCGGCACGCAGGACCCGCATCAGAACCTGGTCGAAACGGTGATGTCGAAACTCGAGGTCTGGTCTTCGGGCTGGACGTCGAGCGGCTCGGAGAAGTTGAAGCGCAGGGGGCCGACCGGCGTATCCCAGAACAGCGACAGGCCCGCCACGGCGCGTGGCGTGAAGTCGTTGTAGAGGATGCCGATGTCGGAGCCGGTGCCCACATCCCACAGCGAGCCATAGTCGAAGAACACGCCGCCGCTGATGCCGTATTCCTCCGGCAGGCCGATCGGGAATTCCGCCTCGAGCCGCGCCACCGCATAGGCGTTGCCGCCCAAGGCTTCCAGCGTGGTCGAATCGCGCGGGCCGATGCCGGCAGGATCGAAGCCGCGCATGACCCGGCTGCCCATGAAGAAGCGGTCGGTGATCAGGCTGGCGCCGCTGGCATAGGTCAAGAGGCCGCCCTCGAGCGTGGCGCGCAGGGTCACGTCGTCATTCATGATCTTGGTTTCGGCAACCGCCATGGCCGTGGTCTTGAGGAACTCGCTGTCGCCAAAGCCCACTTCCTGGCCAAACCGCAGCAACACCCCGGTGCCCGGATTGACCGCGCCGCGGCGGGTGTCGAAACTGTAGGTGTAGCCCACCGACGAGGTCCACAAGCCCTCCAGCGCGCCATCGGCGACGATGAAGGCCGATGTCGAGGTCACATCGGTGATGTCCGAATATTTCAGCCCGTAGAACAGCGCCAGGGTGCTCCGCTCGGCCAGCGAGAAGGTGAAGGAGGGGCTGAAGCGGAAGGTCTCGGTATCGTAGGAGGCGCTCTGGTTGTCGGTCAGCAGGTAGGACAGGTTGAGCCCGAAGCGCAGGTCGCGCCCGAGGAAGTTCGGCTCGGCGAAATCGAGCGAGAAGTTGCGGTTGGTCTCGGCGGTCGAGATCTCGAGGTTCAGGGTCTGGCCTCGGCCCAGGAAATTGCGCTCGCGGAAGCTGCCGACCAGGCCGAAGCCCACATCGCTGGAATAGTTGGCCCCGAAGGACAGCGAGCCGGTCGGAGCCTCGACCACGTTGACATCGACCACCACGGTATCCGGGCTCGACCCCGGCACCACGTTGACCTGCGCATCGGCAAAGTAGCCAAGCGCCTTGATCCGCTCGGCGCTTTCGCGGATCGAGCGCGGGTTGAGCGGGTCGCCCTCGACCACGCGGAACTGGTTGCGCACCACCCGGTCGAGCGTGGTGTTGTTGCCCTCGATGTCGATGCGCTCGACAAAGATCCGCTCGCCGGTGACCAGCGCGAAGGTGATGTCCAGCGTCAGGTCGCGTTCATTGCGGGTGATGCGCGGCTCGACATGCACGAAGCGCAGCCCGGCCCGCTCGGCCATGACTTCCAGCCGGGTGATTTCATTGTCGATGGTCGTGGGCGAATAGACATCGCCGGTCTTGAGCCGCACCGCGCTGGCATAGGGCCCGATATCGACCCCGTCGATCTCCGAGATCACCGAGACATTGGCAAAGTGGAACTGCTGCCCCTCGGTCACGTTGAACGTCACCAGATGCGCATCGCGCTGGCGCGTCAGCACCACGTCGACGCTCTGGATCTCGAAGTCGATATAGCCGCGCGAATGGTAGAAATCGGTCAGCACCGCCTTGTCGAACTCGACCCGGTCGGGGGAATAGGTGTCGCGCTGGATCAGCACGCGCAGCAGCCCGGCCTGCTTGGTTTCCAGAACCCCGCGCAGGCGGCGGTCCGAGAAGCTGCGGTTGCCGACGAAGCCGATGCGCTCGACCTCGGTCACGCCGCCCTCGAAGACCGCGAAGACCAGATCGACGCGGTTGTCGGAACGGCGGATGATCGACGGGGTCACGGTGGCATTGACCCGCCCGACGGCGGCATAATGCGCGGCCAGCGCCGCGGCGTCCTGCTCGGCCTGGGCCGGGTTGTAGACAAAGCGTTCGCGCGAGCTGATGACCGATGCCAGCTCGGCGTCATCGAGCCGCGAATTGCCCTCGAAGTTGATGCGGTTGATGGTCGGGAACTCGACCACCTGGATGATCAGCGTGCCGCCCTGCGGGATGATGTCGACGGTCTCGAACAGGCCCGAGCCGCGAATGCGCTGCGCGGCGTCGTTGAGCTGGGCGGCGCTCACCGCCTCGCCGGTGCCGATGGCCAGGTAATTGAGGATGGTGCCGGATTCGATTCGGACGTTGCCCTGCACCGAGATCGCGCTGAACTGAAAGCTCTGCGCCGCAGCCGGCGTGGCGCCCAGACTGGTGAAAATCGCGGCAAATGCCAGTGTCACAACGACAATAAGTTGCCGAAAGGATGACAGCGACCGGAGGGTCGCACTTGAAAAAGACATGCCCATGAATCCAGCCCAGCAGACAACCCAGATGCAGATTGGAGTATCGGGATTGGGGGGGGATGTCAAAAGAACAACGCACAAAATGCTGTTGTCAGCGGCCTTTTGCGACCGATATGTAACTACCTGTGGATAAGGTCAGATTTGCTCAGAGCGAGCCGACAAACGCGCCCGCCAGCAGCGCCGCCGCGATCACGCCGACATAGAGGATGCGGTCCCAGTTCAGGTCGACCAGCAGGGAAAGCCCGCGATAGCCTTGGGTGAGTGTCTGCATGATGCCGCTCCTGGTCGCACGTGTCGTTCAGGGCGCAGCATCGCAGGGGAATGCGGCAATTTTCAGGCGGGCGGCCGGACTTTCACGGGCACAGGAACAGATCGTTGGCCAGCGCGAAGAAGGTCATGGTCAGGATCACCGTCAGGCCCAGCCCCATCAGCAGCCGCACCGCCAGGTCCGAAGGCTTGCGCCGCGCGATCACCTCATAGGCATGGAACACCAGATGCCCGCCATCCAGAACCGGGATCGGGAACAGGTTCAGCAGCCCCACCGCCGTCGACAGGATGGCGATGAACCAGATGAAGTTCGAGGCCCCCTGCGCCGCCATGGCGCCGCTGGTCTTGGCGATGCCGATCGGCCCCGAGAGGTTGCATGACGAGATGTCGCCGGTGACGATATGGGCCAGCGCCGAGATCGACGAGCGCGCGATGTACCAGACCTGGCCGGCACCATAGCCCAGCGAGTCGACCGGGCCGAACTTCTCGGTCCGGGGCTCGAAGACCAGCGCGCCGGTGACGCCGATCAGCCAGACGGTATCGAAGCCGCCATCGGGCGTCGGCAGATCGACCCGGCGCGGCGCGATCGGCGTGGGCGTGACCGTGCCGTCGCGCCAGATGTCGAAGGTCAGCGCCCGCCCGTCGCTGGTGCTGACCGCGGCGATGATCTGGTCGAAGGTGGCGACCGGCTGCCCGTCAATGGCGACGATCACGTCGCCGCCCTGCAAACCCGCCTGATAGGCGGCCGATCCGGGCGTCACGCTGGCGATCAGCGAGGCGTAGGGATAGGGGCCCTGCACTTCCGCCGGGGCGCCCTGACGGTCGACCGTGTAGGTAAGCGCCGCCCGGGCCGGAAGGGTGCGGGCAAAGTCGCGCAAGCCGCTGAAGGCCGGGATATCCTGGCCCTCGATCGACAGGATGGCGTCGCCGGCTTGCAGGCCCTGGCCATAGCTGGCGGGCAAGGGGTGCAACTCGGCCACGGTCAGCGGGTCGGTGGTGCGGCCCTGCAGCATGATCAGCGTGGCAAAGACCAGGATCGACAGCGCGAAGTTGAAGGCCGGGCCCGCAGCCACCGTCAGCGCCCGCGCCCAGACCGGGGCGCCGGCCATGGTGTTGCGGTCGGTCGGGCCGCCCGAGAGCGAACGGATGCTGGCGGCGTTGGTGTCGCCCAGAAACCGGACATAGCCGCCGAAGGGCAGCGCCGCGACCTGCCAGCGGGTGCCGCGCCGGTCCACCCGCGAGAACAGCACCGGGCCAAAGCCCAGCGAGAACACCTCGGCATGGATCCCGGTCCAGCGGCCGACGATGTAATGGCCATATTCGTGAATCGCCACGATGACCGACAGCGCCACCACGAAGGAGACAATGGTGAAGGCGGCGCCGCCGAACTGGGGCAGGATGAGGTTCAGGTCCAAAATGATCTCGTTGTTAATGTTCGTTGACTGCGTCGATCACGCGCTGGCGCGCCAGCCGGTCGGCCTCCAGAACGTTGTCCAATGTCATCGTGGCTTTTTCCAGCCCGTCCGTGGCCGACATGGTGTCAAGAATGCGTGAGACCAGCGGGGCCATGGCCGCGAACCCGATCCTGCGGTCCAGAAAGGCATCGAGCGCGGCCTCCTTGGCGGCGTTGAAGACGGCGCCGGCCAGCCCGCCCATGGCCATCACCCGCCGCGCCAGATCGAGCGCGGGATAGCGCACCGGATCGGGGGCGGAAAAACTCAGCGTGCCGATCTGCGCCAGGTCCAGCCGCGATACCGGCAGGTCGCGCCGGTCGGGCCAGTGCAGCGCGTAGCCGATGGCGTGGCGCATGTCCGCCGGGCCGATATGGGCCATCAGCGCGCCATCGACATGCCCGACCAGCGCGTGAACCAGGCTTTCCTTGTGGATCAGCACCTCGATCTGGTTGGGGGCGATGCCGAAGAATTCATGGGTTTCAATGAGTTCCAGCGCCTTGTTGAACATGGAGGCGGAATCGATGGTGATGCGCTGGCCCATCGACCAGTTGGGATGTCTGGCGGCCTCCTCCGGCGTGGCCGAGGCGAGCCGGTCGAGCGGCCAGTCGCGCAGCGCCCCGCCCGAGGCGGTGATGATGACCCGCTCGACGCTGCGCATGTCCTCGCCGGCAAGCGCCTGGAACACCGCCGAATGCTCGCTGTCCACCGGCAGGATCCGGCCACCGCTGGCGCGGGCATGGGCCATGACCAGCGGTCCCGCGGCGACCAGTGTCTCCTTGTTGGCCAGCGCCAGCGTGGCGCCCTGCCCCAGCGCCGCCATGCCGGGCACCAGCCCGGCCGCGCCGACGATGGCCGACATCACCCAGTCCGCCGGCCGCGCCGCGGCCTCTGCCACCGCCTGCGCCCCGGCCGCCACCTCGATGCCGGTGCCCGAAAGCCGGTCCCTGAGACCCGCATCTGCATCGTCATGGCAGGTCACCGCCCGCCGCGCGCCCAGCCGCACGGCGTCTGCCGCCAGCCGGTCAAGATTGCGCCCGCCGGTCAGCGCCGCCACCTCATAGGCTTGCGGCGCGCGGGCGATCAGGTCGATGGTGCTTTGTCCGATGGATCCCGTGGCGCCCAGGATCGTGACTGTCTTCAAAGGAAGACCCCGATCAGCCCGGTCGCTTCCGACATCACGAACAGTACGAATGCCGCGCCCAGCAGCGCGTCGAACCGGTCATAGAAACCGCCATGGCCGGGGATCAGGTTGGAGCTGTCCTTGACCTCGACCCGCCGCTTGAGCGCGCTTTCGGCGATATCGCCCAGCTGCCCGGCAAAGGCCAGAACCACCGACAGCGGGATCAGGCCCAGCGGGCTGCCGCCAAACAGCACGAAACCTAGCCCGACCAGCGCCGCGCCGATCCAGCCGGCCAGCGTGCCGCTCCAGGTCTTTTTCGGGCTGATCCGGGGCCAGAACTTGCGCCCGCCGATGGCCCGGCCAACGAAATAGCCCGCCAGATCGCTGACCATGACCACCAGAACCAGCCACAGCACGGTGGGAAAACCGTAGGCCAGGCGGAAATGCAGCAAGGCATATCCGGCGATCAGCACCACGAAGGAATAGAGGAAGAAGGTCAGCTTCAGCCGGTCGATCGCCAGCGCGCCCACGACCGGCACGAACAGGAGCATCACGCCGCCGATCGCGCCGCCCGAGGGCAGCAGCGCCGCCGCCGCCACGGCCAGCACCGCCCCGGCCTCTGCCCTGGTATCGTCGATCATCTTCCAGATTTCCCAGACGATCAGGCCGACCGATAGGCTGATCAGCGCCTGGATCCAGACCCCGCCGGCATAGAGCGCGCCAAGGCCGGCGATGGCCAGGAACGCGCCGGTGGCGGCGCGGGTGGGAAGGTCGTCATAAGTTCCGGTAAACGGTTTGGACATGTCAGGCCCTTACTGCTCCAAATCTGCGGTCGCGCGCCCGGTAGCCCGCCACCACCCGGCCAAATTCGGCGGCGGTGAAATCGGGCCAGAGCGTGTCGACAAACTCGTATTCGGCATAGGCCGACTGCCACAGAAGGAAGTTGGAGATCCGCGCCTCGCCGCTGGTGCGGATCACCAGATCGGGGTCGGGCAGGAAGCGGGTGTCGAGAAAGCGCGCCAGCGTCTCGGCATCGACATCCTTGTGGGTCAGCCGCCCCGCCTCGATCTCGTAGGCCAGCCGCTTGGCGGCGCGGGTCACCTCGTCGCGCCCGCCGTAGTTGATGGCGATGGTCAGGTGCAGGCCGTCATTGCCGGAGGTCATCAGCTCCAGATCGTCCATCATCCGCACCAGCCGTTCATCGAGCCGGATGCGGTCGCCGATGAAGCGCACCCGCACGCCGGCGGTCAGCAGCGCCTTGGCCTCGCGCTCGATGTAACGGCGAAAGAGTTTCATCAGGCCGGCAACCTCGGTCTGGGTGCGCTTCCAGTTCTCGGTCGAGAAGGCGAAGACCGTCAGATAGCGCACGCCCAGATCGGGGCAGGCCTCGACGATCTCGCGCACCCGGCGCGCGCCGGCGTGATGCCCGAACAGCCGCGGGCGCCCGCGCAGGGTCGCCCAGCGCCCGTTGCCATCCATGATGATGGCGACATGGCGCGGTCCGTTGGGTGGTGTATCGGGCATTGGTGCCCCCTTCTTGCTCGGGTGCAGGTCAGACCTGCATGATTTCCGCCTGCTTGGTCTCGAGCGTCTGATCGACCAGCTTGATATACTTGTCGGTCAGTTCCTGCACTTCGCCTTCCCAGAACTTCTGGTCGTCCTCCGACAGGCCGTCGGCCTTGGCCTTCTTGATCTGGTCCATGCCGTCGCGGCGCAGGTTGCGGATCGAGACCCGCGCATGTTCGGCATAGGTGCCGGCCACCTTGGTCAGCTCGCGGCGGCGTTCCTCGTTCAGCTCCGGGATCGGCAGCATGATGATGGTGCCGTTGAGCTGCGGGTTGATCCCCAGACCCGACTCGCGGATCGCCTTCTCGACCTTGCCGACCAGACCCTTGTCCCAGACGTTGATGGTGACCATGCGCGATTCCGGCACGTTGATGGTGCCGACCTGGTTGATCGGGGTCATCTGCCCATAGGCATCGACCTGGATCGGCTCCAGCATCGAGCCCGAGGCCCGCCCCGTCCGCAAGGAGCCGAACTCGACCCGCAGATTGGCAATCGCCCCGTCCATCCGGCGGGTCAGATCATCGGTGTCGAGTTCAAAGTCATCAGCCATTGGTCGCTCCGTCCGCAGTAAGCCCGGTCAGGGGTTGCTATAGTCTTAACCATGCACGGTTGTATAGGTGCCCTGCCCCGCCAGTATGCCGCGAAAGCCGCCCGGCTCGTCCAGCGAGAACACGATGATCGGCAAATGGTTGTCGCGGGCCAGCGCGATGGCCGAGGCATCCATGACGCCCAGATGCTTTTGCAGCACCTCGTCATAGGTGACACGCTCGTAGCGCTTGGCATCGGGGAATTTCTTGGGGTCCTTGTCATAGACCCCGTCCACCTTGGTGCCCTTGAAGATCGCCTCGCAGCTCATCTCGTTGGCGCGCAGGGTCGCGGCGGTATCGGTGGTGAAATAGGGGTTGCCGGTGCCGGCGGCAAAGATGCAGACGCGCTTCTTCTCAAGGTGCCGCACCGCGCGGCGGCGGATATAGGGCTCGCAGACCTGATCCATCGGGATGGCCGAGATGACCCGGGTAAAGACGCCCAGCGCCTCGAGCGCGGACTGCATGGCCAGCGCGTTCATCACCGTGGCCAGCATGCCCATGTAATCCGCCGTGGTCCGCTCCATCCCCTGCGCCGAGCCCTGAAGCCCGCGAAAGATGTTGCCGCCGCCGATCACCATGCAGATCTCGACGCCCAGATCATGCACCGATTTCACCTCGCGCGCGATGCGCTCGACCGTCGGCGGATGCAGGCCGTAGCTCTGGTCGCCCATCAGCGCCTCGCCCGAGATCTTGAGCATCACCCGTTTGAAGGTGGTCTTGTCCGCATCTGCCATTGCCTGTCCCCCGCGCGCTTTGCCGCCATCTTTTGTCGGCTGGCAAAATGTCGCAAAAGGGGGCTGGGTTCAATGCCGCTTGGCAGCCTAAATGGAGCCGCAGGCAGAAAAGGGCCAATGCCGCCGATGTCATCCCCGCTCGCAGACCTGATCGCGCGCCTTGCCCCCGACCGGCCGGTGCTGATCGCCGGGCCGACCGCCTCGGGCAAATCGGCGCTGGCGCTGCGGATCGCCGCCGCCGGCGGTGGCGTGATCGTCAATGCCGACGCCTTGCAGGTGTTCGATGGCTGGCGGATCCTGACCGCGCGGCCGGGCGCGGCGGATCTGGCCGCCGCCCCGCACCGCCTTTACGGGCATGTGCCCTTCGACGCGCCCTATTCCACCGGCGACTGGCTGCGCGAGGTGGCGCCGCTGTTGCGGGGCGGCGCGCGGCCGGTCATCGTCGGCGGCACCGGGCTCTATTTCACCGCCCTGACCGAAGGTCTGGCCGAGATCCCCCCGACCCCGCCCGCCATCCGGCGCGCGGCCGATGCCCTGCCGCTCGACCGGCTGCTGGCCGAACTTGACCCCGAGACCCGCGCCGGGCTCGACCGGCGCAACCGCGCCCGGGTGCAGCGGGCCTGGGAGGTGGCGCGCGCCACCGGGCACCCGATCCTGCACTGGCAGCGCCGGACGCCGCCGGCGCTGTTGCCGTTGGCGAATGCAACCGCGCTGGTTCTGGAGGCCGACAGGGACTGGCTGAACGACCGCATCAGCCGCCGCTTCGACCAGATGCTGGCGCAGGGCGCGCTGGACGAGGCCCGCGCCATGCTCGACCGCTGGTCGCCCGCGCATCTGTCCTCCCGGGCCATCGGCGCGGCCGAACTGGTCGCCCATCTGCGCGGCGAAATGACGCTGGAGGAGGCGCGCGCGGCCGCCATCACCGGATCGCGGCAATATGCCAAGCGGCAGCGCACCTGGTTTCGGGCCCGGATGCGGGACTGGCAGGTTATCCCGGTTTCATCCACAGGCTGATCCACAGAAAACTGCAACCTGCGGCAGACTTGCCCATTGTCTTGCGACGGTTTCCCGGCAAGTCTTGCACAAAATCAACATCGGAGACGCAGATGGCGGATCAGACAAGACGAACGATCCCCAGTGCTGACCAGCGGCTGATGTTGACCCCGATCGCGCCCAATCCACAGGCCGGGCGCTGGCGCACCGAGGCCATGCGCAGCCATGCCACCCCGCGCCTCTTGTTCATCGCCAAGGGCCAGGGGCGCATCACCATCGCCGGACTGACCTCCGGTTACGGACCCAACAACCTGATCTACCTGCCGGCCCATGTCATGTATGGCTACGAGGTCGGCCCGACGGTCTACGGCCAGATCCTGACCATCCCGGCGGCGATGGCGCATGAATGGCCCGACGAGGTGGTGCATCTGCGCCTGCGCGACGTGGTGGCGCAAAAAGAGCTGGCGACGATCTTCGACAGCCTCGAGCGCGAGGTCAAATCCGGCCGCTCGGCCCATTCGCGCGCCGCGCATTACCATCTGGGGCTGCTGGGCGTCTATTTCGAGCGGCAGATGGAGGCCCATGCCGGCGACCCCAGGGACGAGCGCGCCGCCTCGGCCGCGGCGCGGCTGGTCGCCGCCTATACCGACCTGATCGAGCGCGATTTCCACCTGCCGCGCGGCGTGGCCGACTATGCCGCCCGCCTCGGGGTCACGCCCACGCATCTGACCCGCTGCTGCCGCATCACCTGCGGGCGCTCGGCGCATATGCTGCTGAAGGACCGGGTGATCTACGAGGCCCGCCTGCTGCTACGCGAGACCCGGACCCCGGTGCAGGATATCGCCCGGGCGCTGGGCTTTGCCTCGCCGGCCTATTTCACCCGCGCATTCCAGCTGCGCACCGGCCAGACGCCATCGGGGTTCCGGCGCAACCCGGCCCCGGCCGGGGCCTGACCGCCCGCCGGCAGATCGCGCAAAACCGACATCGCCCGAAACCGACCTCGCCCGGCGGCCCGCAGCCGCATTCGGCATATCCTAATTGGCTTTTTCATAATCATGATGAGTCGCATTTGTGATCCCATATGCCGAAAGCCGCCATTGACCTGATGCGAAAAAGGGTGCCGAATGGTCACGAGAGGGGATGAAATGGCGCGAACCTGCCTGAGGCAGGGACTTTGACGCGCGACACAATCCGCCGATCGAAGAAAAAGAGCGACACAAAAGGGAGACGATTATGATGCATGACACTCAGCTTGGTGCGCCGATTCATCCGGCCGCCCTGATGTATGCCGAAGAAGAAAAGCGCGGGCATCTGAGCCGGCGCGAATTTCTGACCCGTTCCACCGCCCTCGGCCTGACGGCGACCGCCGCCTACGGACTGATCGGCCTCGACAGCCCGGTGATGGCGGAATCGCATGCCACCATGGGCGGCACGCTGCGCATGGAAATGGAGACCAAGGCGCTCAAGGATCCGCGCATCTACGACTGGTCGCAATTGGCCAACTTCTCGCGCGGCTGGCTGGAATACCTGGTCGAGTACAATGCTGACGGCACCTTCCGCGGCATGTTGCTGGAAAGCTGGGAAGCCAATGACGATGCAACCGAATACACGTTGCATGTCCGCCCCGGCGTGACCTGGAACAACGGCGACGCCTTCACCGCCGCCGACGTGGCCAACAACATCACCCGCTGGTGCGACGGCACGGTCGAGGGCAACTCGATGGCCGCCCGCATGATTGCGCTGGTCGATGCGGCCACCAACATGGCCCGCGACGGCGCCATCACGGTGGTCGACGACATGACCGTCAAGCTGGTGCTCAGCAGCGCCGACATCTCGATCATCCCCGGCATGGCCGACTATCCCGCGGCCATCGTCCATTCCGCCTATGACGGCGGCGACCCGTCGACCAACCCGGTCGGCACCGGGCCCTATCTGCCCGAAAGCAACGAGGTCGGCGTCAAGCAGGTGCTGGTGCGCAACGCCGATCATCCGTGGTGGGGCACCGACGTCTATGGCGGCCCCTACCTGGACCGGATCGAGTATATCGACTATGGCACCGATCCCTCGGCGGCCGTGGCCGCGGCCGAGTCCGGCGAGATCGACATCACCTACCAGTCGGTCGGCGACTTCATCGGCATCTATGACAGCATCGGCTGGACCCGTTCGGAGGCGGTCACTTCCGCGACCATCGCCGTGCGCTTCAACCAGCTTTCGGCGCCCTATGACAACGGCGACGTGCGCCGGTCGCTGCAAATGGCGGTCGACAACTCGGTCGTGCTCGAACTGGGCTATAACGGCCTGGGCCTGCCGGCTGAAAACCACCATGTCTGCCCGATCCACCCGGAATATGCGCAATTGCCGCCCCAGGTGGTCGATCCGGCAGCGGCAAAGGCCGGCATCGAGGCCGCCGGCCACGCCGATACCGAGTTCGAGCTGATCTCGATCGACGATGCCTGGCAGGCGGCCACCTGTGACGCGGTTGCGGCACAGATGCGCGATGCGGGCATCAACATCAAGCGAACGGTCCTGCCCGGCTCCACCTTCTGGAACGACTGGACCAAGTACCCGTTCTCGGCCACCGAATGGAACATGCGCCCGCTTGGTGTGCAGGTTCTGGCGCTGGCCTATGTCTCGGGTGCGGCCTGGAACGAAAGCGCCTTCTCCAATGCCGAGTTCGACGCATTGCTGACCCAGGCGATGTCGCTGGCCGACGCCGACCAGCGCCGCGAGGTGATGGCCAAGATCGAGAAGATCATGCAGGACGAGGGCGTGATGGTGCAGCCCTACTGGCGCTCGCTCTATCGCCACATGACCCCGAACGTGCACGGTGCCGACATGCATCCGACCTTCGAGCACCACCACTACAAGTGGTGGATGGACGCCTGATCGGCCTGACGTGACGACCAATGCGCGGGAGCCCGTTCTCCCGCGCATTTCTTCCCTCCGCAAGCGGCGCCGGCCTGGTCCTGTCAGTCTCCTGACACCGGTCCCTGGCGACTGCGGCCAGAAGGACCATGACTGATGCTGGCATTCCTGCTCCGACGCTCGTTTACGATGGTGCTGACTGCGATCTGCCTGACCTTCATCGTTTTCGTGCTGACCAACCTTGCGCCCAACCTCGAGAAAGTCGCCAAATCCGAGGCCGGCTCGCGGATCACCGATGTCGAGGTTGCCAGCTGGCTGGAAAAGAACGGCTACGCCCAGCCGATCCTCATCCGCTACGGTGAATGGCTGGGCGTCTGGCCCGGCTGGACCCGCACCGATGATCAGGGCCGGGTGACCGGACGCTGCATCGAGCAGGGCGCCGACCCCGCCGCCGCGCCGCGCCGCTGCGGCGTGCTGCAGGGCGACTGGGGCCACTCGACGGTGTTCAAGGAAGATGTCTCGTCCATCGTCAGCACCCGGCTGTGGCAAACCGCCAAGCTGATGCTCTGGGTGATGATCGTGATGGTGCCCTCGGCGCTGCTGATCGGCGTGGTTGCGGGCATGAAGGAGGGCTCGCGGCTCGACCGCCCGCTCTCGACCATTTCCATCCTGACCACCGCGACCCCCGAATATGTCTCGGGCGTGGTGTTCATCGGCATTTTCGCCTCGTCGGCTGTCGGGCTGAAATGGTTCAACGGCTCGGCAACCTCGGCCATGGACGACATGACCTTCGTCAACTTCACCCTGCCGGTGATGACCGTGGCGCTCTACGGCATGGGCTACATCGCCCGCATGACCCGCGCCTCGATGACCGAGGTGATGACGGCGCAGTATATCCGCACCGCCCGGCTGAAGGGCGTGTCCTTCAGCAACATCGTCATCCGGCACGCCCTGCGCAACGCGCTGATCGCGCCGTTCACCGTCATCATGCTGCAGTTCCCCTGGCTGCTCAACGGGGTGGTGATCGTGGAATCGCTGTTCAACTACAAGGGCTTCGGCTGGACGCTGGTGCAGGCCGCCGGCAACAACGACATCGAGCTGCTGCTCGGGGTCTCGGTGGTTTCGGTGGTGGTGGTGCTGACCACCCAGCTGATCTCCGACATCGGCTATGTCTTCCTGAACCCGCGCATCCGGATTTCCTGAAGGAGCCCGCCCCATGGAACAACTCACCTGGACCGGTTCGCTCGGAACCTTCCTGAACCCCGCGCTGGCCGTGGCCGCGGCGGCCTTCGCCGTCATGGCGGTGCTGCAGGTGGTCCTGTCGCTCGTGGTCCCGGCCGCGCGCGGCTCCACCAGCCGCGGCCTTCCCGGCCTCGCGGGCCTGGCGGTGCGGGTGCTGTTCGGGCTGCTGGTCGCGCTGTGCCTGGCCTATCTCGTCGGCGGGGTGGTGATGCCCTACGGCAAGGCCGGCATCGTCGGCGCCATCTCCAAACGGTTCCTGCCGGTCTGGATCGCGCTGATCGTGGTCTTTGCCCTGTCCATCACCTTCAAGCGCCGGCTCGGCCTCTATGGCAAGCTGTTTGACTCCAATATCGGCATGATCGGCTTCGGGCTGGTGATGTTCTGGGTGTTCACCGGGCTGTTCGTGGCCCTGTTCGGCTGGATCGCCACCCATGACCCGCTGGCCCAGATCTCGGGCCTCAAGAACAAGCTGCCCGGCGTTCCGGTGCCCGGCGCGCCCGAAAACGGCCTGTGGCCGCATTACCTGCTGGGCGGCGACAACCTTGCCCGCGACGTGTTCAGCCGCATGGTCCATGGCAGCTGGGAGGTCATCCAGATCGCGCCGCTGGCCACGCTGTTCGCCTTCATGGTGGGCATCACGCTCGGCGTGCCGGCGGGCTATTACGGCAAGCGGCTCGACACGGTGCTGTCCTTCCTGGCCAACCTGATCCTCGCCTTCCCGGTGATCTTGCTGTTCTACCTGCTGGTCACCCCCGAGATCGTGCTGACCGGCATTCCCTCCTACATGGCGGCGGTGCTGTTCATCTTCCCGCTGGTGTTCTTCGGCGTGCTCCTGAACTCGCGCTACCGCACCGATCCCGCCCGCCGCAACATCCTGCTGGCGCTGGTGCTGGGCGCCATGGGCTGGGTCTACCTGTCGCTGATCTCGCAGCCGGGCACGGTCTTCGCCTTCATGCCGGCCTGGCTCGACCTGTTCGACATCCCAGGCGGCATCCTGGTGGTCTTCGTCTCGGTGGTCTTCGTCAACGCCCCGACCGTGTTCCGCATCGTGCGCTCGCTGTCGCTGGAACTGGCCACGCGCGACTATGTCGCCGCCGCCCAGACCCGCGGCGAGACCGGCTGGTACATCATGCTGTGGGAAATGCTGCCCAATGCCCGCGGCCCGCTGATCGTCGATTTCTGCCTGCGCATCGGCTACACCACCATCCTGCTCGGCACGCTGGGCTTCTTCGGCCTCGGCCTGCCGCCCGAAAGCCCGGACTGGGGCTCGACCATCAATGCCGGCCGCAAGCTCCTGTCCATCTACCCGCACCCCGCCCTGCCCCCGGCGCTGGCCCTGCTGAGCCTGGTGCTGGGCCTCAACCTGCTGGCCGATGGCCTGCGCGAAGAAAGCCTCAAGGACTGACCGCTTCTTTTGGCCCCAAATATCCTGGGGTCCGGGGCCAGCCCCGGTCCCGCACCCGCCAGGAACCCCGACGGAAAGGACGATGACACCATGAGCAAATGGGACTTCGACGGCCCGATCCTCGAAATCGACCGGCTCTCGATCAGCTTCTTCACCCGCCTGCGCGAGATCCCGGCGGTGATGGATTTCTCCTGCATCGTCCAGCCCGGCGAGGCGATGGGGCTGGTGGGCGAAAGCGGTTGCGGCAAATCGACCGTGGCGCTCGGCGTCATGCAGGATCTGGGCGTCAACGGCCGCATCGTCGGCGGCTCGATCAAGTTCAAGGGCCGCGACCTCGGCCAGATGACCGAAGCGGAGCTGCGCGGGGTGCGCGGCTCCGAGATCGCCATGATCTACCAGGAGCCGATGGCCTCGCTCAATCCGGCGATGAAGATCGGCAAGCAGCTGATGGAAGTGCCGATGATCCACGAGGGCATCGGTGCCGCCGAGGCCCATGCCCGCGCGCTGGAAGTGGTGACCGACGTCAAGCTGCCCGACCCAGAGCGGATCCTCAAATCCTATCCCCACCAGCTTTCGGGCGGCCAGCAGCAGCGCATCGTCATCGCCATGGCGCTGATGTCCAAGCCCGCGCTCCTGATCCTCGACGAGCCGACCACCGCGCTCGACGTCACCGTCGAGGCCTCGGTGGTGCAGCTGGTCAAGGACCTGGGCAAGAAATACGGCACCTCGATGCTGTTCATCAGCCACAATCTGGGGCTGGTGCTGGAGACCTGCGACCGCATCTGCGTGATGTATTCGGGCGAGGCGGTCGAGACCGGCAGCATCAAGGACGTGTTCGACAAGATGCAGCACCCCTATACCCAGGCGCTGTTCCGCTCGATCCCGCTGCCCGGCGCCGACAAGAACCTGCATCCGCTGGTGGCCATTCCCGGCAATTTCCCGCTGCCGCACGAGCGCCCCGATGGCTGCAATTTCGGCCCGCGCTGCGACTATTTCGAGGCCGGGCGCTGCGACGCGGCCGATATCCCGATGCAGGACATCGCCGGCGAGGACCGCCACGGCACCCGCTGCCTGAAATACACCGAGATCGACTGGCACGCCCCGGTCGCGGCCACCATCAAGCGCGAGAAGGCCCCGATCGGCGAGGTGGTGCTGCGCATGGACAACCTCAAGAAATACTACGAGGTCGCCGCCAACGCGCTGTTCGGCGGCAGCGAAACCAAGGTGGTCAAGGCCAACGAGTCGCTCAGCTTCGAGGCGCGCGAAAGCGAGACGCTGGCCATCGTCGGCGAATCGGGCTGCGGCAAGTCCACCTTCGCCAAGGTGCTGATGGGGCTCGAGACCGCGACCGAGGGCCGCATCATCCTCGATGGCCGCGAGATCCAGGACATCCCGATCCAGAAGCGCGACCCGGCGATGATCGCCGATGCCCAGATGGTGTTCCAGAACCCCTTCGACACGCTCAACCCCTCGATGTCGGTCGGGCGGCAGATCATCCGCGCGCTCGAAGTGTTCAAGATCGGCAAGAACGACGCCGACCGGCGCGAGCGGATGCTGCATCTGCTCGACCTGGTCAAGCTGCCCCGCGCCTTCGCCACCCGGATGCCGCGGCAATTGTCGGGCGGCCAGAAACAGCGGGTGGGCATCGCCCGCGCCTTTGCCGGCGGCGCCCGCATCGTCATCGCCGACGAGCCGGTCTCGGCGCTCGACGTGTCGGTGCAGGCGGCGGTCACCGACCTGCTGATGGATATCCAGCGGCGCGAAAAGACCACGCTCCTGTTCATCAGCCACGACCTGTCGATCGTGCGCTACCTGTCGGACCGGGTGATGGTGATGTATCTGGGCCATGTGGTCGAGCTGGGCACCACCGAACAGGTGTTCTCGCCGCCCTATCACCCCTATACCGAGGCGCTGCTTTCGGCGGTGCCGATCGCCGATACGCGGGTGGTCAAGCAGCATATCGTGCTGGAGGGCGACATTCCCTCGGCCATGAACCCGCCGCCCGGCTGCCCGTTCCAGACCCGCTGCCACTGGAAGTCCAAGGTGCCCGGCGGGCTGTGCGAGCGCGAATTGCCGCCGGTGCGGCAACTGGCCGAGGGGCACCAGATCAAGTGCCACCTGTCCGACCAGCATCTGGCCGAAATGCAGCCGGTGATCCGCATCGCCGCCGAATAGCGGCTCAGCTGCCCCAGATCGCGGTCACGTAGCTCTGGGTTTCGGGATAGGGCGGGATACCGCCATATTGGCGGACGACTTCCGGGCCGGCATTGTAGGCGGCCAGCGCCAGCGGCCAGGTGCCGAAGGCCTCGTATTGCTGGCGCAGGTAGCGGGCGCCGGCATCGAGATTCTGGGTCGGATCGGTCGGATCGGCCCCGAGCCGGGCCGCCGTTTCGGGCATCAGCTGCGCCAGCCCGACCGCGCCCTTGGGCGAGACCGCCGCCGGGTTCCAGCCGCTTTCCTGCTGCACCAGCCGCAGGAACAATTCGCCGGGCACCCCGTGGCGGGTCGCCGCCTCGCGCGCCAGGCCGAGATAGGGGCCGTTGTAGCTGCCGGTATAGGGCAGGTTGCCGCCAGGGTCGCGGTCGGGCTGCAGGCGCACCGAATCCGAATATTGCTGCGCCGCCCGCCCGTCGAGCACCGCAAGCTGCGAGGCGAAGATCTGCGACCGGCTCATCGACGACACCGAGTCGGCCTGTCCCGGCCCGGCGGGCCCGAGCAACCCGAAGGTCGCGATGGCAATGGCGATCGGCGTGTTCCTCATCGTCCCAACCTCGGTCTCGTCGCCTTCAATAGCGCTTTTCGCGGCCATGGGCACCCCTTTTGGGTTTAGGGCCTGTTAACCATGGCTTCGCATAAGTAGTCTTCGCCGAGACAGGCGCAAGATTCGCGAAAGGGAAGCACTGACATGGCCGGATCCGTAAACAAAGTCATCCTGATCGGCAATTTGGGCCGCGACCCCGAGGTGCGCAACTTCCCCAATGGCGGCAAGGTGGTCAACCTGCGCGTCGCCACTTCCGAGACCTGGAAGGACCGCACCACGGGCGAGCGCAAGGAGCGCACCGAATGGCATTCGGTGGCGATTTTCTCGGAGCCGCTGGCCAAGGTGGCCGAGCAGTATCTGCGCAAGGGCTCCAAGGTCTATCTCGAGGGCCAGCTGGAAACCCGCAAGTGGCAGGACCAGTCCGGCGCCGACCGCTATTCCACCGAAGTGGTGCTGCGCCCCTTTAGCGGTGCATTGACCATGCTCGACGGGCGCGGCGAGGGCGGCGGTGGCGGCCAGGGCGGCGGCGGTGGCTATGATGACCGGTCCGGCGGCGGGTTTGACGACCGCTCAGGCGGCGGCGGCGGCCGCGGCTCGGACATGGATGACGAGATCCCGTTCTGAGCGGCGCTTTGCTGCGGGGGTGACGCGCGCCGCCTTTGGCGCCGCGCGGCCTCCGGCGGAGGTATTTGTGCCAAAATGAAGGTCAGGACCGGCGCGCCAGCGCCTGGGTCAGCACGTCCATGACCACCGCGCGCGGCACCTCCGAGGTCAGGAAGGCCGCGCCGATGCCGCGCGCCAGCACGAAGCGCAGCTTGCCATCCAGCACCTTCTTGTCCTGGGCCATCAGCGCCAGCAGCGCCCCGGCATCCGGCAGATCGCCCGGAATGTCCGACAGGTCCTTGCGCATGCCCATGGCGTGCAGATGGGCGCGCACGCGGCCGGGCTCCTCCTGGCTGCTCAGGCCGAGGCGGGCGGAGGTCTCGAAGGCCAGCGCGCAGCCGATGGCGACGCCTTCGCCGTGCAACAGCCGGTCGCTGTAGCCGGTCGCGGCCTCGAGCGCGTGGCAGAAGGTATGGCCGAGATTGAGGAGCGCGCGGTCGCCCTGTTCGGTCTCGTCGCGCATCACGATCTCGGCCTTCATCTGGCATGAGCGGGTCACGGCATGGATGAGCGCGGCCTGGTCGCCCCCGGCCAGCGCCGGGCCGTTGACCTCGAGCCAGTCGAAGAAGTCCGCGTCGCCCAGCAGCCCGTATTTGACCACCTCGCCGTAGCCCGCCAGCAGGTCGCGGCGCGGCAGAGTCGAGAGGAGCGCGGTATCGGCCAGCACCAGCGCTGGCTGGTGGAAGGCGCCGATCAGGTTCTTGCCCTGCGGTGCGTTGATGCCGGTCTTGCCGCCGACCGAGCTGTCGACCTGCGCCAGGAGCGTGGTCGGGATCTGCACGAAGCGCACTCCGCGCCGCAGCACCGAAGCCGCGAACCCCACCAGATCGCCGATCACCCCGCCGCCGAAGGCGATGACCACATCGTTGCGCTCGACCTTTTCGGCCAGCAGCCATTCGACGGTGCGCGAGAATTGCGGCCAGCCCTTGGTCGCCTCGCCGGGCGGCAGTTCCAGCGCCTCCATGGAAAGCCCGGCCGCGGCCAGCCCGGCGCGCAGCCGGTCCAGATGCAGGGCGGCCACCGTGCTGTCGGTCACCACA
Source organism: Pseudomonadota bacterium (assembly GCA_963205075.1). GTDB lineage: Bacteria > Pseudomonadota > Alphaproteobacteria > Rhodobacterales > Rhodobacteraceae > KLAP22. The sequence goes on along the minus strand of CAUJIU010000044.1, from coordinate 13,447 downwards.
GCCACCCTGCGGTTGCGCATCAGGGGCGCGATGCGGGCGCCGGCGTGACCGAGCAGGCCGGGGCCGATCTCGATGTCATAGGCGCGGCCCGGCAGATCGACGCGGACGAGGGAATGCGGGGCGGCGGTCATGCGGGCTCCAGGATGTCGGGGCGGGTGGCGAGCGCGTCGATCACCCGGGTCGCGGTATCCTCGATCGAATAGCCGGCCCGGGTCTCGACCCGCAAGCCGGCCTGGGCGTAGATCGGGGTGCGCGCGGCAAAGATCTCGGCCAGGGTCTGGCGCGGGTTGGCGGTCTGCAGGAGCGGGCGGGTGCCCTTGTGGCGCACGCGCTCCCACAACAGGTCAAGATCGGCGTCGAGCCAGACCGAGACCCCCAGCCGCGCGATCAGCTCGCGGTTGCGCTCGGCCAGAAAGGCGCCGCCCCCGGTGGACAGGACCGATGGCGGCCCCGACAGCAGGCGGGCGATGACCTCGGCCTCGCGGGCGCGGAAGAACGGCTCGCCGTCGCGGGCGAAGATCTCGGCGATGGTGGCCTTGGCCGCCTCCTCGATCTCGGCGTCGCTGTCGAGAAAGGGCACTGCCAGCCGCTGGGCCAGCGCGCGGCCCACGGCGGTCTTGCCCGAGCCCATCATGCCCACCAGAACGACCGATCGCATCAGGTGGCGGGGCGGGTTTGCCGGCTCGTGGTCTCTGGGCGCGCGCCGTTGCATCGTTCCTGTCTCAGTCCGACCGGCAAACTGGCGCCGGTACACGAAATACTTGTCCTCAATGGCGTGATCTCGGAAAAAAGGCCATATATAAAGACGACAGGCAAGGGACTGCCATCCCGACCAATATGCAGGAGGTGCGGGACGTGATGTTGCGACTGTTGAAATGGCTGCTGGTGCTGGCGGTTCTTGCCGGGTTGGGATTCGTGGCCTTCGCCCTTCTGGGCCCGGTGCTGATGCCGGGCGAGTTCGCGCCGCCGCAGACCGAGATCACCCAGCCCGTCACGCTCGAGTTCAACTGAGATGGGGTGGCGCCTGCCTGACGGCACTGCTGCGCGATGGCTGGCCGCGGCGCTGGCGCTTGGCGCGGGCGCGCCCGCGCTGGCGCAGCAGGAGGCGCCGCTTTCGGCCATCGACTGGCTGTCGCGCAGCGTCGAGGCGCCGCTGTTCGACCCCAGCGCCACCAATCTGACGGTGCGCGGGGTGACTTTGCCGCCGGTGGTGATCACGCCGCTGGACCGCACGACCATCGACAGCACCGGCATCCTGTCGAGCCAGACCACCGGGCTGCCCGCCAGCCTCTGGTCGGCCTCCGATGTGACGGTGCTGGTCGACCTGATCCGGCAGGAGCGGATCGAGACGGTGCCGGCGGTCGAGGATCTGGTGGTGACGCTGATGCTAGCCGAGGCCGATCCGGCCATCGGCTCCGGCCCGGACGGCGCGCTGTTTCTGGCCCGGGTCGACAAGCTGCTGGACCTTGGCGCGCTTGAAGCGGCGCAGGCGCTGCTGGAGGCCGCGGGCCCCGATACCCCCGAACTGTTCCGCCGCTGGTTCGATACCGCCCTGCTGACCGGCACCGAGGATGCCGCCTGCCAGACCCTGCGGCGCAAGCCCGAGGTCGAGCCGACCCTGCCTGCGCGCATCTTCTGCCTGGCTCGCAACGGCGACTGGGCGGCCGCGGCGCTGACGCTCAACACCGCCAGCGCGCTGGGCGACATCCCGCCCGAGGGCGAGGCGCTGATGGCGCGCTTTCTGGACCCCGATCTCTTTGAGGGCGAGCCGCTGCCGCCCCTGCCCGACCCGATCTCGCCGCTGATCTTCCGCATGCGCGAGGCCATCGGCGAGAGCCTGCCGACCGCGCCGCTGCCGCGCTCTTTCGCCCATGCCGACCTGCGCTCCAACATCAGCTGGCGCTCGCAGATCGAGGCCGCCGAAAGGCTGGCCCGCCACAGCGCCATCTCGGAAAACATCCTTTTGAGCCGCTACACCGCCCATACCCCGGCGGCCTCCGGCGGCGTCTGGGACCGGGTGGCGGCGATCCAGGCGTTTGACCGCGCGCTGCGGGCGCGTGACGCGGACCAGATCTCGGCCACCCTGCCCGATGCCTGGCGCGCCATGCGCAGCGTGCGCACCGAAGTGCCCTTCGCGCGGCTCTACGGGCCGTTGCTGCAAGGCAATGCGCTGACCGGCGAGGCCGTGCGGCTGTCCTATCTGGCCGGGCTCCTGTCCGGGCAATACGAGGCGGTGGCCAATGCCGCCACGCCGGAAAGCGGCGCGGACCGCCTCCTGCAGGCGGTGGCGCGCGGCGACGTGACCGGGATCACGCCCGAGGGCCTGCGCGAAGCCGCGGTGGTCGATGCCTTTTCCGGCGCAACCGAGGTGCCGCCCGACCTGGCGCAACTGCTGGCCGAGGGGCGGCTGGGCGAGGCCATATTGCGGGCCGTGGCGGTCTTTCAGGCCGGGGTCGGCGGCGATCCGCATTCGGTCGGGGCGGCGCTGGTCACCTTCCGGGCCGTGGGGCTGGAAGACGTAGCGCGCCGCGCGGCGCTGGAATATCTGATCCTTGACCGCGCCACATGAGCGCGCCCGAGACCATGTCGCGCTGGATTGCCGCCTTTCTCGAAGCGCAGGCCGCCGAACTGAACGCGGCGCGCAATACCCAACTGGCCTATGGGCGCGATCTGGCGGATTTTGCCGATTGGCTCGACCGGCGCGGCGGCCATCTGGGGCAGGCCGATCAGCCGGCCATCGAGGCCTATCTGGTTGCCTGCGCCGATCAGGGCCTGTCGGCCGCCACCCGCGCGCGGCGCCTGTCGGCGATCCGGCAGCTTTACCGCTTTGCCTTTGACGAGGGCTGGCGAGGTGACAATCCCGGCCTGCGCATCAAGGGCCCGTCCAGACCGCGCCGCCTGCCCGGCACGCTGAGCGAGGCGGAGGTCGATGGCCTGCTGGACGCCGCCCGCAACAGCCCGCGTGATGCGGCGCGCAAGACCTGCCTGATGGAGCTGCTCTACGCCACCGGCATGCGGGTGAGCGAGCTGGTCTCGCTGCCGGTCAGCGCGGCGCGGGGCGATCCGCGCATGATCCTGGTCACCGGCAAGGGCAGCAAGGAGCGGATGGTGCCGCTGTCGCCGCCCGCGCGGGCGGCGCTGGTGGCGTGGCTGGCCCTGCGCGACCGGGACGAGGCCGCGCGGCGCGCCAAGGGCGGGCCGGCCTCGAAGTTTCTTTTCCCCAGTTCGGCCAAGGCCGGGCATCTGAGCCGCAACCGCTTTTTCGCGCTGATCAAGGACCTGGCCGTTGCCGCCGGCATCGACCCGGCCCGCGTCACCCCGCACACGCTGCGCCATGCCTTCGCCACCCATCTGCTGGCGCGCGGCGCCGATCTGCGCACCATCCAGACCATGCTCGGCCATGCCGACCTGTCCTCGACCGAGATCTATACCCACGTGCTCGACGAACATCTGCGCCGTCTGGTTCTGGAACATCACCCGCTGGCAAAAACCACGACCAAGCCTTGATGCAGCCCCATATGAGCGTGATATAGGGCCAGTTCACTGTGAAAGACTGAAATGGATACCCCATTGCTCGACGCCGCCTTCTGGATCACCTCCGGCGCCGTCCTCGTGCTTCTGGTGCTCTCGGCGTTCTTTTCCGGCTCCGAGACCGCCCTGACCGCCGCCTCGCGCGGCAAGCTGCGCTCGGCCGCCGATCGCGGGTCGAACGGCGCGGGCCGCGCGCTCAAGGTCACCGAGGATAACGAGCGGCTGATCGGGTCGATCCTGCTGGGCAACAACGTCGTCAACATCCTGGCCACCGCGCTGGCAACCGCGCTGCTGACCAGGATCTTCGGCCAGAACGGCGTCGCCGTGGCCACGCTGGTGATGACGCTCCTGGTGCTGATCTTTGCCGAGGTGCTGCCCAAGACCTTCGCCATCACCAATCCCGAAAGCGTGGCCGCCCGGGTGGCGCGCCCGATCCAGGTGGTGATCTTGCTGTTCTCGCCGGTGGTGGCCGCTGTGCGCGTGCTGGTGCGCGGCGTGTTGTGGCTGTGTGGGGTGCGCACCGATCCTGACAGCAACATCCTGGCGGTGCGCGAAGAGATTGCCGGCGCCCTGCAACTGGGCCATTCCGAAGGCGTGGTCGAAAAGGAAGACCGCGACCGCATCCTCGGCGCGCTCGACCTGAGCCAGCTGACGGTGGAAGAGATCATGCTGCACCGCTCGGGCATCGAGATGATCGACGCCAACCTGCCGATCGCCGATATCCTGCGCCAGGTGCTCGACAGTTCCCACAGCCGCCTGCCGCTGTTCAAGGGCGAGCCGGAGAATGTCGTCGGCATCCTGCATGCCAAGGACCTGCTGCGCGCCATGCACCGCATGCTGGGCGACGGCAGGATCGAGCCGGACGAACTGGCCGGGTTCAACGTGCTCGACGTGGCGATGACGCCCTATTTCGTGCCCGAGACCACCACGCTCGATGACCAGATGCGCCGGTTCCTGCACCGCAAGACCCATTTCGCGCTGGTGGTCGATGAATACGGCACCCTTCAGGGGCTGATCACGCTCGAGGACATCCTCGAGGAGATCGTCGGCGAGATCGCCGACGAGTTCGACCGGCCCGAAGACCAGCCGATCCTGATGACCGAGGACGGCGCCTATGTGGTGGACGGGGCCATGACCATCCGCGACCTCAACCGGGCGCATGACTGGAACCTGCCCGATGACGAGGCCAATACCGTCGCCGGGCTGGTGATCCACGAGGCGCAGTCGATCCCGACCGAGGGGCAGGTGTTCAGCTTCCACGGCTTCCGCTTCGAAGTGCTGGAAAAGGAAGAAAACCGCATCGCCGCGCTCAAGATCCGCAGGCTTTAGCGGCTCTTGAACAGCCCGCCCAGGATGCCGCGCACGATGCGGCGCCCGGTCGTGCCCTTGAGTTCCTTGACCACCACCGAGGCGATTGCGTCGCCAAATCCTTCGGCCGCGCTCCGGTTCCGGCCGCCGGTTGACCGGCCCGAAGTCCGGCCTGATGACCCGCCTGATGACCCGCCTGATGACTGGCCGCCATCCCAGCGCCGGGCATTCTGGAACTCGCGCTCGCGGGCTTGCTCCTCCTGGCCGGCGCGCGCCTCGGCGGCCTCGACCTCTCTGGCGGCGGCTTCGGCGCGGCGGGCCAGCATCTCGAAGGCCGAATCGCGGTCGAGCCGTGTGTCGTATTTGCCGGCCATCAGCGAGGCGGCCATGATCGCCGCCCGCGCCTGCGGCGAAATCGGGCCGAGTTGCGAGGATGGCGGGCGGATCAGCGTGCGCTCGACCATCTGCGGCACGCCCTTGCGGTCCAGCATCGAGGTGACGGCCTCGCCGGTGCCGACCTCGCGGATGGCGTCGGCGGTGTCGAAACGCGGATTGTCGCGATAGGTCTCGGCGGCCTGCCTGAGATCCTTGCGGTCCTTGGCGGTGAAGGCGCGCAGCGCGTGCTGGACCCGGTTGCCCAGCTGTCCCAGCACGGTTTCGGGCACGTCGGCGGGGTTCTGGGTGACGAAGAACACCCCCACCCCCTTGGAGCGGATCAGGCGGGCCACCTGCTCGACCTTGGCCACCAGCGCCTTGGGCGCATCGTTGAACAGCAGATGCGCCTCGTCGAAGAAGAATACCAGCTTGGGCTTGTCGGGGTTGCCGACCTCGGGCAGTTCCTCGAACAGCTCCGACAACAGCCAGAGCAGGAAGGTCGCGTAGAGCCGGGGCGAGGCCATCAGCTGATCGGCGGCAAGGATGTTGACCCGGCCGCGCCCGTCGGGCTCGAGCGCCATCAGGTCCTGCAGCGACAGCGCCGGCTCGCCGAACAGCGCGGTGCCGCCCTGGTTTTCCAGCACCAGCAACTGCCGCTGGATCGCGCCCACCGAAGCGGTGGCGACATTGCCATAGCGCAGCGACAGGCTGTCGGCGTTCTGGCCCACCCAGACCAGCAGCGCCTGCAGGTCCTGCAGGTCCAGCAGCGGCAGCCCCTCCTCGTCGGCCACGCGGAAGGCGACGTTGAGCACCCCTTCCTGCACATCCGACAGATCCAGCAGCCGCGACAGCAGCAGCGGCCCCATCTCGGAGACAGTCGTGCGGATCGGGTGGCCCTGCTGGCCGAACAGGTCCCAGAAGGTCACCGGGAAGGCCTGGTAGACCAGATCGAGCCCGATGGTGCGGGCGCGGGTCATGAACGGCTCGTGCAGCTTGAACTCCGGGCTGCCCGCGACCGCCAGCCCCGACAGATCGCCCTTCACATCGGCCATGAACACCGGAACCCCGGCGGCCGAAAAGCCTTCGGCCATGATCTGCAAGGTCACGGTCTTGCCGGTGCCGGTGGCCCCGGCAATCAGCCCGTGCCGGTTGGAATGGCTCAGGAGCAAGGTCTGTGGCTCGGCATAGTTCTCGCCGCCGCCGCCGATGAAGATGTCCCCGCCCATGTGCCGCTCCCTGCTGGTTCGGGGCCAGAATACCTTCTTAACCATTGGGTGCCAGTCTATAGCTGTCCGGACCGGGCAATTGGCCTGCAATGGACTTCCTCCCTGTCAGACTTGCCGCGCCCCCGGGCGCGGCCTTTTTTTGTTGACGCCTCGTCTGCCTTCCCCTAGTTTCCGCACAATTAGTCGGCCAAGTCCGACAGGGAGATATGGAAGAAGGGTCCGCGAGGGCCCTTTTTCTTTGGTTCCAACAGCTTCGCAGTCAACGCAGATGTGAGCGTTTTCGGCAAAAGCCCGCCGGTTTTCCCTGAATGCGGCCCTGACATGGCCGCGGCGGCATGCTAAGTCGTGCCAGAACAATCGAGACAGGATCCCCGATGAAAACCGCATTCAGACCGCTGATTCTCGCGCTGGCGCTCATGGCAGCCGCGCCCCTGGCCGGCCCGCTGGCCGCGCAGAACACCACCGCCACCGATCCGGCCACCGATCCGGCAACCGATCCGGCAACCGGGCTGGCGCTGGGCGCGCCGGCGGCAACCGGCGAGATCCAGGTCGGCCAGCCCTATATCCGCGAGGAAATCGGCGACTGGGGCCTGCGCTGCCTCAAGGCCGAAACCGGCGACGAACCCTGCCAGCTCTACCAGGTGCTGCTGGGCGCCGAGGGCAACCCGGTGGCCGAGATCAGCTTCTTCCGCCTGCCCGACGGCTCGCGCGCCGCGGCCGGCGCCACCATCGTCGCCCCGCTGGAAACCCTGCTGACCCAGGGCATCAGCCTGTCGGTCGACGGGGCCGAGGCCAAGGTCTATCCGTTCAACTTCTGCAACCGTGCCGGTTGCGTCGCCCGCGTCGGGTTCCTGCCCGAGGAAGTGGATACGATGAAGGCCGGCAACGAGGTCACCGTGGTCCTGGTGCCCGCCGGGGCGCCCGACCAGCCGTTCACGCTGACCCTGTCGCTCAAGGGCTTTACGGCCGGACTGGCGGCCGCGACCGTGGTCGCATCGCAGTAATCCGCAATAGCCTGCGGGCCGCGGCTTGTGCCGGCGGCCCGCTCAGGCCCGCCGCAGCGCCAGCACCGCGTTGAGCCCGCCAAAGGCAAAGGCATTGCTCAGCGCCGCATCGACCCGCGCCTCGCGCGCCACGTTGGGCACCACGTCAAGCGCGCATTCCGGGTCCGGCTCCTCGTAGCCGATGGTCGGGGCAACAACTCCGTCGCGCAGCGCCATGATCACCGCCAGCAGTTCCACCGCACCGGTGCCGCCGATCAGGTGGCCATGCATCGATTTGGTGGACGAGATCATCAGGCTGTCGGCATGGCGGCCAAAGGCATTGGCCACGGCGGCGCATTCGGTCTTGTCATTGGCGGCGGTGCCGGTGCCATGGGCATTGATATAGCCCACATCCGACGGGTTCAGCCCCGCATCCGCCAGCGCCCCGGCAATGGCACGCACCGCGCCCTGCGCGGAAGGCGTCACGATATCGGCGGCATCCGAGGTCATGGCAAAGCCCGCCACTTCGGCCAGGATATCGGCCCCGCGCGCCCGGGCATGCTCGAACTCCTCGAACACGAACACCGCCGCGCCCTCGCCCTGCACCATGCCGTTGCGGTTGGCGCTGAACGGGCGGCAGGCATCGCGCGACATCACCCGCAACCCTTCCCAGGCCTTGATGCCGCCAAAGCACAGCATCGCCTCGGAGCCGCCGGTCAGCATCGCCGGCGCCATGCCTGAACGGACCATCTGGAAGGCCAGCCCCATCGCGTGGTTGGACGAGGCGCAGGCGGTGGCCACGGTAAAGGACGGGCCGCGCAGGTTGAATTCCATGCTGACATGGCTGGCGGCGGCGTTGTTCATCAGCTTGGGCACCACGAAGGGATGCACCCGGTTCTTGCCGTCCTCGTAGACGGTGCGGTAATTCTCGTCCCAGGTGTTGACCCCGCCCCCGGCGGTGCCGAGCACCACCCCGGCCCGGTCGGCCAGATCGCCGGAAAAGCTCAGGCCCGACTGGCTGATCGCCTGCCGCGCCGAGAGCAGGGTGAACTGGGTGAAGCGGTCATAGAGCGCCACCTGCTGACGGTTGAAATGGGCCTCTTCGTCATAGCCCGCGACCTGCGCCCCGATCTGCACCGAAAGCCGCTCGACATCGCGGATCGCCAGGGGGCCGATGCCGCAGCGCCCCTCGCGCATCGCGGCCAGCGTCGCGGGCACGTCATGGCCGAGCGCATTGATGGTGCCGGCCCCGGTGATTGCGACGCGCTTCATTGCCGGCCGCTCACGGCTTCTGCCCGACCAGCCGCTCCACGGCCTCGATGATCGCCGCGACCGACGAGATGTCGAACTCGCCCGCATCCGGGGCGTTGGCGTTGAAGGGCACGGTGATGTCGAAGGCCTCCTCGATGGCAAAGATGCTCTCGACCAGGCCCAGGCTGTCGATGCCCAGATCCGCAAGCGACTGACCGGGCGCGATATCGGCCGGGTCGAGCACGGCCTGCTCGGCCAGAATGGCGATGACCTGTTCAGATACGCCCATGTTCATACCTTCCGAAAACCGCGTCTGGCGCCGATCTAGTCGTTCGGGTCGTCGTTTGGAACCCGTCCCTGCCGCGCCACAAGGTCACGCAACAGCCGCGGCAGGCGGCGCAGGGCCTTGTAGCTTTCGATATGCAGGTCCATGCGGGTGGCCGGATAGCCCATCATCACCCGGCCCGCCGGCACGTTGGACAGCGCGATCGCCGCGCCCCCCAGCACCACATCGTCGCCCAGGGTGATGTTGTCGGCCACCCCGGACTTGCCGCCCAGCACCACCCGGTCGCCGATCACCGCCGAGCCGGCAACCGCCGCCTGCGCGCAAAGCAGGCAATGGCGCCCGACGATGACGTTGTGCCCGACCTGCACCAGGTTGTCGATCTTGGTGCCGTCACCGACGCGGGTGGCGCGGATGGTGCCGGCATCGACGGTGGAATTGGCCCCGATCTCGACATCGTCGCCGATCTCGACCCCGCCGAGCGAATGGATCTTGTGCCAGGCCGGATCGGCCAGCGGCTGCACGCTCCCCTTGCCCAGGGTTTCGCGCGCCCGCTCGACATTGGACGGCTCGGAGGTGACGAAGGAAAACCCGTCCGCGCCCAGAACCACATTGGGATGCAGCACCGCCCGCGCGCCGATATGCACGCCCTGCCCGATGCGCACGCCGGCGCCCAGATGCCCCTGCGCGCCGATGCTCGCCCCGGCGGCGATGGTCACGTGGCTGTCGATCCGGGTGCCCGCACCGATCACCACCCCGGCCCCGATCACGCAGAAGGGCCCGACCGAGGCGTCGGCGGCGATGCTGGCGGACGGATCGACCTGCGCGGTCGGGTCGATGCCGGGCGGTGGCGCGGGCAGGTCGCGCAAGGCGCCCGTCAGCTGCGCCAGCGCCAGCCGGGCGCGCGGCGCCTCGATGGCGGCGCTCAGCCCGAAGGTCTGCCAGTCGGCACCCGGCCACAGGATGGCCGCGCGCGCCTGTCCCTCGCCCAGCGCAGAAGCGTAGCGCGGCGACATGGCCAGCGCCAGGTCATCCGGGCCGGCATCGGTCGGCTCGGCGGCACGGCGGATGCGCAGGCTGCCATCCCCGTGGAACGGCACCCCGAGGGCGGCGGCAATATCCCTGATGCTGTGACCCATGCGGCCTTCCCGATCTGACGGGACAGATCTAGCCCTGAACCTCGCCCGTCGCTACCCCCAGCGCGGTCAGCGCGTTCCAGATCTTGCGGTCGCGCCCGTAGACGTCGCGGCGGAAGCCGAGTTCACCGGTCACGCTGGTCACGGCGGTGCGGTAATCCAGATGCACCGGGATCGGGGTTTCGAGATTGACCTGCGTCTCCTGCCCGGTGCGCAAGACGCTCTGGAACAGGCCCACCGGATCGTCGGTCTGGCGCGACAGCAGCTGGTAGGCAAAGTCCTGCGGATCGTTCAGACGGATGCAGCCATGGCTGAAGGCCCGCACCTCGCGCCCGAACAGGCTGCGCTGCGGGGTGTCGTGCAGATAGATGTTCCAGCGGTTGGGGAACATGAACTTGACCTGGCCCAGGGCGTTGCCGGCGCCGGGCGCCTGCCGCATGTCGAAGGGGAAATTGCGGGTGTCGAGGCTGGCGAAATCCACCGTCGTCGGGTCGACCCGCTGGCCGCGCCGGTCGGTGATGATCAGATGCGACACCGAGGTCGGGTCCGCCTGCAGCTGCGGCAGATATTCCTTGGTGGCGATCGAGCGCGGCACGTGCCAGCTCGGGTTGATGATCATGTGCTCCATGAGGTCCGAGAATTCGGGGCTCTGGCGGTCGGAACTGTTGGCGCCCACCACCGCACGGGTGCGGAAGGTCACATGGTCGAAATCGACGATGCTGGCGGTGAAATCGGCGAGGTTGACATAGACATGCCGGTCCCCGCGCGGAAAGTTCATCCAGCGCTCGCGCTCGAGCGCCACATAGACCGATTGCAGCCGCCGCTCGGGGCTGACATTGATCTCGGCCAGCGTGCCCTCGCCGGCCACGCCGTCCGGCTCCAGCCCGTGGCTTTCCTGAAACCGCACCACCGCCGCCTGAATGTCGGCGTCATAGCTGCCTGTTGGCGTCATGGGCAGATACCCCATGGCGATCAGCCGGTTGCGCAAGCCGATGACGGCGTTGCCGGTGTCGCCCGGCTCCAGCTTGCCGGCGCTGACTTCCGGGCCCCAGCCGCCGGCGGCGATCACTGCCTCAAGCGCGATCTTGCCGGCCTGCAGGCGCGAATACTCGAAGTCCTGCGGCGGCAGGCCGCGCAGGAACGCATAAGGCTCGGCCGCCATGAAGCCGGCCAGCAGCGCACCCGCCGGGCGGATATCGACCGTGCGCTTGATGCCATCGTCGATCTGCCCCGGCACCAGCAGGCCGGTGCTCACATCCTGGGCGTAGCGGACAAAGGCCAGGCTCAGCGCCACCTCCATCCGGCCCTTTTCGGCGGCGGTGCCGGCCGATTGCATGCCGGCGATCAGGCCCGCGACATCGTAGCGGCTCGGCGGCAGCCCGTGCTGTTCGGCCCCTGCAAGCGCCGCGATCAGCGCGTTGCGCCGCGCCACCGCCTCGGCCGAGGTGCCCGACCAGATGCCCTGAAAGTCGCGCCCGCGATAAAATGCCGCGACCCCGTCCTCGCTGGCCACCGATTCAGCCACCGCCTGACGAAACGCCGTGACCTGGGCCGATGCGGGCGCGGCGGCCAGCAGGAGGCCGGTCAGGCCGGCAAACAGGGCGGCCAAGAAAGTCCGGCGGGGCAGCAATCGCATCAGGAAATCTCCGAAATCGTCCATAATTATTGGATATGACGCAGTTTTGAGAGAAACCGCCAGTCCGTCCAATCACAAAAGGGCCAGACGGGCGCGCGCGTGGCGCAAATGCACCTCGCCCTTGCAAAAGCGCCACACCCCCAGCGATTCGCACCGCGATGCGCAGAATTTCGCCGATTGTGTCCTTTTGCCGACTCTGACCCCAGATCTTTGCTTTGAGTTTTGTTTCACATGTGCAATAAATTCCCTGCATCTGGGGAAGAGATTGCAACAAACCGTTATAAAACGGGCACATAGTAGGCGACGGGACAGGCGCTTTCGAATGACAGACCATCTCTCTTCCGGCATTTCTCGGCGTGGATTGCTTCGCGCCTTTGCCGCCACCGCCGTTGTCGCGGCTCCGACCTTCAGCAATGCAGCCGGATTTCTGCGCGGAGCGGGCGATATCCGCCGCGTCCAGATGTATTCGGGCCGGTCGGGCGAACGAATCGACATGATCTACTGGATCGAGGGCGATTACATCGGCGAGGCGGTGCAGGAGATCAGCCGTTTCATGCGTGACTGGCGCACCGGCGACGTGATCGGCATCGATACCCGCACCATCGACATCATCGCCGCCACCCACAACCTGCTGGATGTGAACGAGGCCTACACGCTGCTGTCGGGCTACCGGACCGCCGCCACCAATGCCATGTTGCGCGAAAGCTCGTCGCGCGTGGCGCGCAATTCGCTGCATATCCGCGGCCAGGCCGCCGACCTGCGGCTGGCGGGGCGCAGCGTCAGCCAGATCTACAGCGCCGCGACCTCCTGCCGTGCCGGCGGGGTGGGCAAGTATTCCGGCTCGAACTTCGTGCATATGGATTGCGGCGATATCCGCACCTGGGGCGCCTGAGAGCCACCACAATCGAGCAGCCAAAGCGCCCCGCGGGGCGCTTTTTGCTTTCCGCGCCCGCCCCTAACCCTCAAACCCCTGGGCCCGATGCACCTCGCGCCCGGCCAGCAGGGTCAGCAGCACCTGGGTGTCGCCGATGTCATGGGCGTCGCAGGCAAAGATGTCGCGGTCGAGCACGATCAGGTCGGCCGCCTTGCCCAAGGCGAGCGAGCCGGTATCGTCCTGCCGCCAGGCGGCCGCCGCGGCGTGGGTCGTGTATCCGGCCACCGCCTCGGCGCGGGTCAGGCGCTGTTCCGGCAGGAAGGGCGGCACCGTGCCCTCGCGGCGCGGCGGCTGGCGGGTCACGGCGGTCTCGATGATCTCGAACGGATTGAGCGTCGAGACCCCCCAGTCCGATGACAGCGCCATGCGGGCGCCCGCATCCCTGAGCGAGCGGAAGGCGTAGATCCACTTCGCCCGCTCCGGCCCGACCACCGGCACCGACAGATCATCGACCGAAACCTCATGCCGCGCCCAGAGCGGCTGGACATTGGCCATCACCCCGAGCGCATGGAAGCGCGCGATATCGGCCGGATCGATGAACTGGATATGGGCGATCTGGTGCAGCCCCGGCCAGGCGCCGTTGCGCCCCTGCGCCGCCTCCATCCCATCGAGCGCGGCGCGCGTGGCCATGTCACCGATGGCATGGACATGGATCTGGAAGCGCGCGGCATCGAAGGCGGCAAACATCTCGGCAATCTGGCGCGGCTCGAACATCAAAGGCGCGTTGCCCCCGGCCGCGTCCGAATAAGGCGCGATCATCGCCGCGGTGCGGTTCTCGATCACC
>CAUJIU010000043.1 GCA_963205075.1 Pseudomonadota bacterium | reverse complement strand
TGGCGGCAAAATTCTCGATCCAGCATATCGCGGCGGCCACGGCGGCCTTTGGCCATGCCGGGGCGGAGGCATTTCATGCCGACACCCTGGGCGATGCCGGTCTGGCCCGATTGCGCCACCGGGTCACGATCGACGCCTATGCGCCAAGGATGGACTGGCCAAACGACCGTCCCGCCCGCGTGGCGCAGACGCTCGGTGTCGGCCGCACCCTCAAGGGCGAGTGCCTCAGCGCGCCGGGCGGGCCGGATCGTCCGTTCAGCGCGGCGCAAGTCACGGAAAAGGCCGCGCAAATCCTGCGTCCCGCCTATCCGGGCGCGCTGGCACCGCTTGCGGCGGCAACCCGGCTCGAACCGGGCACCCTGGACGCAACCTGTCGCGACATCGTGGCCGGTTTCGCCTGAGGCCGGGGGCGCCGCGGCGGCAGTTCAGGATTTCTCGGACCCAGCCCAAGGAAAACACTAATACTGGTTCCCCGCATTCGCGTCCTAGTATCGGGCATGACGAAATCGAAACCGTAGGGAAAACCCATGCAATCCACCGAATTCAAAACCATCGGCGATGCTTCTTGGCGCAAGGACGGGATTGCAAAGGTGACCGGCTCCGAAAAATACGCGCCCGACATCTCGGTCGACAGGATGTGGTATGGCCGCGTCCTGCGCAGCCCCCACGCGCATGCCCGGATCGTCAGCGTTGACACCAGCGCCGCCGAAGCGCTGGGCGCCGTCTGCCTGACCTATGCCGACGTGCCGCACACCCGCTACAACGAACGCATCGTCAGCACGCCGCCCTGCCTCTACCGGGACCGCACCGTGGTTGCCGACAAGGCCCGCCATGTCGGCGAGGCACTGGTGGGCGTGGCCGCGCCGACCGAGGCGCTGGCCGAAAAGGCGCTGCGGCTGATCAAGATCGAGTATGAAGTGCTCGAGGTCATCACCACCATGGATCAGGCGCGCAAGGACGGCGCCGATCCGATCCATGACACCGTCCTGCTCGATGGCGTGGACAAGCCGATCGTCAACAACGTCGCGGTGCGGCGCACCATCGATGTCGGCGACACGGTGAAGGGTTTCGCCGAATCCGACGTCATCATCGAGCGGAAATACAAGACCAGCCGCATCTATCACGCGCAGATGGAGCCGAAATCGGTGGTCTGCCGCCCCGAGATCGACGGCGGCATCACGGTCTGGGCAAGCACCCAGTCGATCCACAACACGCGCATCCTGCTGGGCCAGATCTACGATCTTCCGCTGAGCAAGGTGAACGTCAAGAAGGTGATGCTGGGCGGCTCGTTCGGCTCGAGCATCCAGATGAACTCGGTGACGCCGATCTGCGTCGGCCTGGCGCTCAAGTCCGGGCACCCGGTCAAGATCGCCTCGACCCGCGAAGAGGACATGCATGACCATGTCCGCTACCCCTCCGAGATCACGCTCAAGCTGGGCATGAAGAAGGATGGCACGCTGATTGCCGGCGAGATGCATGCCGAGATCGATATCGGCGCCCACAATATCCAGGCCTATCCGTTCCTTGGCGGCTTCGGCGGCTTCTGGGCATCGCTCTACAAGCTGCCGAACATGAAATATGTCGGCACGGCGGTCTACACCAACAAGACGCCCTCCTGCGCCATGCAGGGCTTTGGCGCGCCGCAGGTTCACTTCGCGGTCGAATCGCTGATGGACGAGATCGCCCACGAGATGGGTTTTGACCCCATCGAGTTCAAACTGCGCCAGTATGTCGGCCTGGGCGGCACCTTCTGGGGCCAGGGCCCGGCCTCGAAATGCATCATCCGCAGCGACGGCGTGCCGGAACTGCTGAAGACCGGGTCCGAGCTGATCGGCTGGGACAAGCGGCAGAAAAGCGGGTCGCAGACCGGCCGGATGCGGCGCGGCATCGGCATGGCGCGCGGCTTCCACACCAGCGGCGTGGGCCACGCCAAGGCCTCGGGCGCCGAGATGATCGACTATTCGGGCGCCATCGTGAAGCTGAACGAGGACGGCACGGTCGACCTGATCCAGTCGCTGATGGACCATGGCGGCGGCACCAACCACGCCATCTCCAAGCTGGTCGCCGAGGAGCTGGGCATTCCCAACCACATGGTCGGCATCTCGCCCTGCGACACGCGGACCTCGCTCTATGACGTGACCACCCATGCGACGCGCGGCATCTATGCCGGCGGCAGCGCGGCCCTGAGGGCGGCGAAGGTGGTCAAGACCCAGATCCTCGAATGGGCCGCCCGGGTGCTGGACGTGCTGCCAGAGTCGCTGGTGATCGAGCCCGATTACGAGCTTGGCCAGGGCGTCATCTACTGCCCCAACCTGGCAGAGCGCCGGATGACGGTGGGCGAGCTGGCCCGCTATCTCCACCTCAACAGCCTGGGAACGCTCAGTTCCTCGCAGAGCCTGCGGATGGTCAACTGCCCGCCCGCCTATGTGTCCTATTATGTCGAGGTCGAGGTCGATACCGAAACCGGCCAGATCCATTCGCGCCGCGCCGCGCTGGGCAGCGACTGCGGCACCGTGGTCAACCCGGCGCTGGCCAGCGGCCAGCTGATCGGCGGATTGTCCAAGGGCCAGGGCTATGCGCTGACCGAGGACAACCAGTGGGATCCCAAGACCGGAGAACTGGCCAGCAAGGGCTTCTGGGTGGATGGCAAGACGCCCTCGATCTCGGAGTCACCGCTGGTCGGGGACATCGCCACCCACTTCGCCCATACCTACGAGCCGACCGGCCCGTTCGGAGCCAAGGGCCTGGGCGAGGCGGCGAAGAACCCGGCCGCGGCGGCCTTTGCCAACGCAGTCTACAACGCGCTCGGCATCCGGTTCTACGAGATCCCGATCACGCCGGAAAAGGTGCTCGCCGCCCTGGCCGAGCAAGCCGCAGGAAAAGCCAACAAAACCGGGCAAGCGACGCTGAAGGCGCCGACGCCGGTCGCCGAATAGAGGGTCAGACATGTTCATGAATACCAACACCCGCCTCGTCTCTCCCGAGTTCGACTACCTTCAGCCCAAGACGCTGGCCGAGGCGTTCACGATGCTTGCAGACCATGGCGGTTCGGCCAAACTGCTGGCGGGCGGAACCGACCTGCTGGTGCAGATGAAGATGGAACGCCAGCAGCCGTCCCATGTCATCTCGCTGTCCAGGGTCAAGGAGCTGGCGGGCATCACCGAGGGCGACGTCCTGACCATCGGGGCGACCACCAGCATCCGCGATGTCAGCCGGTCCGGGCCGGTCATCGCCGGTTACACCGCCCTGCAAGAGGCCTGCAACGCCTACAGCACGGTTTCGGTGATGCTCATGGGCACCATCGGCGGCAATATCTGCAATGCGTCCCCCGCCGCCGATACGGCGCCGGCGCTCCTGGTCCATGATGCCAGCGCCGTCCTCAGATCCGGCAAGGCCACCCGCACGGTGCCGCTGCGCGATTTCTTCACCGGCCCCGGCAAGACCGTGATCCAGCCCGGCGAGATCCTGACCGCGGTCGAGCTGCCCAAGCCGGCAAAGGGCACCGGCAGCGCCTTCCTGAAGATCTCGCGCGTGGTCGCCGACATCTCGCAGGTCTGTGTGGCCGTGGTGCTGGTGCGCGATGGCGACACGATCACCGATTGCCGGATCGCCCTTGGGTCGGTCGGCCCGACGCCGATGCGGATGAAGCAGGCGGTTGGCGCCCTGATCGGGAAGCGCGGCACGCCGGAGGCCTTTGCCGCCGCGGCCGACATCGTGGCCAAGGACATCACCCCGATCACCGACGTTCGGGCAACCGAGAAATACCGCAGGCACGTGTCCCGGATCATCGCCCGTGACGCCCTGCTCACCGCCTGGCAGCGCGCCGCAGAAGGAGCCGCAAAATGAAGAAGCATACCGTTCATTTCACCCTCAACGGCTCGCCGCGCGAATACACCGTCAACGCCAACGAGCTGCTGCTGAACGTGATCCGCGAGCAGGAGAAGCTGACCGGCACCAAATACGGCTGCGGCATCGGCGAATGCGGTGCCTGCACCGTTCACGTCGACGGCAAGCCGACGCTGTCCTGCCTGGCGCTGGCGGTCTCGGTCGATGGCGCCGAGGTGGTGACGATCGAGGGCCTGGCCAAGCGCGGCGAGCTCGATCCGCTGCAAAAGTCGTTCCTGGACCACAACGCCGTGCAATGCGGCTACTGCACGCCGGGCATGATCATGATCGGGCGCAACCTGCTCGACGAGAATCCCGAACCCACCGAGGAAGAAGTCCGCACCCATATGCGCGGCCAGCTGTGCCGCTGCACCGGCTACGCCAGCATCACCAAGGCGGTGATGGGCGCGGGCAAGCCCGCCCCGGAGTTCAAGATCCCGGCGGAGTAACCGCCGCGGCCAGAGATCAGGGCCGGCCACAGCGCCAATGACCTGGATGGACTTCGGTTCTTCCAGAACCGGAGAGGCTTGCCCGCGCACGGGCCAAAGCACGGGCCAAAGCACGGGCGCGGCCGGACAGAAAGACAACGGAAATCCGCATCAGGATTTCAGGGACCATGAAGGACAGGACAAATGGCAACCGGCACAAGTGACATTCAGATCAAGGGCGGCGTGGTGGTCAACAGCCGCGAGATGAAGCTGGCGGACGTGTTCATCAAGGATGGACTGGTCGAAAGCATCGAGAAGCCGGGCAGCGGCAAGAAGGCCAGCAAGGTCATCGACGCCGCCGGCAAATACGTGCTGCCCGGCATCGTCGAGGCACACCTGCATCCGGTCTATGCCGACCGGCTGGATACCCTGTCGCAATCGGCGGTCTATGGCGGCATCACCACGCTGATCCCCTATATCGGGGCGGTCAAGGCCTGGGGCGTCGAGGGCAACCTGTGGGATGCGGTGAACTACTTCATCGAGGAAGGCAGCCGCGACTCGGTCATCGACTTCGGCCTGCATTGCAGCCTGGTGGGCACCGATCTGGCCGATCTGGAAACCACGATCCCCAAGATCTGCGAACGCGGCGTGCGCTCGTTCAAGGGCTTCATGGCCTACCGGCGCCGCGGCATGAACCTGGGCGACGCCGACCTGATGCGCATTCTCAGCGTGCTGAAGGAAAACGGCGGGCTGTTCTGTGTCCATGCCGAGAACGGCGACCTGTGCGATTTCCTCGAGGACAAGTTCATCGAGGAAGGCAAGACCGGGCCGGAATACTACCTGCCGTCGCGCCCCAAGATCACCGAGGCCGAGGCCGCCTATCGCATCCTGAGCTTTGCCAAGGTGCTCGATTGCCCGATGTACATCGTGCATATCAGCGCCAAGGAAACGCTGGACGTGGTCGACACCTTCCGCGCCATGGGCGGCCCGCCGATCTATGCCGAGACCTGCACCCATTACCTGACGCTCACCAACGACGAGATGCTCAAGATCGGCACGCTGGCCAAGGTCAGCCCGCCGCTGCGCGAAAAGGTGGACAACGACGCGCTGTGGCAGGCGGTCATCGAAGGCAAGATCGACGTGATCGGCTCCGATACCGGCGGCCACATGATCGTCAAGAAGGAGCCGCGCTTCGGCGACGTGTTCAAGGCGCCCGGCGGCATCCCCGGACAGGAAACCCTGTTCACCGTCACCTATGACGAGGCCGTCAACCGGCGCATGGTCAGCCTGTGCCGCCTGGTCGAGGTGATGTGCGAGAAGCCGGCCAAGATCTTCGGCATCTTCCCGCGCAAGGGGCTGCTGGAGCCGGGATCGGATGCCGATGTGCTGATCTTCGATCCGATGAAGGAGCACACGATCCACGCCGCCGAACAGCACGTCAAGACCGACTACTCGATGTACGAGGACCGCAAGGTCCTGGGCGCTCCCGAGCTGGTCATGCAGCGCGGCGAGATCCTGCTTCAGGACGGCAAGCTGTTGGCCAAGAAGGGCAGGGCGAAATTCCTCGAGGCCAGCCCGGCGGGCGTAAGGCTCTGAACCGACACTACGAATTCACAACACCAGGAACTGGAGAACCAAATGACAAAACGTATTCTTAAAGTTGCCGCGCTTCAGGAAAAGGCGATGCCGCGTGCGACCATCAAGGAAAAGATGGAGCAGCGCACGCTGCCGCTGATGGAAGAGGCGGCCAAGAAGGGCGCGCAGATCATCCTGGCGACCGAGCTTTGCACCACCGACTATGACCGCTGCTATGGCGCCAAGGACAACGACCTGTTCAAGGAAGCCGAGACCATCCCCGGCTACAGCACCAACGAAGTGGCCAAGCTGTGCAAGAAATACGGCGTCTACGTCATCTTCCCGATGTTCGAGAAGGCCGTCCCCGGCGTCTACTACAACTCGTCGGCCACCATCGGCCCGGACGGCAGCATCGTCGGCACCTATCGCAAGACCCAGGTGGCCGGTGTGCAGGCGCTGGAAAAGATGTATTTCCGCGCCGGCCAGGACTTCAAGGTCCACGAGACCGAGTTTGCGCCCAACGCCAAGTTCGGCACCATCATCTGCCACGACCGCCGCTATCCCGAGACCTCGCGGATCCTGGCCATGCTGGGCGCCGAAGTGATGTTCTGCCCGACCGCCGCGCCGGGCTACGCCCACGGCGTGCACTGGAGCAACCTCAACATCATGCGCGCCGTCGATAACGGCATGTTCTGCGTCTATTCCAACCGGATCGGCCAGGAAGGCGTCAACAACTACTTCGGCGAGAGCATGATCGTCGATCCGATGGGCGAAGTCATCGCCTCGGGCGGCAAGGAAGAGAACGCCGTCGTCATGGCCGATCTCGACCTCGACAAGGTCGACGAGGCACGGATCAAGGTGCCGACCCTGCGCGACATGCGCGGCGACTTCTGGATGAAGTACTACTCCCCGACCTACGACACGCTGGTCGGCTGAGACGCTTGAACCCGACGGGCCCGCGGCCGAACCGGCGGCGGGCCCGCACCGAAATCTGGACCTGGTAGGACGATGACGCATTATTCGGCGTTCAGCCTCTTCAAGGAGGCGCTTCGCGGCAACAAGGGGTGGTCACGGGCCTGGCGCGATGCCGAGCCCAAGCCCGCCTATGACGTGGTGATCATCGGCGGCGGCGGCCACGGGCTGGCGACGGCCTATTACCTGGCCAAGGAACACGGGATCACCAATGTCGCGGTGGTCGAAAAGGGCTATATCGGCGGCGGCAATACCGGGCGCAACACCACCATTGTCCGCTCGAACTACATGATCGACGGCAATACCAGCTTCTACGAGCATTCGATGAAGCTCTGGGAAGGCATGAGCCGCGATCTGAACTTCAACGTCATGTATTCGCCCCGCGGGCAGATCAACCTGTGCCATTCGCCGGCGCAGATGGATGCGGCCATGCGGCGCGGCAACATCATGCGGATGAACGGCATCGACGCCGAACTGCTGTCACGCGAGGCGGTGATGAAGCGGGTGCCGATCCTCGACTATTCCGCCAATGCACGGTTTCCCATCCATGGCGGCCTGCTGCAGGAGCGGGCCGGAACGGCGCGCCACGATGCGGTGGCCTGGGGCTATGCGCGCGGCGCCAGTGCCCGCGGCGTCGACATCATCCAGGGCTGCGAGGTCACCGGCTACCAGTGGGATCGCGGCCGCATCGTCGGGGTCGAGACCACCCGCGGGCCGATCAAGGCCAAGAAGGTGGCGATGGCGGTTGCCGGGCATACCAGCCATATGGCGAAGATGGCCGGGCTGCGGCTGCCGATCGAGACCCATGTCCTGCAGGCCTTCGTGACCGAGGCCATCAAGCCGGTCATCGACTGTGTCGTCTCGTTCGGGGCGGTCCATTTCTACATCTCCCAGTCCGACAAGGGCGGGCTGGTGCTGGGCGGCGACCTCGACGGCCACAATTCCTACGGCCAGCGCGGCGACCTGCCGATCGTCGAGGAAAACATGGCCGCCGCCAAGGCGCTGGTGCCGCTGGTATCGCGCCTGCAACTGGTGCGGCACTGGGCCGGGGTGATGGACATGTCGATGGATGGCAGTCCGATCATGTGCAAGTCGCCGGTCGAGGGCCTCTATATCAATGGCGGCTGGTGCTATGGCGGGTTCAAGGCCACCCCGGCCTCGGGCTGGTGCTACGCCCATACCATCGCCACCGAGCGGCCGCATGCGCTGAACGCGCGCTTCACGCTCGACCGCTTCCATCGCGGCTACCAGATTGACGAAAAAGGCATGGGGCCGACCCCCTGGGCGCATTGAGAGGACCTGACGATGCTGAGGATTACATGCCCCTATTGCGGTGAGAGGGATTACGTCGAGTTCGGCTATGGCGGCGATGCCGAAAACACCATGCCCGAACTTTCCGACACCGATATCGGCCGCTGGGCGGACTACGTGTTCTTCCGCAATGACCCGAAGGGCGAGCATGCCGAGTTCTGGCATCACCAGCACGGGTGCCGCCAATGGCTGCGGGTGGTCCGCAACACGGTCACCCACGAGGTGATCTCGGTGCGGCCGGCCAGTGAAACAGACGCTCCTACCCAGGGCAAACAGGTGGAAGTTGCATGACAAGCCAATCGCATCGGCTCAAGACCGGGGGTCACATCGACCGGTCGAAAGCGATCTCGTTCCGCTTTGACGGACGCGCCTATACCGGCTTTGCCGGGGACACGCTGGCCTCGGCGCTGCTTGCCAACGGGGTGATGCTGGTCGGGCGCAGCTTCAAGTATCACCGCCCGCGCGGCATCTTCACCGCCGGCATCGAGGAGCCGAACGCGCTGGTGACGATGCGCAGCGGGGCGCGGCACGAGCCGAACCTGCCGGCCACCAAGATCGAGCTTTATGACGGGCTGGAGGCCTTCAGCCAGAACCGTTGGCCATCGCTGAAACACGACGCGATGAGCTTTGTCGACCTGTTCTCGAAGGCTTTCGCGGCCGGCTTCTACTACAAGACCTTCATCGGCCCGACCCAGGGCTCGTGGATGCTCTACGAGAAATTCATCCGCAAGGCCGCCGGCATGGGCGACCCGACCACCCAGCCCGACCCGGACCGCTACGAGAAGGCCAACGCCTTCTGCGACCTGCTGGTCGTCGGTTCCGGGGCCTCCGGTCTGGCCTCGGCGATCACCGCCGGGCGCGCCGGCCTGCGGGTCATTCTGGTCGAGGATGACGCGGTGCCGGGCGGCTCGCTGCTGGCTGCCGCCAATGATCCCAAATCGGCAGGCTGGCTGACGGCGGCACTGGCCGAGCTGGCGGCGCTGCCCAATGTCAAGGTGATGACCCGCACCTGCGCCTTCGGCGCCTATGACGCCATGACCTTCGCCCTGCTGGAGCGGGTGAGCGACCACCAGAAAGTGCCCGCCCCGCATCAGCCGCGCCAGCGCTACTGGCGCGTGCGCGCCGAAAGGGCGATCCTGGCCACCGGGATGATCGAGCGCCCGATCGTGTTCGGCAACAACGACCTGCCGGGCGTGATGCTGGCCTCTGCGGCGCGAACCTACGCCAACCGCCATGCCGTTGCGCCGGGCAAGCGCGTGGTCGTGTTCACCAACAACGATACCGCCTATGCCGCGGCCCGCGACCTGCGCGCCGCCGGTGCGGATGTGGCGGTTGTCGATGCCAGGGCCCGGATTTCCGCGGCGCTGGCGGCACAGACGACCGCCGCCGGCATCGCCGTGCATCTGGGCTGTGCGGTGGGCCGCGCCAATGGCGGCCGGCATGTCCGCAGCGTCGATCTGGTGCCGATCGATCTGCGCAATCCGCAGCGATCCCGGATCCGGCAACGGCTGGCCTGCGATCTGCTGGCGGTTTCGGGCGGCTGGACGCCGACGCTGCAACTGCTGGGCCAGCGCGGGTCCAAGCCGGTCTATGATGAAAAGACCGCGATGCTGGCCGCCGGCAAGATCCCCGAGGGGTTCGATATCGCGGGCGGTGCCGCCGGCGAGTTCGACCTGACCGCCAAGATCGAGAGCGGTGTCCGCGCCGGTCTGGCCGCGGCGGCAGCCTGCGATCAGGCCCAGGCCGCCCAGGGCCGGTCGTTGCTGGAGGGATTGCCCGCCGGGACCACCACCTTCAACATCGAGCCCCTGTGGCTGGTGCCGCATCCGCTCAACACCCGGCCGAAAAAGAGATTTGTCGATCTTCAGCATGACGTGGGCGCCGACGATATCGAGCTGGCGCATCGCGAAGGCTATGTCTCGGTCGAGCATCTCAAGCGCTATACCACGCTCGGCATGGCCAACGACCAGGGCAAGACCTCGAACCTGAACGCGCTCGGGATCATGGCCGGCATCCGCGGGCGGCCGATCGGCGAGGTCGGCACGACCACCTTCCGGCCACCCTTCCGCCCGGTCTCGATCGGGGCGCTGACGGGGCCGGAAACCGGCCTGCATTTCCGGCCGATCCGGCGCAGCCCGATGCATGACTGGCATCTGGCCCAGGGCGCCGCCATCACCACCACCGGCCTGTGGCAGCGGGCCTGGTATTTCCCGCGCCCCGGCGAGAGCAAGTCGGATGCCTATATCCGCGAAACCGCCAAGGTGCGGCAATCGGTCGGGCTCACCGATGTGTCGTCGCTGGGCAAGATCGACATCCAGGGGCCCGATGCGGCCGAATTCCTCAACCGGGTCTATGTCAACGGCTTCCTGACCCTGCCGGTCGGCCGGGCGCGCTATGGCGTGATGCTGCGGCCCGATGGCATCGTGATGGATGACGGCACCACGTCGCGCATCTCGGAGCATCACTACTTCATGACCACCACCACCGCCGGTGCCGGCAAGGTCATGTCGCATCTCGAATACCTGCTGCAAACCGCGTGGACCGATCTGCGGGTGCATGTCACCTCGGTGACGGGCCAGTGGGCGGGCATGGCCGTGGCCGGTCCCCGCAGCCGGGAACTGCTCGAAAAGGTCATCACCGACATCGACTTCTCCGACGATGCCCTGCCGTTCATGGGGGTCTGTCACGGCCATGCCGGCGACATCCCGGTGCGCGTCCTGCGCATCAGCTTCTCGGGCGAACGCGCCTACGAGGTCTATGCCGCGGCCGGTTACGGCCAGGAGCTCTGGCAGCGCTTCCACGATCAGGGCAAGAGCTGTGATCTGGTGGTCTACGGGGTCGAGGCACTGGGTGCCCTGCGCATCGAAAAGGGCCACGTCGCCGGGGGCGAGCTGGAAGGGCGCACCACGCTGGCCGATCTGGGCCTGGGCAAGATGGCAAGCACCAGGAAGCCGTTCCTGGGCAGCGCGCTGATGCAGCGCCAGGGCCTGACCGATCCGCTGCGCCCGCAACTGGTCGGGCTGGAGCTGGCGGCCTCCGAGGGCACATTGCGGGCCGGCGCGATCCTGTGCGACCCGGCCACGCGCTACAGCAGGAGCTTTGCCAATGGCTCGCCGACGCTGGTCAACAACGCGTCGGGTGCCTCGGCCAGGGATTTCACGCCCGGCAATGGCAGCGGGCATATGGGGCACGGCATCGGGTTCGTCTCGTCCGTCACCTATTCGCCTGAACTGAAACGCAATATCGCGCTGGGCTTCCTTTCGGGCGGGATGGCCAGGAAGGGCGAACAGATCGACGCGGTTTCGCCGCTCAACGGTGAACTGACCAAGGTTCGCGTCACCTCACCGCATTTTGTCGATCCCGAAGGAGAACGGTTGCATGGCTGATATTCGTTCGGCACTGGGGTCCGTCTACAAGGCCGGACCGCTCGGCACGCCGCGGGACTTTCCCGGCGTGACCCTGCAGGAGCAGTCGCCCCGCAACCTGATCCAGCTCTCGGGCTGGCCCGACAGCTTCGGCGCCATTTGCGAAAGCATCGCCGCGCGCCTGGGCATCAGGGTGCCGGTGGACTGCCTGACCGTCACCACCCATGACGATGTCTCGATCCTGCGGGTCGGGCCGACCCGGCTCTGGTTCGTC
Source organism: Pseudomonadota bacterium (assembly GCA_963205075.1). GTDB lineage: Bacteria > Pseudomonadota > Alphaproteobacteria > Rhodobacterales > Rhodobacteraceae > KLAP22. Next base: position 13,808 of record CAUJIU010000043.1, on the reverse strand, counting down.
TGCGGCGCCAGCAGCGCCCGGGTGCGCGCCTTCACCGAAACGCTGGGTGCCGGCGACGCGGTGACCACCGAGATCGGCCACAGCCGGACCGTGCTGCGCATCACCGGGTCCGAGGCGCGCACGGTGCTCAACCGCGGCCTGCCCATCGATCTGGATGACCGCGCCTTCCCCGAAAACGTGTTCGCGCAAAGCGTCATCCATCACATCCCGGTCCTCGTGCACCGGTTGCCGTCATCGGACGGCCCGGCTTTCGATGTCTATGTCTCGCGCGAATATGCCGTCTCGTTCTGGGAATGGCTGGTCGAGGCCGCAGCCCCGCTCGGCGGCCGCATTCTCGAGAGCGCATGATGAGCCGGGACAAGATGCAAACCACCCTCGCGGGCAAGGCGGCGGCCTGGTCGAGCACGGTCGATCTCGACCGGGTGCCCGAGGCGGTCGTGGTCACGGCCAAGCATTGCATCGCCGATCTTGTCGGCGTCACCCTTGCCGGTGCGGCCGATCCGCTGTGCGAAAAGACCTTTCGCCATGTCCTGGAGAACCACGCGCCGGGCGCCTGCACCATCCTCGGCCAGTCGAAACGGATCAGCCCGGTCGGCGCCGCGCTGGCCAATGGCACGGCCGGCCATGTCCTTGATTTCGACGATACCAGCTATACCGGGATCATGCATGGATCGACCGTGGTGTTCCCGGCGGCGCTGGCGGCGGTGGAACATGCCGGCGGCGACGGCCGGCGCCTGCTGGAGGCGTTCATCGCCGGCTCAGAAGTGGTCTATGCGGTCGCCATGCTCTGCGCCACCGGCCACTATTTCAAGGGCTGGTGGAGCACCGCGACCTTCGGGGTCTTCGGGGCGGCGGCGGCAGCGGCGCGCGGGCTGGGCCTGGATGCCCAGAAGACGCAAACCGCGCTGGCCCTGGCCGGCATTCAGGCCAGCGGGCTGAAGGCGGCCTTCGGCACCGATGCCAAGCCCTACATGGCCGGGCGCGCGGCGGCCATCGGCGTCGAGGCGGCGCTGCTGGCGGCGCGCGGGCTGACCGGACCGGCCGACGTGCTGGAAAACTCGCGCGGGTTTCTGGCGCTGCTCAATGACGGGCATGTCGAACATGGCGAGATCGACAAGCTGGGCAAGGTCTGGCGTCTGGTCGAGCCCGGCATCTTCTTCAAGCAGTTTCCGGTCTGCTCGGCGGCGCATGCGGCCACCCAGCTGACCCAGAGCCTGATCGAGACCCATGCGCTGCTGGACTCCGACATCCTCGCCGTAACCTGCGAAGTGACGCCCACCGTCGCCATCAGCCTGGTGCATGACCGGCCGACCTCGCCGCAGGAGGCGCAGTTTTCCATGCCCTTCGCGCTCGGGTCGATCCTGGCCTTCGGCGATATCGGCATCTCGAGCCTGAATGGCCATGTCCTGGCTGATCCGACCCTGCGCCGTGCGATGGCCAAGGTCACCATGATCCGCAATGACGCGCTGCATTCCGAGGCGGCGCCCGAAGGGGCGAAAGTCACCATCCACACCCAGGACGGGCAGACGGTCTCGGGCTATCTGGGGCAGCCAAAGGGCATGCCCGGCAACCCGATGAGCGAGCAGGACCTGCACCTGAAATTCCGCAACTGCTGCGAGACCGGCGGGCTCGACGCCGCCGCGACCGAGCAGCTGCATCGACATATCAGCGCCCTCGAGCGCGCGCCAACCGCGCTCGGCCCGCTGGCCGCGCGCCGGCCGCGGACCACGGCGGCACTGTTTGCAAATTCGGTCTAGGAGGGCCACACCATGCTGGACCAACATAACGGCAAGATCCCGGTCATCATCATCACCGGATTTCTGGGCAGCGGCAAGACGACGATCCTCAACCATGTCGTCCGGCAGCCGGACATGAAGGCCACCGCCGTCATCATCAACGAGTTCGGAGAGATCGGCATCGACCATATGCTGGTGGAAACCAGTGAGGAAAACATGATCGAGATCAACAATGGCTGCATCTGCTGCACCATCCGCGGCGACCTGGCCGACAAGCTGAGCTCGCTGGCGATGTGGCTCGATACCGGGCATGTGCCGCCGGTCGAGCGGGTGATCGTGGAGACCACCGGCCTGGCCGACCCCGCGCCGATCATGCACACGCTGATGACCGACGAGAACCTGCTCAACCGCTATCGGCTGGAAAGCGTCATCACCGTCGTCGACGCGATCGCCGGCGCATCCTCGATCGGACGGTTTTCCGAGGCGATGAAGCAGGTGGCCATCGCCGATCACCTGATCGTGTCGAAAGGCGACCTGGTCGCCGAGCATTCGGAGCCCGCCGCCTTCACGGCGCTGCGGGCGCGGCTGCATGACCTCAACCCCCGCGCCGCGATCCATGAGGCCATCAGCGGCCGGATCGACATGCAGATCCTGGACTGCCAGAAGGGTGACGACGCCGAGGCGGCGTTCCGCGACTTCTCGGACTGGATGGCGGCGGCGGAAGGCAGCTGCACGGATGCCGATTGCCATGAGCACGGGCACGAGCACAGCCACGACCACAGCCACCATGCCCATGCGCATCAGCAACACCATGACGACGGCGGCATCACCAGCTTTGTCGTCAGGCTGAACGAGCCGGTCGATACCGCCGAGTTCAACGGCTTCCTGCAGGACCTGGTGATCGAATTCGGCGCACATCTGCTGCGCATGAAGGGCATCGTGAACGTGAAGAACCGGCCGGAAACCCCGGCCGTCATCCACGGCGTCCAGCATGTGATGTTCCCGGTGTCCTGGCTTGACCGCTGGCCGGACGAGGACCGCAGCACCCGGCTGGTCTTCATCACCGAAGGGCTGGACCACAAGAAGATCCAAGACCGTTTCGCCGCAAGGTTCAGCTGAGCCGGCTCAGGGTTTTCAAGGCCCAGCCAAAGGAAAACTCTAATACTGAACCCGCGCGGCGCACCGCTAGACTGAGACAACTGAACGTCAGCCGGGGACTCTGTTCGGCGAGTCACCCGGCGACCTGGAGGCACATATGTACGCAGATTTCGATCTATTGATCCCCGAGGGGCTGAACCAGGCACTCGGGATGATTGCCAAGTCCAAGGCCGATACCGACATCGCCCCGCTTGGCGGCGGCACCAATCTCGTCGTCGAGATGCGCGCCAGGGGCAAGGCGGCTGCCACGCTGCTCAGCGTCGGCCAGATCGCGGACCTGCGCGGCATCGAGATCGCGGACGGCCGGGTGACCATGGGTGCGGCCACCACCGTTTCGGACATTCTCCGGCACCCCCGGATGCCCGATGTCGGCAGCGCGCTGTTCGAATCCGCGGGCGTCTTTGCCGGCCAGATGGTTCGCAACACCGCGACCGTAGCCGGAAACATCTGCTGCGGCTCGCCCGCCGCCGATCTGGTGCCGCCGCTCCTGGCGCTTGGCGCCTCGGTCACGCTGCAAAGCCAGCGCGGCGAACGCACGGTGCCGCTGGACAAGTATTTCACCGGCTACAAGACATCCGTGCGCAAGCCCGACGAGCTGCTGACCGCGATTTCCTGGCCCGTCCCCGCCGGCAAGTCGGCGAGCCGCTTCTACAAGCTTGGCCGCCGCAAGGGTGACGCGATCACCATGGTCGGCGTTTCGGTCTTCATCGAGATGGCCGGCGGCGTCTGCACGACCGTCCGCATCGCCCTTGGCGCAGTCGGACCCTGCGTGATGCGGGCCGGCAAGGCCGAGGCCGTGTTGCTGGGCAAGGCGCCCACCGCCGAGCTGATCGAAAAGGCCGCATCGGTGGCCGAAGGCGAATGCGCACCCATCGACGACATCCGGGCCTCCGGGGCCTACCGCAAGCAACAGGTTCAGGTGCTCGTCCGGCGTCTGCTGAACCAGACAATCGAATCCCTTTCCTGAGGAGACGGCACATGGCCAATCGAAAGATGCTGACACTGGCGGTCAATGACACCGTCCGAAACGTCGATGTAGCGACCAACGAGACCCTGCTGGAAACGCTGCGGCGCGTCGGCGCGGTCGAGGTCAAGTGCGGCTGCGAGAAGGGCGACTGCGGCGCCTGCGCCGTGCTGCTCGATGGCATGGCGGTCGACAGCTGCCTGACGCTGACCCATACCGTGGGCGCCCGCGCGATCACCACCATCAAGGGCCTGGGCAACGCCGAGGCGCCGCACCCGATCCAGACCGCCTTCGCCGAGCGCGGCGCGGCACAGTGCGGCTACTGCACGCCCGGCATGATCATCGCGACCCAGTCGATGCTGAACAACGACACCGATACCCCCGACGAGGCCGATATCCGGCAGGCCCTGAGCGGCAACCTGTGCCGCTGCACCGGCTATACCAAGATCTACGACGCCGTTCTCGAAAGCGCGAAAGTCATGCGCGACACGGCCGCCGCGGGCGAAATGGAGAGTGTGAAATGAACAAGCTGGACAGCGCCGCAACCGGCGAACACAATGTCAATTTCCGCCAGATCGGCAAGGCGCGCACCCGCACGGATTCACCCGGCAAGGTCTTTGGCAAGACCCCCTATGCGGGCGACTATGTCATGCCCGACATGCTGCATGCGCGGGTTCTGCGCGCCAAGGTGCCCAGCGCGCGGATGACCCGGCTGGATGTCAGCAAGGCCCGGGCACTGCCCGGCGTGGCCGCCGTGCTGACCTTCAAGGATCTCAAGATCGGCACCGTCGCGACCGACATTCCCGGCCAGACCGGCTTCAAGCGCCGTGCCACCGACCAGCAGATCCTGGTTGACGAACTGGTCCGCTACCAGGGCGAGCCGATCGCCATCGTCGCCGCCGAGACCGTCGAGATCGCCCAGCACGCGCTGTCGCTGATCGAGGTCGATCTGGAGCCGGTTCCGGGCGTCTACAACGTGTTTGACGCGCAAAAGCCCGACGCCCCCAAGGTATTCGGCACCGACAACCTCGTGGCCAGCTACAAGGTCCGCAAGGGCGATGTCGAGGTCGGCTTTGCCGCCGCCGATGTCATCGTCGAGAACACCTTCACCACCCAGTATATCGAACATGCCTTCCTCGAGCCCGAGGTCGGACTGGGCTGGGAAGACGAGCAGGGCGTGATCAACATCCGCTCCTCCACCCAGGCGGTCGAGACCTTCCGCTACATCGCCGACGCGATGGGACTGCCGCACAGCAAGGTGCGCATCCGCGGCGCGCTGGTCGGCGGCGGCTTCGGCGGCAAGTGCGACGTGACGGTGGAGCTTTACATCGCGCTTCTGACCAAGGCGACCGGGCGTCCGGTGCGCCTGGGCTATTCGCGCGAGGACTCCTTCTACGGCCACGGCAAGCGGCATCCGTTCATCATCAACCACAAGACCGGCTTCACCAGGGACGGCAAGATCACCGCCTCCAAGATCGACATCACGTCGGAATCCGGCCCCTATGCCTTCATGTCGCCCTATGTGCTGATGTACGCGACCGAGGCCGGCCCCGGCCCCTATCTGGTGGACCATGTGCATATCGACTCGCGGTCGATCGCCACCAACAACATGTATACCAGCGCCTTCCGCGGCTTTGGCGCCACCCAGGCCTGCATCGCCTACGAACAGCAGATGGACGAGGCGGCGAAGGTGCTGGGCATCGACCGGATCGAGCTGCGGCGGCGCAACCTGCTCAAGACCGGCGACGCGATTGCCACCGGGTTCAAGGTGCAAAGCGCGGTCTGGACCGAGGAATGCATGGACCGGGCCATGGCGGCGCTCGGCGAAAAGCCCAAGGACAAGGGCGCAATCAGATATGGCCACGGCCTTGCCGCCTATCAGCAGGGCTATGGCCGGATGATCTGGCTGCATGACACGGCCGAGGGCTGGGTCGGGGTCGAGATGGACGGCACCGTGCTGGTGCGCTCGGGGATGACCGATATCGGCGCCGGGCAGACCTCGTCGCTGGCCCAGATCGCCGGCGAATTGCTGGGCATCGATATGATGGACATCACCGTCTACAACAGCGACTCCTCGACCACGCCGCTGGCGGGCACCTCGTCGGCCAGCCGCGGGCTCTACATGAGCGGCAACGCGGTCCGTCTGGCCGCCGAGGCGGTTCGCGACCGGCTGGCGGCGCGGGCGGCAAAGCATTTCGGCTCCACCGCCGACGATGTCGATTTCGCCAATGCGCAGGTGTTCCTCAAATCCGATCCGCGCCAGACCATGCCCTTCAAGGAACTGGTCGCGGTCTGCGCCTCCGAAGGCATCCACCGCGCCGAACTGGCGATCTTCCGCGCGCCCTTCGGCGACTGGATCGACCCGGAAACCGGGCAGGGCCAGGTGCACCCCGATTATACCTACGGCGCGCATGCGGTGCAGGTGGCGGTCGATACCGAGACCGGCGAGGTGACGATCCTCAAGAGCATCGGCGCGCATGACATCGGCCAGGCGGTCAACATGGCCGCGGTCGAGGGCCAGATCGAGGGCGGCGTCGCGCAGGGCCACGGCTACGCGCTGAGCGAGGAGCTGATCTACAAGGACGGCTATCTGGTGACCCCGTCGCTGTCGGAATATCTCTGCCCGACCTCGATGGACTCGCCCCGGATCGAATGCATCGTGCTGGAATCGCGCAGCGGCCTTGGCCCCTTCGGCGCCAAGGGGATCGGCGAGCCCGGCCATACGCCTGCGGCTCCGGCGGTTGCCAATGCCGTGGCCGATGCCATCGGCACGCGGGTCTTCGACTTCCCGCTGACTCCGGAGAAGATCGCCAACGCGGTTCGCAAGGCCCGCAAGGCCGGCTGATCCTGCCGGACGCGGGGTTTGACACGATGGTGTCTGGCTGCCACCGATGAGGCGGCCAGACAGCAGCTGCAACCTGTCGGCCAACCGATGTCAGCACCCGGAACAAATGGAGAAATGCTCGTGAAAGAACGTCAGGAAGTCGAAACCTCGTCCGCCCCGCTGACCTGCGGGGAGGCCATCATCCGGCTTCTGGAGGACTATGGCGTCGATACGCTGTTCGGTATTCCCGGCTTTCATACGCTCGAACTGTATCGCGGCATCGCGCAGAGCAATATCCGGCACATCCTGCCCCGGAACGAGCAGGGCGCGGGCTTCATGGCCGACGGCTATGCAAGGTCGAGCGGCCGGCCCGGTGTCTGCACCATCATTTCCGGCCCCGGGGTCACCAATGTCTCCACCGCGCTGGGACAGGCCTATGCCGATTCCGTGCCGGTCCTGCTGATCACCAGCACCAATGCCAGTCACACCCTGGGCAAGGGGTGGGGCTGTCTGCACGAAACCGCCAACCAGCAGGGGCTGACAGAGCCGATCACGGCCTTCAGCAAGACCGCCATGTCGCCCGAGGAAGTGCCCGAGCTGATCGGCCAGGCATTCGCGCTGTTCGCCTCGAGCCGGCCGCGCCCGGTCCATATCTCGATCCCGATCGATGTGCTGGAAGCACCGGCCGGGGGCCGCTGGACGGCGCGGCAACTGCCGGAGCGGCCGATCGCGACCCGGCAGTCGATCACCGCCGGCGCGGCGCTGCTGGCCGGGGCCAGGCGCCCGGCGATCATCGTCGGCGGTGGCGCGGCCGATGCGGGGCCGGCCGTGACCGAACTGGCCGAATGGCTGGACGCAACCGTGATCGCCACCAATGCCGGCAAGGGCGTGGTGCCGGACACCCACCCGCTGAGCCTGGGCGGCGGGCTGATCCGCAAGGCGGTGCGCGACCATCTGGCCGAGAGCGACGTCATTCTCGCGCTGGGGACCGAGCTGGCGCAGACCGACAGTTTCGTCGAAACCCTGCCGATCACCGGCCAGATCATCCGCGTCGACATCGACCCGTCGAAATTCAACGACGCCTATCCGTCTGCCTTGTGCATCCTGGGCGATGCGGGCGAGGCCGCGGCAGGCCTGCTGTCCGCGCTGAAGCAGACCAGGGCCAGGGCGCCGGTTTCGGGCAACCGCGACCGGATCGCCCGGGTGCGCCACCGGGTCATTGCCGAACTTGGCCCGGTCGAGCGCCAGCACAAGGCGGTCTGGGATCGCCTGCGCGAGGCCTTGCCCGCCGATGCGGTCATCATGGGTGACATCACCCAGATCGTCTATTCCGGCTCGGCGGTGATGCCGGTCGATCAGCCGCGGCGCTGGTTCTATCCGGCCGGCTTCGGCACCCTGGGATGCGCGCTGCCTGACGCGATCGGCGCCAAGCTGGCGCTGCCCGACACGCCGGTCGTCGCCGTTGTCGGCGATGGCGGGTTCATGTTCACGGTGCAGGAACTGATCACCGCCGCCGAACTGCGGATGCCGCTGCCGGTCATCATCTGGAACAACAACGGTTACGGCATGATGCGCGACGGCATGGACAATCGCGGCATCCAGCGGGTCGCCGACAGTCCGCTGCCGCCGGTTTTCGGCCGGCTGGCCGAAGGTCTGCGGTGCCACAGCGCCGAACCCGACAGCGCCGAGGCCTTCATGGCCTGCGTCAGGGCCGCCCTGACCGCGGACGCCCCGACCCTGATCATCGTCAACCAGGATTCAGGCTGGGCGCGCGACGAACACTAACCGGACCCGACCGGGGCCGAGGCCCCGATGACGGGAGAACGCATGCAGAAGGAGATGACCGCGATGTTGGATTTCACGCTGGAAGACTGGAAGGCACGGGCTGCCGGGCTGAGTTTCCGCAACCAGGCGTTCATCGGCGGCCGCTTCGTCGATGCCATCGACGGCGACAGGTTCGACTGCGTCAACCCGGCGACCGGCAAGGTCCTGACCACGGTCGCCTCATGCAAATCCGCCGATGTCGATGCCGCGGTCGCCGCGGCGCGCAAGGCCTTCGAGGCCGGCCACTGGTCGCGCATGTCGCCCGATGGCCGCAAGTCCATCCTGTTGCGGCTGGCCGAACTGATCCGCGAGAACCTGGTCGAGCTGGCGCTGCTGGATTCGCTCGACATGGGCAAGCTGGTCACCGACGCCGCCACCATCGACGCGCCCGGATCGGCGTATTTCTTCCAGTGGTATGCCGAGGCGATCGACAAGATCTATGACGAGGTGGCGCCGACCGGGCCCGGCGACCTGGCGCTGGTGCGCCGGGTGCCGCTGGGTGTCGTGGGCGCGGTGACGCCCTGGAACTTCCCGCTCGACATGGCGACATGGAAATCCGCCCCCGCGCTTGCCGCCGGCAACTCGGTCGTGCTCAAGCCCGCCGAGCAATCGCCGCTGTCCGCGCTGCGCCTGGCCGAACTGGCCGCCGAAGCCGGTATCCCCGAGGGCGTGTTCAACGTCGTGCCGGGCTTTGGCGAGTCGGCGGGGCAGGCGCTGGGACTGCACATGGATGTCGATTGCCTCGCCTTCACCGGCTCGACCGCCGTGGGCAAGCTGTTCATGCAGTATTCCGGCCGCTCCAACCTCAAATCGGTCTGGCCCGAATCCGGCGGCAAGAGCCCGAACCTGATCTTCGCCGATTGCGAAAACCTGGATCAGGCCGCCGAAATGGCCGCGTTCGGCATCTTTGCCAACCAGGGCGAGACCTGCTCGGCCAATTCGCGCCTCTATGTGCAGCGCGAGATCAAGGATGCGTTTGTCGAGAAGATGATCGCGCTCGCCAAGGCCAGCCAGCCCGGCGACCCGCTCGACCCCGCTTCCCGGATGGGCGCCATCGTCGACCGCAAGCAGACCGAGCAGATCATGCGCTACATCGAGGCCGGCAAGGCCACCGCCGATCTGGTGGTCGGCGGCAAGCAGGTGACGGTGGCGGGGCAGGGATATTTCGTCGAACCGACGATCTTCGACGACGTCGCCCATGACGACCCGCTGGCGCGCGAGGAGATCTTTGGCCCGGTCCTGTCGGTCATCCCCTTCGATACCGAGGCCGAAGCGGTGGCGATGGCCAATGACTCGGTCTACGGCCTTGCCGCCTCGGTCTGGACCGACAACCTGTCCCGGGCGCACCGGGTGGCCGATGCCCTGCATGCCGGCACCGTGTCGGTCAACACCGTCGACGCGCTCTCGGCCGCGACGCCCTTTGGCGGCATGAAGCAATCCGGTTTCGGCCGCGATCTGTCGCTGCATTCGCTCGACAAATACACCGCCCTCAAGACCATCTGGATCAAGTATCAGGCCTAGGGGCAAGCCATGCCGGTCCGGGACCGGCAGGCCAAACCGTCACGATCCGAGCCACCTGCAAGACCACCGAGGAACCCGATGCCGCCCGAGACGACACCCCCCGCAATGCGCCGGCGCGACGCGACCCGCCCGGCACGGCCGTCCGGGGCCGCGATGCGGCGCGGCGCGGGGGTGCGGGCATGACATCGGTTCTGGCGATCATCCTGAAGCGGCTGGGCATCGGGGTCGTGACGCTGCTGGTGGTGTCGGCCATCATCTTTTCGGCGATCGAATTGCTGCCGGGCGATATCGCCACCGAGGTGCTGGGCCAATCGGCAACGCCCGAGACCCTGGCGGCATTCCGCGCGCAGATGCATCTCGATCAGCCTGCGGTCCTGCGCTACCTGCACTGGCTGGGCAGCGCCGCCACCGGCGATTTCGGCATTTCGCTGGCCAACCGGCGGCCCATCGCCGAACTGATCGCCACCCGCGCGGCCAACACCTTCTTTCTGGCCGGCTATGCGGCGCTGATCGCGGTGCCGCTGGCGGTGTTTCTCGGCCTGGTCGCGGCGATCTACCGCGAAACCCTGCTCGACAAGACCATTTCGACCACCACGCTGGTGGCGATCTCGTTTCCGGAATATTTCGTCGCCTATATCCTCATCCTGATCTTCTCGGTGCAACTGGGCTGGTTTCCGAGCCTTGGCAGCGTCGAGCCGGACATGGGACTTTGGGAGCGCATGCACCGCACCTTCCTGCCGGCGATGACGCTGACGCTGATCGTCATGGCCCACATGATGCGGATGACCCGCGCTGCCGTGGTCAACCTCCTGGCGCTGCCCTATGTCGAGATGGCGCATCTCAAGGGCATGCGGCGCTGGCGGGTCATCGCGATCCATGCGCTGCCCAATGCCATCGCCCCCATCGTCAACGTGATCGCGCTGAACCTTGCCTATCTGATCGTCGGGGTGGTGCTGGTCGAGGTGGTGTTCGTCTATCCCGGCCTTGGCCAGCTGCTGGTGGACAGCGTTTCCAAACGCGATGTGACCGTGGTGCAGGCCGCCTGCCTGATCTTTGCCGCGACCTATATCCTGCTCAATCTCGCCGCCGACATCGTGTCGATCGTGTCGAACCCGCGCCTGTTGCATCCAAGATGACCTCCTGGCTCGGCCATTTGCGCTCGGCGCCCTTGTCGGCCTGGATCGGGCTGCTGCTGCTGGTCTTCTACGCGGTGCTGGCGGTATTCGCGCCGCTGATCGCGCCGTTTCCGCAATCCGAGGTCGTCGGCCCGCAATACCAGACCTGGAGCGCGCCCTATTACCTGGGCACCGATGCGCTTGGCCGCGACGTGTTGTCGCGGCTGATCTTCGGGGCGCGCAACACGGTCGGCATCGCGCTGACCACCACCGCCCTGGCGTTCTTCCTCGGCGCCAGCATGGGCCTCTTGGCGGCGACGATCGGCGGCTGGTTCGACGCCATCAGTTCGCGTGCGGTCGATGTGCTGATGGCGATCCCGGCGCTGATCTTCGCGCTGCTGATCCTGACGATCACCGGAACCTCGGTTCCGTCGCTCATTCTGGTGATCGCGGTTCTGGACAGCACGCGGGTCTTTCGACTGTCGCGCGCCGTGGCGCAGGGCATCCTGACCATGGACTATGTCGAGGTGGCGCGCATGCGTGGCGAAAGCATGTTCTGGCTGGTCCGGCGCGAGGTGCTGCCCAATGCCGCAGCGCCGCTAATCGCCGAATTCGGCCTGCGCTTCTGCTTTGTCTTCCTGTTCATCGCGGCGCTGTCATTCCTCGGCCTCGGGCTGCAGCCGCCGATGGCCGACTGGGGCTCGATGGTGCGCGAAAGCGCCAAGCTGATCGCCTTCGCCAATTTCTCGACCTGGCAGACCGCCACCTTCGGCCTGGCGCCGCTGCTGCCCGCAGGTGCAATCGCCATACTGACCGTCGCGGTCAACCTGGTGGTGGACTGGGTGCTGCACATCTCGAGCGGATTGAGGGACTAGGCCGATGACCGACCTGCTGACCATTCGGGATCTCAGGATCGATGGCCGGGCCGGCAATGCCTGGCACCAGATCGTCAAGGGCGTGGATCTCACGCTGAAACGCGGCGAGATCCTCGGCCTGATCGGCGAGAGCGGCGCGGGAAAGTCGACGCTGGGCCTGGCCGCCATGGGTTACACCAAGGATGGCTGCCGGATCTCCGGCGGCTCGATCCGCTTTGACGGGCAGGAACTGGTCGGCGCGCCGGCCGAGACGCGGCGCGCCCTGCGCGGCAAGCGCATCGCCTATGTCGCGCAATCGGCCGCCGCCGCCTTCAACCCGGCCTACCGGCTGATCACCCAGTATTGCGAGGCCCCGATCCGCCACGGCGTCATGCCGCGCAAGCAGGCCGAAGCCGATGCCGTGCAGCTGTACCGCGAGATGCAGCTGCCCAATCCCGAGGACATCGGGTTTCGCTATCCGCACCAGGTCTCCGGCGGGCAGTTGCAGCGCGCCATGGTGGCGATGGCGATGGCCTGCCGCCCCGATCTCATCATCTTCGACGAGCCGACGACCGCGCTGGACGTGACCACCCAGATCGAGGTTCTGGCCACCATCCGCAACATCGTGCGCGACCATCAGGCCGCCGCGATCTACATCACCCACGACCTTGCCGTGGTTGCCCAGATGGCCGACCGGGTCAAGGTGCTGTTGCGCGGCGAGGAGGTCGAGGAGGCCGATACCCGCTCCATGCTCGCCGCCCCGCGCGAGGACTACACCAAATCGCTCTGGGCGGTGCGCGATTTCCGCCGCGCGCCGATGCCGGAGCCTGCCAAGGGCAGCGCGCCGGTCCTGACGCTGACGGGCGTGTCGGCCGGCTACGGCGCCAAGCGGGTGCTGGACGACGTGTCGCTGACCATCCGTCGCGGACGGACCGTGGCGGTGGTGGGCGAAAGCGGCTCGGGCAAGTCCACGGCGGCGCGGGTGATCATGGGGCTCCTGCCGCCGCAATCGGGCGCGGTCAGCTTCGAGGGCACGGCGCTTGCGCCCGCCAGCCGCAACCGGCCCAAGGACCTGCAGCGCCGGATGCAGATGATCCACCAGATGGCCGATACCGCCCTGAACCCGCGCCACCGGGTGCGCGAGGTGATCGGGCGGCCGCTGCAATTCTTCCTCGGGCTGACCGGCCGCGCCAAGGAAGACCGGATCCGCGAACTGCTCGGCCAGATCGAGCTGGACCCCGATACCTTCATCGACCGGCTGCCCGCCGAACTCTCGGGCGGGCAGAAGCAGCGGGTCTGCATCGCCAGGGCGCTGGCCGCCGAGCCCGAATTCATCATCTGCGACGAGGTGACCTCGGCGCTCGACCAGCTGGTTGCCGAAGGTATCCTGCGGCTGCTGGACCGGCTCCAGCGCGAGATGGGGCTGACTTACATGTTCATCACCCACGACCTGGCGACGGTGCGCTCGATCGCCGACGAGGTGGTGGTGATGCAGAATGGCCGGGTCATCGAACAGGGACCGAAGGAGGCGATGTTCGCCCCGCCTCACCATCCCTATACCGAGCTGTTGCTGTCCTCGGTGCCGCAGATGGATCCGGACTGGCTGACCAACCTGCTGGCCGCGCGCCGGTCCGCAAGGGCCTGACCCGAGGCAGCGCGCCAACCCGCCCGTGCCGGTATCCGCCACGGGCCGGTTGGCGTTTCCGGGCCGGCAAACTCCGCCACGATCACCCGTTTCCGCCCCGCCCCCGGCGGCGGCCGACCGGGGTCTTGCCCCGGCATTTCCGGCCCGATCACCGGGCTTGCCCGATT
>CAUJIU010000042.1 GCA_963205075.1 Pseudomonadota bacterium | reverse complement strand
GACGAGCCCGAGGACCTGATCGCCGCCGCCGAGGCAGGCACCATCGACAACCCGGATTTCCACAAGGGCTGGATGCTCTGGCCGCCGGTGCGCTATTCGTTCAACACCATTGTCGATGTGCCGGGCGTCGCGCCGGCGCCGCCTTCGGCCACCAACCTCCTGGGCACCGACGATACCAAGCGCGACGTGGTGGCGCGGGTGATCTACGGGTTCCGCCTGTCGGTGTTCTTTGCCATCCTCGTGGTGTCGGCCTCGTCGCTGCTGGGCATCGCCGCCGGGGCGGTCCAGGGTTATTTCGGCGGCTGGACCGACCTGCTGTTCCAGCGCTTCATCGAGATCTGGACCGGCATGCCCTCGCTTTACGTCATCATCATCGTGTTCGCGATCATGGGGCGAAGTTTCTGGCTTCTGGTGTTTCTGACCGTGCTGTTCGGCTGGCCCTCGCTGGTCGGGGTGGTGCGGGCCGAGTTCCTGCGGGCGCGCAATTTCGAATATGTGCGCGCGGCGCGGGCGCTGGGGGTCGGCAGCCGCACGATCATGTTCCGGCATGTGCTGCCCAATGCCATGGTGGCCACCGTCACCATGCTGCCCTTCCTGGTGACCGGGGCCATCGGCACGCTGGCCAGCCTCGACTTTCTGGGCTTCGGCCTGCCATCCTCGGCCCCGTCGCTGGGCGAGTTGACCTTGCAGGCCAAGCAGAACCTGCAGGCGCCCTGGCTTGGCTTCACCGCCTTTTTCACCTTCGCGATCATGCTGTCGCTTCTGGTGTTCATCTTCGAGGGCATCCGCGACGCCTTCGACCCGCGAAAGACCTTCTCGTGACCACGGTGCTCGATGTCCGCGACCTGCATGTCCGCTTCGCGCAGGATGGCGGCAGCGTGCATGCGGTGCGCGGGGTGTCGTTCCGCGTCGACAAGGGCGAGACGGTGGCGCTGGTGGGCGAGAGCGGTTCCGGCAAGTCGGTCACGGCGCTGTCGACGGTGCAGCTTCTGGGCGAAAGCGCCAAGGTTTCCGGGTCTGTGCTCTATCAGGGCGCGCAGATGATCGGCGCCCCCGAGGCCGAGCTGCGCCGCGTGCGCGGCAACGACATCAGCTTCATCTTTCAGGAGCCGATGACCTCGCTCAACCCGCTGCACTCCATCGAGCGGCAACTGACCGAATCGATCGAGCTGCATCAGGGCCTGCGGGGGCCGCAGGTGCGCGAACGGATCATCGACCTGCTGCAGCAGGTGGGCATTCGCGACCCCGAGTCGCGGCTGGGCGCCTATCCGCACCAGCTGTCGGGGGGGCAGCGGCAGCGGGTGATGATCGCCATGGCGCTGGCCAATGGCCCCGAACTGCTGATCGCCGACGAGCCGACGACCGCGCTCGATGTCACCATCCAGGCCCAGATCCTCGACCTTTTGGCCGAGCTGAAGGCCCGCGCGGGGATGAGCCTGCTGTTCATCACCCATGACCTGACCATCGTGCGCAAGATCGCCGACCGGGTCTGCGTCATGAAGGATGGCGAGATCGTCGAGCAGGGGCCGACCGCCGAGATCTTTGCCAACCCCCGGCATCCCTATACCCGCATGCTGCTGGAAGCGGAATCGACCGGGTATCCGGCCCCGGTGCCGGACGCGGCGCCGGTGGTGGCCAGCACCACCGCCTTGCGGATCTGGTTCCCGATCCATCGCGGGCTGCTGCGGCGGACGGTGGGCCATATCAAGGCGGTCAACGCGGCCTCGCTGACCGTGCGGGCCGGCGAGACCATCGGCATCGTCGGTGAAAGCGGCTCGGGCAAGACCACGCTGGCGCTGGCGATCATGCGGCTGATCGGATCGACGGGGCGCATCCGTTTTGACGGGCAGGAAATCTCTGATCTCAACCAGCGCGCCATGCGGCCCCTGCGGCGCGGGATGCAGATCGTGTTTCAGGACCCGTTCGGCTCGCTGTCGCCGCGCATGACCGCAGCCGAGATCATTGCCGAGGGCCTGGGCGTGCATGGTGTCGATCCCGGCCGCGACCGGCGCGAGATGGTCACCGAGATCATGGTCGAAGTCGGGCTGGACCCCGCGATGATGGACCGCTACCCGCACGAGTTCTCCGGCGGCCAGCGCCAGCGCATCGCCATCGCCCGCGCCATGATCCTGCGCCCCAAGCTGCTGGTGCTGGACGAGCCGACCAGCGCGCTCGACATGACCGTCCAGGTCCAGATCGTGCGGTTGCTGCGCGAATTGCAGGAACGGCACGGCCTGGCCTATATCTTCATCAGCCATGACCTGAAGGTGGTCCGCGCGCTGGCCCATCAGGTGCTGGTGATGAAGAACGGCGATGTGGTCGAGGCCGGCCCCGCGCAACAGATCTACGAGGCGCCGCGCCGGGAATATACCCGGACGCTGATGAAGGCGGCCTTCGAGGGGCGCGCCGGCTAGCCCTGGGCGCCGATCATGAAGCAGGTCGTGCCGCGGGCCTGCAGCCGGCGGCAGGCCAGATCGGCGGCCTCGCGCGTCAGTCCCATGAAGTTGGCGTCAAACCCGCCGGACCGCTGTTCGACCCGGCGCAGGCCGCCTTCGAGCGTGGTCATCTCGGCCAGGGCGACCTGCAACAGGATGCGCTCGGCCTCGTACTGGGTGTTGAAGCGGCCGACATTGATGCCCCAGAGCCGGCCGCCCGAGGTCGAGATGCGCGAGACGATCTCTGGCTGGACCACGGCGGCGGGCGCCGGAACCGGCGGCAGATCGGGCGCGGCCGCCGCGACCATGACCACCTCGGCGGGGCGGGATTCGGGCGGCGCGACGCTGGTGACGGCAAGGATGGCGGCGGCGGTTGCCGGATCGGGCTCTGCCGCGTCGCCGACCTCGGCCAGGAGTTCCGGCTCTGGTTCGGCTTCGGGCTCGGCTTCGGGCTCGGCCAGAGCGACCGCCGCGCTGACCGCATCGGCGACGGTCTGGTCGATCAGGTCGGAGTTCACGGCCAGCACCGGATCGGGGCCGGGGCGCGCATGCGGGCGGGGGCTGGTGCTGACCAGCCCGCTGACGCGAATGACCTTGCCGGCCCCGCCATCTGCGACCAGATCATCATCGGGCACCTGCGTCGACGGGAAGTAGCCCGGTGGCGCCGGCGGCCGCACCCGCGCATTGGCGGGCGCCTGCTGGAAACCCATGTCCAGAAGCTCGGCCACGCGGGCGTTGCGGGCGGCGGTAGATGTGCCGCCGAACACGGTGGCGATGATGCGCACGTTGCCGCGCTGGGCCGAGGCGGTCAGGTTGTAGCCGGCGGCGCTGGTATAGCCGGTCTTGATCCCGTCCGCGCCTTCGTAGGCATCGAGGAAGCGGCGGTTGGTATTGGCGACTTCCGCGACCCCGGCATCGGCGGTGCGGCGCGAGAACAGGTTGTAGTATTGCGGGAAGTCATAGATCAGGTGCCGCCCCAGGATCGACATGTCATGCGCGGTTGAATAATGGCCGTTCTGGGTCAGGCCGTTGGCGTTGCGGAACTGGGAATGGGTCATGCCCATGGCCGCGGCGGTCTGGTTCATCCGCTGGGCGAAACCCTCCTCGGAGCCGCCCAGAAAGATGCCGATCGCGGTGGCCGCGTCATTGGCCGACTTTACCGCGGCGGCGCGGATCAGGTAGCGCAGGCGGATCTGCTGCCCGGTGCGCAGGCCCAGCTTGGAAGGCGGCTCGTTGGCGGCCACGCTGGTCACGGTCACCATGGAATCAAGGCTGACCTCGCCGCGCTCTATGGCCTGAAAGGCGATGTAAAGGGTCATCATCTTGGTCAGCGAGGCGGGGTGGAGCGGCGTATCGGCGTTGCGCGAATGGATCACCTCGCCGGTGCGGGCATCCATGACAAAGGCGGCATAGGGCGCGGCCAGCGCGATGACGGGCGCAAGAATGCCCGCGATCACCATGATCGCGATCACCAGCCCATAACGGGCGGATTCCAAGGCGCGTTGTGCCAAGTCCTTGCCTTTGCTCTGCCTCGTGACCCCGCATTCGAGTGCGGGACCGATTTGTTGGCCTCAGCCTAGCACGGCAATTTTCATCGGAAAACACCTTATTTTCAAAGGCTAATGCCTATGGCCGCTTTACATCGGACCAGATATGGTGGGTGGGTTCCCGATTTCCACCATATCAAGCGTCGTCCCGACCGCCGGCCTCGATCTCGTCCAGCAGGGCCGGCAGGTCTTCGAGGCTGGCAATGGTGCGAAACCTCGGATGGCCGGAAGGAACTTCGGCGGCCTCGATCTCCCAGGTCAGGTCGTGCGGCACGTGGATGCCCCAGCCACCGGCCGCGATCGCGGGCATCACGTCGGAGCGCAGCGAATTGCCGACCATGCCGGCCCTGCGCCCGGCATGGCGCCCGAAAACCCGGGCATAGGTCGCGGCCGTCTTGTCGGAGACGATCTCGACCGCGTCGAACAATTCGCCCAGCCCCGATTGCGCCAGCTTGCGCTCCTGGTCCAGCAGATCGCCCTTGGTGATCAGCACCAGATCGCCGCGCCCGGCCAGCGCCTCGACCGCCGCCCGCGCGCCGGGCATCAGCTCGATCGGGTGGGCCAGCATCTCGCGACCGGCCTGCACCAAGTCCGAGATCACCTGCGCGCTGACCTGCGCTTGCGTCACCTCGATGGCGGTCTCGATCATCGACAGCACGAAGCCCTTGATCCCAAATCCATACTGGCCAAGGTTGCGCCGCTCGGCGGCCAGAAGCCGCTCTTGCAGGTGGTCCGGCTCCGCGAAATCCGACAGGAGCGCGGCAAAGCGGTCCTGGGTGATGCGAAAGAACCGCTCGTTGTGCCAGAGCGTGTCATCGGCATCGAAGCCAATCGTCCACTCGCGGCCCATGGCAAACCCTTCCCGGTGCATCTGCGGGCTTTCCTTGCCCACGCCTCGCCCTATATTACCGGAACCAACCACAGGCGAAAGCGCGGCCAGACCCAATGATTCCTGACCCGACGATGATGGCGGACCGCAAGGGCGACGACAGCCCCGAGATCGGCATTGCCACCAAGACCCGGACCAAGACCGAGCGCCCGCCGATGTACAAGGTGCTGATCCTCAACGACGATTACACGCCGATGGAATTTGTCGTGCATGTGCTGGAGCGGTTCTTCGGCATGACCCATGCGCAGGCATTCGAGCTGATGCTGACCGTGCACAAGAAGGGTCTGGCCGTGGTGGGCGTGTTTTCCTACGAGGTCGCCGAAACCAAGGTGGCCCTGGTGATGGACTTCGCCCAGCGCAACCAGCACCCGCTGCAATGCACGATGGAAAAGGAATAGGCGCAAGCCTGGCCGATGACCTCATCCCGCCTCTCAACCGCGCTCCTGGACGGGCTGGTGACCTTGCCCGAGGGCGAGATCGTGGTCCTGCGCCCGCCGGCGCTGGCTGACCTGGCGGCGCTGCCGCGCGAGCGGGTCCGGGTGTTGCATGGCTACCGCCCCGACCGCGACGCCTGGGAACAGGCGGGCTATGCGATGACCGATCGGGTCGGGCCGGTTGCGGTGGCGGTGGTCTGCGTGCCGCGCTCCAAGGCGCTGGCGCGCGGCATGATCGCCACGGCGGCGGCTCAGGCGCGGCTGGTGATCGTCGACGGCCAGAAGACCGACGGCATCGACAGCCTGTTTCGCGACGTGCGCGCGAGGCTGGGCGACGTGCCCTCGCTGACCAAGGCGCATGGGCGGCTGTTCTGGTTTGCCGGCACCGAGGCCTTCGCGGACTGGGCCATCGGCGCGCCGTCGCCCGGACCGGAGGGGTTTGTCACCACCGCCGGCGTGTTTTCCGAAGGTGCGGTCGATACCGGCTCGGCGCTGCTGGCGGCGGCGCTGCCGGCGCGGCTGCCGGCGCGGCTGGCCGATCCTGGCGCGGGCTGGGGCTACCTGTCCGCCGCGGCCTTGCGGCGCGAGGGCGTGCAGAGCATCGACCTGAT
This sequence comes from Pseudomonadota bacterium, assembly GCA_963205075.1. Taxonomy (GTDB): domain Bacteria; phylum Pseudomonadota; class Alphaproteobacteria; order Rhodobacterales; family Rhodobacteraceae; genus KLAP22. The sequence goes on along the minus strand of CAUJIU010000042.1, from coordinate 8,271 downwards.
CGAGGCCGAACAACTGGCGCTGGATTGCGCCCGGATCAACATCACCGACCCGCGCGCCAGCTTCCACTGGGCCGATGCCACCACCCATCGCCCCGCAGCGCCCTATGACGGCATCGTCATGAACCCGCCCTTCCATGTCGGGCGCGGGGCCGAAGCCTCGCTTGGCCGCGCCTTCATTCAGGCGGCGGCGCGGATGCTGACGCCGGGAGGGCAGCTCTGGATGGTGGCAAACCGGCATTTGCCCTATGAAGCAACCCTGAACGAGCGCTTCAAGGTGGTGACGGAACTCGGGTCCGGTGCCGGATTCAAGCTGTATCACGCAATGCGGCCGCGCCGCTGAGCCGGCAGGGGTGCCGGAGGAGGAACCATGAGCTTTTCGATCGAAGGCAAGACGGCCATCGTCACCGGCGCCGCCCATGGGGTCGGGCTGGCCATTGCCCGCCACTTTGTCGCCGAAGGGGCCAATGTCGTCTTTGCCGATATCGACGAGGCGGCGCTGGTCAGCGAGGTCGGCGAGGCGGCGGCCCGGGAGGGCGCGGTGCGGATGTATGCCGGCGACCTGCGCCAGAAGCTGCACATCACCAACCTGATCGCCACCACGGTCGACGCCTTCGAGCGTATCGACATCCTGGTCAATGCCGCGCGGCAGATGGCGCTTTCGGACCCGCTCAATTCCGATGACAAGTCGGTTTCGGACCTGATCGCGCAGAACATGCTTTCGCCCTTGCGCATCTCGCAGGCGGTGGCGCGGCGGATGATCAAGCAGGCCGAGGGCCAGGACGAGGGGCAGGCCGGGTCGATCATCAACCTGTCCTCGATCGCGGCGCAGCGGACCCTGCCGGAGCTGCTGGCCTTTTCGGTCAGCACCGCGGCGCTTGACCAGATGACCCGCTCGCTGGCGGTGGCGCTGGCCCCGCACCGCATCCGCGTCAACGCGGTGGCCTGCGGCAGCGTCATGAGCGAGAGCCTGCGCAACACCCTGCGCGAGCACGAGGAGTATCGTGCCGAAATCATCGAGAACACGCCGCTGCATCGCATCGCCAGCCCCGGCGAGGTGGCCGATGCCGCGCAATACCTGGCCTGCGAGGCGTCAGGCTTCGTGACCGGGCAGGTGATCACGGTCGATGGCGGGCGGACGCTGCGCGATGCGGTCGGCGTCGCCGCCCACTGATCACTCGGGATGGGTTGCGATGCAGCTGGCAACCGCCGCATCGACCGCGCCGCGCATCTGGCGCTGGCGCTCCTGCAATGAGGCGAGCTTGGCGCGTTCGGCGTTGAGGTCGATCGCCACCGGCACCTGGATGTCGCGCACCTCGACCTCGTTGCAGGGCACGAAAATCGGCTGACCGTTGGAATCGCGCACCGTGCAGGTCTTTTGCACCGGCACCACCTGCTGCTGGGTCGCCAGCGCATAGCCGCGCGCGATGTTGTCCTGGGTCTCGATCACCAGCGCATCGAGGGTCATCAACTGCTGGCTGGCCTGCGAAATGCAGGCCTCGCGCGGGGTGGCGCAGGCGGCCAGAAGCGGCAGGACAAGCAGCAGGCGTTTCATCTGGAACCTTTCGACGCGGGTGGGGGCTGCCAATATGGCTGACGGCGCCAATCAATGCTAGGGCAGGCTGATAGGCAATAGCAACGCACGGGCCCGCGCATGGATCAGAGCATGACCACCGAAAAAGCCACCGCATCGGGCTGGTTTGGCGAGCTGCGCGACCAGATCGTGACCGCCTTCGAGGCTCTGGAAGATGCCCATGTCAGCGGCCCCCTGTCGGACCGTCCGGCGGGCCGGTTCGCGCTGACCCCGACCAGGCGCAAGAGCGACGATGGCTCGGATGCCGGCGGCGGGCTGATGTCGGTGATGCGCGGCGGGCGGGTGTTCGAGAAGGTGGGCGTCAACATCTCGACCGTCCATGGCGGCAGTCTCAGTGGCGCGGCGCGCAAGTCGATGGCGGCGCGGAACAGGATGGAAGGGGCGGAAAGCCCGCCCTTCTGGGCTTCGGGCATCAGTCTGGTCGCCCATATGCAGAACCCGCATTGCCCGGCCGTGCACATGAACACCAGGATGTTCTGGACGCCCAAGGCCTGGTGGTTTGGCGGCGGCTCCGACCTGAACCCTTGCATCGAGTACGCCGCCGATACCGAAGCCTTTCACGGCGTGCAGCAGGCGCATCTCGACCCGCACGGGCCGGATTTCTACCCGAAGTTCAAGAAATGGGCCGACGAGTATTTCTACATTCCCCATCGCGGACGTGCGCGCGGGGTCGGGGGCATCTTCATGGATGACCATTGCACCGGCGACTGGGCGGCGGATTTCGCGCTGACCCGCGACATCGGGCGCGCCTTCCTGCCCGCCTTCCTGCCGATCGCCGAGCGGCGGCGGCTGACCCCATGGACGGAGGCGGACAAGGACACCCAGCTGATCCATCGCGGCCTCTATGCCGAATACAACCTGGTCTATGACCGTGGCACCAAGTTCGGGCTCGACAGCGGCCATGATGCCAATGCCGTGCTGATGAGCCTGCCGCCGCTGGCCAAGTGGGTCTGAGATGGAGCCGATCGGACTGAGCGCCTCGGTGATCGCCGGATTTGCCCTGACCTCGATGCTGATCGAGCTGACGCCGGGCCCCAACATGGCCTATCTGGCGCTGGTGGCGGCCTCGCAGGGGCGCCGCCCCGGCTATGCGGCGGTGCTGGGGGTGGCGCTGGGACTGGCCGTGGTGGGGCTGGCGACGGCCATGGGCCTCGCGGCGGTGATCGCCGCCTCGCCGGTGCTGTTTCAGGCGCTGCGCTGGGGCGGGGTGGTCTATCTCTTGTGGCTGGCCTGGCAGGGCTGGCACGAGGCCGATGACGGCATCGAACACGCGGCACTGGGATCGAGCTATGCGCTCTACTTCCGCCGCGGGCTGATCACCAACCTGCTCAACCCCAAGGCCGCGGTGTTCTACGTCGCGGTCCTGCCGAGCTTTGTCTCGCCCGAAGGCCATGTGGCCACGCAGGCGGTGATCCTGTCGCTGGTATTCGTGGCCGTCGCCACCGCGATCCATGCCTCGATCGTCACGCTGGCGGGCGCGGCGCAGGTGCTCTTGACCGATGAGCGGCGGGCCATCTTCGTCCGCCGGGCGCTGTCCCTGGCGCTGGCGCTGGTCGCGGTGTGGTTTGCCTGGAAGACCGCCGCCTGAGCCGCCGGCTCAGAGCGGCTCGCGCACCGTGTCGATCATCAGCTGCACATTGGCGGGATCGGCGTCGGGCGTGATGCCATGCCCGAGGTTGAAGATATGCGGCCCCCCCGCAAAGGCCAGCCGGACCGCGCGCGCGGCCTCGATCAGTGCCTTGCCGCCCGTGACCATGTGGGGGCTGGCGAGGTTGCCCTGCACGCAGCCGCCGCGCTGGACATGGGCCGCGGCCCATTCGGCGCTGACGCCATCGTCAAGCGCGATGCAGTCGGCGCCGATGGCCGCGTGCAGCCCCTCGAACCGCTCGCCCGCGCCGCGCGGGAACGCGATGACCGGCACGCCGGGATGCCGCGCCTTGAGTGCGGCAGTGATCTTGCGCGCCGGGGCAATCGCGAAATCGTCGAAGTCGCGCCCCGTCAGCGAGCCGGCCCAGCTGTCAAACAGCTTGACCACTTCGGCGCCCGCCTCGATCTGCGCCGACAGATAGGCGATTGTCGCCTCGGTGATCCGGTCGATCAGGCCCTGAAAGGTCGCGCGATCCTGCGCCAGCAGCGCATGTGCGGGGCCCTGATCGGGCGTGCCGCGCCCGGCGATCATGTAGGTGGCCACGGTCCAGGGTGCGCCGGCAAAGCCGATCAGCGTGGTCTCTGGCGGCAATTCGCGGGCGAGGATGCGCACGGTTTCATAGACCGGCGACAGGGTCTGGTGGATATCGGAGACCGGCCGCAGCTCCGCCAGATCGCTCGCTGTGGTCACGGTCGACAGGCGCGGCCCCTCGCCGGTTTCAAACCAGAGGTCTAGGCCCAGCGCCTGCGGCACCAGCAGGATATCGGCAAACAGGATCGCCGCGTCAAAGCCGAAGCGCCGGATCGGTTGCAGCGTGACCTCGGCGGCGAGTTCGGGCGTATAGCACAGCGACAGGAAGTCGCCGGCCATGTCGCGGGTGGCGCGATACTCGGGCAGGTAGCGGCCCGCCTGCCGCATCATCCAGATCGGCGGCACCGGAAGCGTTTCGCCGGCAAGGGCGCGCAGGATGGTCTTTTGGCTCGGCATGGCATCTCCTCTCGCCTGCGTCTCGTTTCAAGGGCGGGGCGCGATGTCAATGCGGTTGTCTCTTGTCGCGGCCCCGCCTAGAACCGGGCCATGACCATGGACCTGCCCTCACCGCTTTCTCCGCTGCGCATCGGCACGCGCGGCTCGCTGCTGGCTCTGGCCCAGGCGCATGAGACGCGTGACCGCCTGATGGCGGCATTCGGACTGCCCGGCGACGCCTTCGAGATCGTGGTGATCAAGACCACCGGCGACCGGGTGCAGGACCGCCCGCTCAAGGAGATCGGCGGCAAGGGCCTGTTCACACGCGAGATCGAGGATGCGCTGCTGGACCGCAGCATCGACATCGCCGTGCATTCGATGAAGGACATGCCGGTCCACCAGCCGGACGGGCTGCTGATCGACGCCTATCTGCCGCGCGAGGATGTGCGCGATGCCTTTGTCTCGCTGCGCCACGGCGCGTTCGGCGATCTGCCCGAGGGGGCGGTTGTCGGCACGTCGAGCCTGCGGCGCCGGGCGCAGCTGTTGGCGCGGCGGCCCGATCTGCGGATCGTCGAGTTTCGTGGCAACGTCCAGACCCGCCTGCGCAAGTTGCAGGACGGCGTGGCCGAGGCGACCTTCCTGGCCATGGCCGGGCTCAACCGGCTGGCGCTGTCAGATGTGCCGCGCAGCCCCATCTCGACCCAGGACATGCTGCCCGCCGTGGCTCAGGGCGCGATCGGCATCGAACGGCGCGCCGATGATGCCCGCGCCGCAGCCCTGCTGGCGGCCATTCACGACACCCCGACCGAACAGCGTCTGGCGGCGGAACGGGCGTTGCTGGCGGCGCTGGACGGGTCCTGCCAGACCCCGATCGGCGGTCTGGCCGAACTGGAGGGCCAGACCCTGCGCCTGCGGGGCGAGATCCTGCGGGCCGATGGCTCGGAGGTTCTGGCCGACGAGGCGCGGGGGCCCATCGCCGACGGTGCCGCGATGGGCACCGCGATGGCCGGGCGTCTGCTGGCGCGCGCCGGGCGCGACTTCTTCAGGCAATAGCGGCGCGCTGCCGGTCCAGAAGGATGGTGGCGGCGATGGCCAGCACCATGACCGCGGCGCCCAGCGTTGCCGCCAGGCCGTAGCCGCTCGCCCATGTCCCCAGCGCGAACACTACTGCCGCCAGCCCGTCGGCGGCGATCCGTTGCAGGGCGATCAGCGATGATCCGGCCCCGGCGCGCTGCCCCAGCAGGTCCTGCAGATAGGCAATGGCCAGCGCATAGATGAACGCGCCGCCGATCCCGGCCGGCAGGACCAGCAGCCAGACATAGGGGCCCGGCGCCAGCACCGGCAGCAGCACCAGAAAGACCGCGTAGGTCAGCGCCCCGAAGGCGATGAGGTGCAGGCGGCGGAACCAGTTCAGGAAGTAACCCACCGTCAGCGTGGCGATCACCTCGAACACCACGAACAGCGCGAAGAACTGGCCGACATCGCCGGTACCGCGCCCCGGCACCTGTTCGAGGCAGAGGCCAAGCAGCACCCCGCCCAGCGCGGTGCCCGAATGGATGGCGCCGACCAGGAAAACCCGGATCAGGACCGGCAGGGCCATCAGCTCTGACAGCGAGGCGCGGAAACCGAGGCCCGAGCGGGTTTCTTTCCAGTGCGCCACCTTGTCGCTTGGCCAGTAGCGCAGGATGAGCAGGACCAGCGCCAGCCCCCACAGGCTGATGCCCGGATAGATCGCCCAGAGCGGCAGGCCGGCATCCACCGCCCAGCCCCAGAGCGGCAGGACCAGCACGAAGGGAATGGCGAATATCGCCCGCACCGTCGCCATGATCGCGTCACGGTCCTTCGGGCTGAACTCGCTCGCTGCCAGACGCGCCACCGCGAACAGCTGGCCGAAGAGCGAGCCGCTGAGCGGCAGGAACACCAGATGCGCGACCACGAAGGCGGCGGGGCTGCGGCTGACGCCGACCAGCGCGCCTCCGGCCACGATCGCCGCCGCCGCCCAGAGCGCCATCATCCGCCGGCTCGGCCGCTGATCGGTGATGATTCCGACCCCGATCGAGGCGCTGACCGAGACCAGCACCCCGACGACCATGATCGCCGAATAGGCCGCGTCGCTGATCCCGAACAGCCGGATCGCGATCAGCGACTGGTAGGGCCCGATCGAGGCGACGTGGCTGCCGAACAGCAGGAAGGCCGCCGCGATCATGGACAGGGTGGGATTGGCCAGGATCAGCCGGAAGGGGCGGGCGATGTGGTCAAGCACGCGGCACGACCTTGCCGGGGTTGAGAATGCCCTTTGGATCCAGCGCCGCTTTGATCGCCCGCATCATCTCGAGCGCCACCGGGTCCTTGCGGCGGCGCATGGTGTTGAGCTTGGACAGGCCAACCCCGTGCTCGGCCGAAAACGAGCCGCCAAGGCCCACGGCCACGCCCTCGATCATCTCGACCAGCGCGTCGCCCAGCGCCGGATCGTCGCGGCTGGGATAGATGTTGTAGTGGATGTTGCCGTCGCCCAGATGCGAGACGTAGAACGGCTCGCCCTTCGGGTCGAGCCGCGCCAGCCCGGCGGCGGCGCCGTCCAGAAACGCCTCGACCTTGTCGAGCGCCACCGCGATATCGGTGTCGATGATGGGGGCGCGGGCAAAGGCGATCTCGGCGGCGGCCTCGCGGCGTTCCCACATCTGGCGACGCTGCGCCTCGGTGCGGGCGATGACCGCGTCGAGCACCGGGCCCCGCTCCATCAGCGCGGCCAACTCGGCCTCCAAGAGCCCGACAATGGGGATCGACCCGTCGGGCCGGGGCGTCGCGTCACGGTCGGAACTGGCGGCGACCTCGATCAGCAGGGTGAAGTCATGGGGCTCGGCAAAGGGGGGCCGGGCCCCTTTGACCACCTGCAGATGCCCCGCGATATAGCTGCGCGGCATCAGCTCGAAGGCCTCGACCGCGCCATTGGTGGCATCGCGCAGCCGGTTGAGCAGGGCCAGCGCATCGGGCAGCGACCGCACCGCCACGGTTGCCGTGGCATAGGCGCGGGGGCGGGCGGCCAGCTTGAGCACCGCGCGGGTGATGACCGCCAGCGTGCCCTCGGACCCGATCAGCAGGTGACGCAGGTTGTAGCCCGAATTGTCCTTGTGCAGCGCCGACATCAGGTTGACGATCCGCCCGTCGGCCAGCACCGCCTCCAGCCCGAGGCAGAGGTCACGGGCATTGCCATGGCGCACCACGTTGGACCCCCCGGCATTGGTGCCCAGAATGCCGCCGATCATCGCCGATCCGCGCGCGCCGAAGGTCACCGGGAACACCAGGTCCTGCGCGGCTGCCGCATCGTGCAACCGGCTCAGGATCACGCCCGCCTCCACGGTCGCCGTGCGGGCCGCGGCATTGATCTCGGTGATGGCCGACATCCGGTCGAGTGACAGGACCAGCGCGCCCCCCGCAGCCCCGCCGCCGGTCAGCCCGGTATGACCCGAGACCGGCACGACCGGCGTGGCGGTCTCGTGGGCCAGCCGCAGGACGCCGGAAACCTCGGCGGTGCTGGCCGGGCGCACCACGGCCAGCGGCTGGGCGGCATATTTGCCGGTCCAGTCGACCGCCCATCTGGCGCAGTCCGGCCCGGTCAGCACCTGCGCCGGGCCGACGATTTCCGCCAATCTGTCCAGTAGTGCCACAGGCATTTCGTCCCCGCGTGATCCCCCGCCCGTGGTAGCGCCCGCCGCGGCGATACGGAAGGGCCAAGCCGCCGCGCGCCGCGAAACCGCGGCGCCGGTCCCGTTTTGGGCTTGACGCGACCGCGGCGCTCGCCTACTTCGCACGCGGCTTGGCGGAGTAGCTCAGTTGGTTAGAGCAGCGGAATCATAATCCGCGTGTCGGGGGTTCAAATCCCTCCTCCGCTACCAGATTTCCCCGAAAACGCGGCACCGTGGCCGGGTTTTTGCCGGAACGCCGCTGTAGCTCAGCTGGTAGAGCACGTCATTCGTAAGTAGCGGGTCCGCTCGTGAATGACGTTAAAAGCCAGTCGCTTACAGGTGGCGCGTTGGAACTAGTAGGGCCATAGTAGGGCCGAACA
>CAUJIU010000041.1 GCA_963205075.1 Pseudomonadota bacterium | reverse complement strand
CTGCCGCACCAGATCTGGGTTCTCGACCGCGACGGTGCCCAGAATGACCCGTGCCAGCCCCTGATCCAGCCAGCGCTCGATCGTCGCCATGTCGCGGATGCCGCCGCCAAGCTGGACCGGCACCTTGCAGGCGGCGAGGATCGCGGCGACGGGTGCGGCGTTGACGGGCGTGCCGGCAAAGGCGCCGTTGAGGTCCACCAGATGCAGCCATTCGCATCCGGCCGCGACAAAGGCGCGGGCCTGCGCGGCGGGGTCATCGGAGAACACCGTGGCGCTGTCCATGTCGCCATGCACCAGCCGCACGGCCTGACCATCCTTGAGGTCGATGGCGGGGTAGAGGATCATGGGGCGGCTCCGGGAAGTTGGCGCATGGGCGGTTTCGCGCCGTGCTTTGGCATGATGACATGCGGGATGCAACGCGACCCAACGTTACTCCTTGTCGGAATCAGCAAAACAACCGCTAATCGCGTCATTCCCTGGGAGGAGACCCGATTATGAAACGACTAGCACTCGCAGTTTTTGGAATGATCCTTGCGGCCGGTGCGGCACTTGCCGACCCGCTCGAGGGCATGTGGCGCACCGAAGTTGACGATGGCTCCTATGCGCTGGTGTTGATTGTGCCCTGCGGCGCCGCTTTTTGCGGAACCATCGAGCATTCCTTCAACGCCGAAGGCGAATATGATTCGCCAAACCATGGCCGTCAGATCGTGATCGACATGGTGCCCGGCGATGCGGGCGAATATGCCGGCAGCGTCTGGCGTCCGTCCAACAACAAGATCTACATCGGCAAGATCAATCTCGATGGCGACACGCTGCGGCTGCGCGGCTGCGTTGCCGGCGGGCTGATCTGCTCGAGCCAGACCTGGACCCGCGAGGGCTGAGTCTGGTGCCAGCGACCGGATCGGGGCCCCGGCGACGGGGCCCTTTTCATTTGCGCCGCGGATGGGTCTCGGAGCCGAAGAACCAGAGCGCGCCGCCCGAGGCCAGCATGGCCACAGCGACAGTGTAGAAGGCCGCCTCCAGCTGACCGCTCCAGCTGGCGGCCAGGCCCAGCGCCAGCGCGCCCACCGCATAGCCCAGATCGCGCCAGAACCGGTAGACGCCGATGGCGGTGCCGCGCCAGTCGGGCTCGGCCAGATCGGCAATGGCGGCCGACAGGTTGGGGTAGAGAAGCGCCATTCCCAGACCCGCCAGCCCCGCCGAACCGGCCCACCACAAGAGCGTGTCGCCCAGCGGGATCAGCCCCACGCCAAGGCCGCTCAGCACCATGCCGCCGACATTGGGCCAGAAGCGGCCGATCCGGTCCGAGAGCGGCCCCGCAACCAGCTGAAACGCGCCCCAGGTGATACCATAGGCGCTGATGACCCAGCCGATGGCGCCAAGCCCCAGCCCGCGCTGGTAGAGAAACACCGGCAACAGGATCCAGACCAGCGCATCGACGAACTTTTCCACCAGCCCCGCCTGCACCAGGGCGACAAAGCGCCGGTCGCCCCAGGTCATCTGCGCAAAGACCGCAGCCGTGGACCGGCGGGGCGAGACTTGCGCCGGACGGGCGGGGCGGCTTTCGCGCATCCAGACCACCGCGCAGGTCAGGCCCGTGCCGATGACCACGGCGCCGAATATCAAGAGGCCCTGCCGCGCGCCCAGCGCCTGTGCGGCATAGCCGGTGGCCACGCCCGCAAGGGCAACGCCCAGATAGCCCGCGAACTCGTTCAGCCCCATGGTCAGGCCGCGTTCTTCGGCGCGGGTCAGGTCAAGCTTGGCGGTCTGGCTCATCGACCATGTCAGCCCCTGGCTGATGCCGAGGAATACCGTGGCGGCGACGATCCAGCCCCAGCCGCTGGCGGCCCAGATCATCACCGGAACCGGAAGCGCCGCCACCCAGCCGGCGATCATCACCGGCTTGCGCCCGATGCGGTCGGACCATTGTCCGGCCACGAAATTGAGCACCGCCTTGACCAGTCCAAAGACCACCACGAAGCTCGCCAGCAGCAGGACCGAGCCCCTGGCGACCCCGAACTCGCTTTCGGCCAGCGCCGGCACCACCGTGCGCGTCAGCCCCAGCGTCGCCCCCACCAGAAACACCTGCGACAGCAACAGCCCCACCTGCCCGAGATTCGACTGCAATCCGGGAGCGGGGCGTTCTGTCATGGTGTCCACCTCAGGAAGTTGGAAATCAGCCGCAACCCGGCCGACTGGCTCTTTTCGGGATGGAACTGGGTGCCGATGATGTTGTCACGTCCAACGATGGCCGTGATCTCGCTGCCGTAACCGACATGCGCGAGACGCTGCGCGGGGTTGCGCACCGTCATGTGGTAGGAATGGACGAAATAGGCGTGATCGCCCGTTTCGATCCCCTCCAGCACCGGATGCCCGGCGGCTTGGGGAGAAATCACCAGATCGTTCCAGCCCATATGCGGCACCTTGAGCGCCTTGTCCTGCGGCGCGATGCGGGTGATCTCGCCGTCGATCCAGCCGAAGCCGGGGGTTTCCTCGTATTCGTGCCCAAGGGTCGCCAGCATCTGCATGCCGACGCAGATCCCCAGAAACGGCACCGCCCGGCGCTCGACCGCCTCGACAATCGCTTCGGCCAGTCCGGGGACAGCGTGCAGCGCCCGGCGGCAGGCGGGAAAGGCCCCGTCGCCGG
>CAUJIU010000040.1 GCA_963205075.1 Pseudomonadota bacterium | reverse complement strand
GGCGCAGGTGGTCGGCTGCGCCTTCGTGATCGACCTGCCGGAACTGGGCGGGCGGCGCCTGCTGGAACGGCTGGGCATGGCGGTCCATACGCTCTGCGCCTTTGAGGGCGCCTGATACGACCCAGAGGCGACCCTGACGCGACCCAGACGCGACCCTGACGGGTCGCGGCCTCCGGCGGAGGTATTTTTGCCAAAATGAAGGGGGAGTCAGCGCCCGCGCAGCACCGCGCCGGGATTCATGATGCCTGCCGGGTCCAGCGCCGCCTTGATGGCGCGCATGGCGGCCAGGCGGGCGGGATCGGCGTAGCGCTCAAGGTCGGCGGTCTTGAGGCGGCCGACGCCGTGTTCGGCACTGAAGGAGCCGCCCATCTGGTGGGTGATGTCATGGACCTTGCGCTGGATGCGGGCGCGGTCCGCCTCGTGCGCGTCGCGCGTGGCGCCCGGCGGCGCGAAGATGTTGTAATGCAGGTTGCCGTCGCCCAGATGGCCGAAACAGTTGACGCGGAAGGCGCCGATGGAGGCGATGGCGTGCCCGGCCTCGGCGATGAAGTCGGGGATGCGCCCCAGCGGCAGCGCGATGTCATGCGAGGAGATCGAGCCGATGCGCTTGTTGGCGATGGGGATGGCCTCGCGGATCGACCAGAAGGCGGCGCGCTGGGCCTGCGACTGGGCGATGACCCCGTCGGTGACCAGACCGCGCTCGGCGGCGGCGGCGAACAGATCGGTGAGCAGGTCGGTGGCCGGGGGGCCGGCCGGCAGGCCAAGGTCGATCAGCACCATCCAGTCGGGCTGGTCGGCGAAGGGCGGCGTGACCTTCGGGCCGACCTCGGCCAGAAAATCCATCCCCTGCCGGTGGATCAGCTCGAAGGCCGAGATGACCTCGCCCAGCTGCTCGCCCGCCAGCGCCAGCAGGTCGAGCGCGGCGGAGGGCGACGGCACGGCGAGGATGGCGGCGCCTTGCGCGGCGGGGCGGGGGTATAGCCGCAATGCCGCGGCGGTGATGATGCCGAGCGTGCCCTCGGCCCCGATCAGCAGGTCGCGCAGGTCGTAGCCGGTATTGTCCTTGCGCAGCCGGGTCAGCCCGTTCCAGACCGAGCCGTCGGGCAGCACCGCCTCCAGCCCGAGGCAGAGCGCGCGCGCCGTGCCGTAGCGCAGCACGTTGACCCCACCGGCATTGGTCGACATCAGGCCGCCGATGCGCGCCGAGCCTTCGGAGCCGAGCGACAACGGAAAGAGCCGCCCCGCCGCTTCGGCCGCGGACTGGACATCGGCCAGGATGGCGCCGGCCCCGGCGATCAGCACGTTTTCGCGCGGCAGGGTTTCGCGGATCTGCGCCATGCGCTCGACCGACAGCACGATCGGTTCCGGCCCTTCGGACAGGACCTGCCCGCCGACCAGCCCGGTGCCGCCGCCATAGGGCACGATGCCGACCCGGGCTTCGGCGCAGGCGCGGACAATGACGGCGGTCTCGTCGGCATTGGCCGGGGCGATCACCTGGCCCCGGCCCTGCCAGCGCCCGCGCGGCTCGGTCATGTAGGGGGCCGGGTCGCGGAAAGCCGCGGGCCCGAGGCGGGCGCGCAGGCGGTCGAGAAGCTCGGGGCTTGGCGGGTTCAGCATCTGCATCCGGTCTGGCGCGGCTCAGCCGGCATCGGTCTTGCCGCGACGGTCATGGCGGAGATTGGCATAGAGCACATGGTTGCGCCAACGCCCGTTGATCTGAAGGTAGCTTTGGGCCACGCCTTCGTATTTGTAGCCGCAGCTTTCCAGGAGCCGGCGCGAGGGCAGGTTCTCCGGCAGGCATCCGGCCTCGATCCGGCTGAGGTCCAGCACGGTGAAGGCGTGGTGCACCAGCGCCTCGACCGCCTCGCGCATGTAGCCCTCCCGGGCGAAGGGCTTGCCGATCCAGTAGCCGGTGGTCCCGGCCTGGGCGGGGCCGCGCCGGATATTGCCGAGCGTGATCGACCCCAGAAGCTCCGCATCCTCGCGCCGGAAGATCAGCAAGGGCAGCGCCGACCCGTCCCTGGTGGCCCGGCGCGACCAGTAGACGCTCGAGGTGAAGGTGCGGCGGCTGAGGCAATCGTCCGCCCAGGTCGGCTCCCAGGGGGTCAGGAAATCGCGGCTTTCGTGCCGGAGCGACGCCCAGGCGGAATAGTCCGAATGCGTGGGGGTCCGCAGCGTCAGGCGCCCGGTTTCAAGCCGAACTCCGCGCCGCCCCCCCAGCATCAGGCAACCAGCCGGTCGCGCAGGGCCTCGAAGCCGGGTGCGGCCTCGGCCGGCCCGTAGAGCGCCAGTGCGGGTGCGGGGCCGGACAGGGTCTTGATGGCGAAGTCGCGCACCAGCCCGGTGGTCACGTCCTCGATCTCGGCGATGGTTTCCTCGATGGTCGGGACCCGGCCCCAGATCGACAGCACCCGCGCCAGCCGCTCGGCCCGCGATGACGGGCTTTCGAGCCCCATCAGCAGCCCCGCCTTCATCTGGGCGCGGGCGCGGGCCACTTCGGCCGGGGTGATGTCACTGGCGATGCGGCGCATCTCGTCGACCGTAAGCTCGGCCAGATCCTTGATCTGCGCGGCAGAGGTGCCGGCATAGATCGTGGTCATGCCGGTATCTTCATAGGCGCCGGCCTGGGCGAAGATCGAGTAGCACAGGCCGCGCGTCTCGCGGATTTCCTGGAACAGGCGCGAGGACATGCCGCCGCCCAGCGCGGTCGAGTAGATCTGCGAGGTGTAGATCTCGGGGTCGCGGA
>CAUJIU010000039.1 GCA_963205075.1 Pseudomonadota bacterium | reverse complement strand
CGGCGGCGGCAGCTTCGGCGGCAGCGGCTTCAGCAGCGGCGGCCTCTGCGGCGGCGGCCTCAGCGGCGGCGGCCTCGGCGGCAGCGGCGTCCGCTGCGGCAGCTTCGGCGGCGGCGGCCTCGGCTTCAGCGGCCTGGATCCGGATCTCGGTCAGATCCGCGGCTGCGGCCAGGGCGGCTTCGGGATCGCTGACCGGGGTGGGTGTCCCGTCGATCGGCTCGCCCGGCGGACAGGGCGGCAGGGACATGTCGAGGCAAAGCATCAGGATGGTCTGGTCCTGCGCCAGTGCAGGTCCGATCAGCACGCCCTGCGGCAGCGCCAGAGTGAGGCTGGTCAGCAATGCGGTAGTGCGGCTCAGGGTCCTGGAGGTCATCTTGCGTCCTTTCGGGATCGGGTCAGGATCGGGCGAGTTCAAACGGGCCCGGCGCAATGCCAAACCCACCTGCCCCAGATGCGTGATCGGGCCTTGTCATGCAATAACACGACGGATCGACGCCGAATTAAGTCCGAAAACACCGTCGGGCCCGGCCATCATGCAGCCGGGCCGACATGAAATTTGCCTCGCCGGAGGGTCCGGCGCGTGGCCTACCAGCCGAGTTCGGTAAAGATCAGCAGGCCCGGGTTGCGGCGCGACCCGTCATAGCTGCCGATCCAGATATCATACAGGCCCTGCTGCGGGTTGATGAAGGTGATGGCCGGGTTGGTGCCGCGATAATCGTCGCTGTAATACCACGACCCGTCCGGCGCATTGACCAGCAGCACCGCATCGGCGTTGGCCTGCACGGCGATGGTCAGCTGGCGCGAGCTGCCGCCCCAGTGCAAATCGAAATCCGGGCGGTTGGTCACATAGCCCGACTCGCCGGTCGAGAAGCAGCGGCGCAGGTCGGTCGTGCCGCCGGCGGTGATGTTGTAGGAGATCGGATCGGGCTGGAATCCCGCATTCAGGGTCAGCGTGCCAAAACTCGGCGCGGACTGCCAGTTGGGGCAGGCAATGGCAGGCGACGCGGCGACGGTTGCCAGCGCGAGCAGCACGGCTTGGATCTTGTTCAACATGTCTCTCTCCACAAACTGATTTGCACAGGTCCGCCGCAGCCGGACCGATAGCCAAGGGTCGCCGCGCGAAGGCCTTTGTGTCAAGGCCAAGCATGGTCGCGGCCGACATATCGCGTCCGGGTGGCCTTTGAATCCCCCCCGAACCGGATTAGAAGCGGATGCAACGCCTAGCGAAGGAGAAAAGCCTTGGCCGACAACCGCCCCGATCTTGGATCTTTCACCTGGGCTGATCCGTTTCTGATCGAAACCCAATTGACCGAAGACGAGCGCATGTTGCGCGATGCCGCGCAGGCCTTCTCGCAGGACGTGCTGCAACCGCGCGTGACCGCCGCCTACCGCGACGAAGTGACCGATCCGGGGATCTTCCCGCTGATGGGCGAGGCCGGCCTGCTGGGTGTCACCATCCCCGAGGAATACGGCGGCCTGGGCGCGGGCTATGTCACTTATGGCCTGGTGGCGCGCGAGGTCGAGCGGGTCGATTCGGGCTACCGGTCGATGATGTCGGTGCAGTCGAGCCTGGTGATGTATCCGATCCATGCCTATGGCACCGAGGCGCAGCGGCAGAAATACCTGCCCGGCCTCGCGGCGGGCACGCTGATCGGATGTTTCGGCCTGACCGAGCCGGATGCCGGCAGCGATCCGGGCGGCATGAAGACCACGGCAAAGAAATCCGCCGGCGGCTACGTGCTCAACGGTTCCAAGATGTGGATCTCGAATGCGCCGATTGCCGATGTGTTCATCGTCTGGGCCAAGTCCGAGGCCCATGGCGGCAAGATCCGCGGCTTCGTGCTCGACAAGGGCACCAAGGGCCTGTCGGCCCCCAAGATCGAAGGCAAGCTGAGCCTGCGCGCCTCGGTCACCGGCGAGATCGTGATGCAGAATGTCGAAGTCGGCGAAGACGCGCTGCTGCCGGGCGTCGAGGGGCTCAAGGGGCCGTTCGGCTGCCTCAACCGGGCGCGCTTCGGCATCGCCTGGGGGGTGATGGGCGCGGCCGAGGCCTGCTGGCACGCGGCACGTCAATACGGGCTGGACCGCAAGCAGTTCGGCAAGCCCCTGGCGCAGACCCAGCTGTTCCAGCTGAAACTCGCCAACATGCAGACCGAGATCACGCTCGGGCTGCAAGCCGCCCTGCGCGTCGGGCGGCTCATGGAGGACAGCCAGGCCGCGCCGGAAATGGTCAGCCTTATCAAGCGCAACAACTGCGGCAAGGCGCTCGACGTCGCCCGCCTGTCACGCGACATGCACGGCGGCAACGGCATCTCGGAGGCTTTCCAGGTCATCCGACATATGGTTAATCTGGAGACGGTGAATACCTACGAGGGAACGCATGATGTGCATGCGCTGATCCTTGGCCGGGCGCAGACGGGGCTTCAGGCATTTTTCTGAATCACTGAAACTCCTTCAAAGCAGCACGGCGTCAGCCCATTCTTGCCCCAATCTGGGACTTAGTCTGGCTGACCCAACATCTTGAAGGACGACCCGTGAATCTCGATGCCCAACTCACAGCCCTCGACCCCGCCACCTGGACGGCACGGTTGCAGGAAATCGCTGACGAGCACGGCTATTTCGAGCCCCTGGGCGCCGGCCACATGGCCGCCTTCATCGATCACGGCAAGTCCTTGCTGGTCAGCTTCGAATCGGCCGAGCATGCCCGCCGCTTCAACCCCGACAGCGCCCCGCGCGGCTTCGGCTTTGTCGAGCGGCTGGGCTGGTCGAGCCTGACCATCGTGTCGGAGGACGAAAGCTGGTTTCGCGAGCCGCAGATCTACGGCTATTTCGACCGGCTGACCGATGACGGCTTCTTCGAGGATTTCGACCAGGTGGTGTTTTACGGCGCCCATGCCGGCGGCTATGCGGCGGCGGCCTATTCGGTGGCGGCCCCGGGCGCGCGGGTGGTGGCGATTCGCCCGCAGGCCACGCTCGACCCCGCCTATGCCGGCTGGGACAACCGCTTCCGTCCCGCACGGCGCACCGATTTCAACAGCCGCTACGGCTTTGCCCCCGACATGATCGAGGCGGCCGACCAGGCCTTCGTGCTGCTCGACCCCGGCCCGATGATGGATGCGATGCATGCCGCCCTGTTTCGCCGGCCCAACGTGACGCGGCTGGCCTGTCCGCGCCTTGGCTGGCGGCTGGACGTGGCGCTGGACCAGATGCAGATCCTGGCGCCGGTCATCGAGGCGGCGATGGCGGGCAGCCTGTCATCGCTGCGCTTTGCGCAGCTGTGGCGGGCACGGCGCGAGAATTACAGCTATCTGCGCGGCGTGCTGAACCAGCTTAACCGCAGCGGCCATCCGCTGCTGGCCGCGCGCCTGTGCCGCTACGCGGCGGCGCGTTTCGACAAGCCGCCCTTCGCGGACCGGCTGGCAGAGCTGCAATCCGAAGGCTACCTCTCGGACGCCGCCCAGTAGGTCAGTCGTCGCTGCGCCCGGCCTTCTTGCTCAGGCCGGCAACCAGACGCACCGCCACAAATCCCAGCGCGCCCCCGATCATGAACCACAGGGCCGAGACCTGCGCCCCCAGCAGCCAGGCCAGCGCGGCGGCGGCGGTCATCATCAGGATGAAGGACAGGGCCCGCATCTCGCCCTGGGGAATGTCCACCAGGCCCTTGATCGCCTTGGCCACGGGGCGCGCGACCTGATCCTCGACATGGGGGGTCAGGAAACCGGCGCCGAGGGCGAGAATGAAACCGAGCATGGGGTGCCTCCGAGCATTTCTGTCACCTGCAAATATCGGGTGCTGCCGGCCAATGTGCAAGCCACCGCCGCAAGGATGCTTTTCACGCCGCCTGCGAGCGTGTAATCGGGCGCCATGACTTCTGCGCCGATCACCCGCCTCAGCATCTCCCGGCCCGACGACTGGCACCTGCATCTGCGCGACGGCGCGATGCTGCGGGCGGTGCTGCCGGAAACCGCGCGGCACTTCGCCCGCGCGCTGGTGATGCCCAACCTGGTGCCGCCGGTGGTCACCGCCGCGCAGGCCGGCGCCTATCGCGACCGCATCCTCGCGGCCCTGCCCGAAGGCGCGGCCTTCCAGCCGCTGATGACGCTCTACCTGACGGAGGAGACCGACCCGGCGGATGTGGCCCGCGCCCATGCCCAGGGCATCGCCACGGCGGTCAAGCTCTATCCGGCCGGCGCCACCACCAACGCGGCCTCGGGCGTGCGCGACTTTGACAAGGTGCGCCCGGTGCTGGAAAGAATGGCCGAGATCGGCATGCCGCTCTGCGTGCATGGCGAGGTCACCGACCCGGCGGTCGACATTTTCGACCGCGAGGCGGTGTTCATCGACCGGGTGCTCAAGCCGATCCGGCGCAAGGTGCCGGGCCTGCGGATCGTGATGGAGCATGTGACCACCGAAGACGCGGTGGATTTCGTGCGCGACACCCACAAGGACCTGGCCGCGACCATCACCACCCATCACCTGATCATCAATCGCAACCACATTCTGGCCGGCGGCATCCGGCCGCATTTCTACTGCCTGCCGGTGGCCAAGCGCGAAAAGCATCGCATCGCGCTGGTGCAGGCGGCCGTGTCGGGCGATCCGCGCTTCTTTCTGGGCACCGACAGCGCGCCGCATACTGACGCCAACAAGCTCTTGCCCTGCGGCTGCGCGGGCATATTCAGCGCCACCAACACGCTGTCCTGTCTGGCCGAGGTCTTTGATGCCGCAGGCCGGCTCAAGGATCTGGAGGCCTTCGTCTCGATCAACGGCGCCAAGTTCTACGGCCTGCCGCGCAGCGACCGCAAGCTGACGCTGGTCAAGGGCGCGCCCGTCGCCTACCCGCCGCAGATCGAGACCGGCGATGGCCCCGTCACCACCTTTGACCCCGGTTTTCCGCTGCATTGGCGCGTCGAGGCCTGACCACGCGCCGCCCTGCCCCACAAGGACAATGCCATGATCCCGTCGAGCTTTCCCGCCAAAGACGAAATCGCCCGGCTGACGGCCGCAATGCTGATCGAGATCGGCGCCATCCATTTCAACGCCGCCGAGCCCTTCACCCATGCCAGCGGCAAGAAGGCGCCCACTTACATCGACTGCCGCAAGCTGATCTCGTTTCCGCGCATCCGCTCGGTGCTGATGGATTTCCTGGCGGTGACCATCCTGCGCGAGGCGGGATTCGAGGCCTTTGACAACATCGCCGGCGGCGAGACCGCCGGCATCCCCTTTGGCGCGCTGGTGGCCGAGCGCCTGGCGCTGCCGATGACCTATGTGCGCAAGAAGCCCAAGGGCTATGGCCGCAACGCCCGCATCGAAGGGGTGATGACCGAGGGTCAGCGGGTGCTGCTGGTCGAGGACCTGACCACCGATGGCGGCTCCAAGCTCAGCTTCGTGGACGCGATTCGCGCGACCGGGGCCACCTGCACCGCCACGGCGGTGATCTTTTACTACGGGATTTTCGAGGGCGTGGAAAAAACCCTTGCCGATCATGGGGTCCGGCTGATGCATCTGTGCACCTGGTGGGACGTGCTGGCCGAGGCCAAGGCGCGCGGCGCCTTTGACGCGCAGACGCTGGCGGAAGTCGAAGCCTATCTGCGCGATCCGGCCGGCTGGTCCGCCGCGCGCGACTGACCATATCTTGACGCGAGCCGCCCTCTGACCCCAATATGGGCGACGCCGCCGATATCCACAGGCAATCCCCAGAACTATACAATTTGCTCGCCCTGCGGCCTTGGATATATGAGCGGTGCCATCGGGGCGCGCGGGACAAGGGTGGAGAGAACGGCCATGAGTGAGATCAAGACATTCAGGGCCAAGGGCACGGAAGAGATCAGCGCCGAGCCGATGCCGGCCTCGATCGAGGCCGAACAGCAGCTTCTGGGCGCGATCCTCACCAATAACGAGATTTTCGACCGGGTGGCCAACATCGTCGGGCCGCAGCATTTCTACGAGCCGGTGCATGCCCGCATCTTCGAGACCGCCGCCGCGCGCATCTCGCGCAATGCGCTGGCCTCGCCGGTGACGCTCAAGACATTCCTCGAAGATGACGAGGGCCTCAAGGAACTGGGCGGCGCGGCCTATCTGGCGCGGATCGCCGGTGCGGCGGTTTCGGGCTTTGCGGCGCGCGACTATGCCCAGATGATCTACGATCTGGCGGTGCGGCGCGAGCTGATCCGGCTGGGACGCGACATTTCGGGCAAGGCGGCGCGGGTCGATGTGGACAGCGAGCCGCGCGAGCAGATCGTCGAGGCCGAGCAGAAGCTCTACAAGCTGGCCGAGCAGGGCCAGACCGACAGCGGCTTCCAGAGCTTCCTGCGCGCGGTCACCGATGCCGTCAACGTCGCCAACGCCGCCTATCAGCGCGAGGGCGGGCTGGCCGGGGTCTCGACCGGGCTGATCGACCTCGACAAGAAGCTGGGCGGCCTGCACCGCTCCGACCTGTTGATTCTCGCCGGGAGGCCCTCGATGGGCAAGACTTCGCTGGCCACCAACATCGCCTTCAACATCGCCAAGG
>CAUJIU010000038.1 GCA_963205075.1 Pseudomonadota bacterium | reverse complement strand
CTGCAGGGCTCGGACCTGCGCGCCGCCGAACGGACCTTCCAGCTGATCCGGCAGGTGGCCGGGCGGGCAGGGCGGGCGGATGCGCCGGGCACGGCGCTGCTGCAAAGCTACCAGCCGGAGCATCCGGTGATCCGCGCCATTCTGGCGGGCGATGACGAGGCGTTCTGGCGCGCCGAGGCCGCCGAGCGCCGCGCCGCCGGGGTGCCGCCATACGGCCGCATGGCCGGGATCGTGCTGTCCTCGCCCAACGTGCAGGAGGTGTTCGACCTCGGCAAGGACATGGCGCGGCGCGATGGCCCGCTGCGCCGGATCGGGGCGCAGGTCTTTGGGCCGGCGCCCGCGCCAATCGCGCGCATCCGGGGCCGGCACCGGGTGCGGCTGCTGGTCAAGGCGGAAAAGACCGCGCCCATTCAGGCGGCCCTTGCCGAATGGGTGGCGCAGTTCCGCTTCCCCGCCGCGCTCCGCCTGTCGATCGATATCGATCCGCAGAGCTTTTACTAGGGCGGCCACGGGCTCTGGCCTAGGGCGGACAGGCGCGCTATGCCTTGGGCTTGCAGCAAGGGCCCGCCTCGATGACCACCCCGATCTCCGCCGCCGCGCAAATGCCCTTCTGGCGCAGACCGGTCACCTTGCTGTTCGTGGTTTCGGCGGCGATGCCCATCGCGTTTTCGACCTGGTCGGCGCTCCTGAACAACTGGGTGATCGATGCGGCGGGGTTCAACGGCTCCGATATCGGCTGGCTGCATACGGTGCGCGAGATACCGGGCTTTCTGGCCGTCGGGGTGATCGCCATCCTGCTGTTCATGCGCGAACAGGTGCTGGGGCTGGTGGCGCTGGCGCTGCTGGGCTGCGCCACGGCCGTCACCGCGCATTTCCCCTCGATGGGCGGCATCCTGACCATCACCATGCTGTCCTCGATCGGGTTCCATTACTTCGAGACCGTCAACCAGAGCCTGCAGCTGCAATGGATCGACAAGAAGCGCGCGCCCCAGACGCTGGGCTGGATCGTTTCGGCCGGGGCCGCCGCGACGCTGGTGGCCTACCTGCTGATCGTGTTCACCTGGAAGACCTTTGATCTGAGCTACAATTTCGTGTTCATGGTGTCGGGCGGCTTCACGGCGGCGGTGGCGCTGTTCTGCATGCTGGCCTACCCGCAATTCGAGGCCTCGCACCCGCAGAACCGCCAGATGATCCTGCGCCGCCGCTACTGGCTCTACTACCTGTTGCAGTTCCTGTCGGGGGCGCGGCGGCAGATCTTCGTGGTGTTCGCGGGCTTCATGATGGTCGAGCGGTTCGGCTTCGATGTGCACGAGGTGACGGCGCTTTTCACCATCAACCTGGTGGCCAACATGGTGGTCGCTCCGCTGATGGGGCGGCTGGTTGCCCGCTCGGGCGAGCGGCTGGCGATGCTGATCGAATATGGCGGCCTGACGCTGGTGTTCCTGGCCTATGGCGGCATCTATCACTTTGGCTGGGGGGTGGTGCTGGCGGCAACGCTCTATGTGCTGGACCACCTGTTCTTTTCGCTGGCCTTCGCGCTCAAGACCTATTTCCAGAAGATCGCCGATCCGGCCGATATCGCCCCGACGGCGGCGGTGGCCTTCACCATCAACCACATCGCCGCCGTGTTCCTGCCGGCAAGCCTTGGCTATCTGTGGCTGATCTCGCCCGCGCTGGTGTTCGAGTTTGCGGCGGTGATGGCGGCGGTATCGTTTCTCTTTACCCTGCTCATTCCGCGCCACCCCGAGCCCGGTCACGAAACCGTGCTCGGGCGCCGGCCCGCGCAGGCGACCCAGTAGCGCCCGGCCCCGCGCCGCCCTATATGTTGCGGCAGATATCGCCAGAGGAGACGCCATGTTTTCCGCACTCACATCGAGAAAGACCCAGATGGTTTCCGCAGATGCCGCCCTTCCGGGCCGCCCCCAGGCAATCGAGACCGCGCCGGAGCATTTCGTCTTCGGCCGCCCGCTGACGCTGGACGTGCCGGAGGGACATGAGGTCGCGGTATTCGGCATGGGCTGTTTCTGGGGGGTAGAGCGGATCTTCTGGCAACTGCCGGGCGTCTGGCTGACCATGGTGGGCTTTTCGGGAGGCTACACGCCGAACGCCACCTACAAGGAGGTCTGCAGCGCCGCGACCGGACATAACGAAGTGGTGCGCGTGGTCTTTGACCCCGGCGTGATCCGCTATGACGACCTGCTCAAGGTATTCTGGGAAAACCACGACCCCACCCAGGGCATGCGGCAGGGCAATGACGTGGGCACCCAGTATCGCTCCGGCATCTACACCGCCGGTCAGGCGCAGACCGACGCGGCCCAGGCCTCGCGCGATGCCTTCGCGCCGCGGCTGGCGGCGCAGGGCTATGGGCCGATCACCACCGAGATCCTGCCCGCCGGTCCGTTCTACTTTGCCGAGGACTATCACCAGCAATATCTGGCCAGGAATCCCGACGGCTATTGCGGCATCAGCGGCACCGGCGTGACCTGTCCGATCGGCACCGGGGCCTGAGAGCGGTTGACGCTGGCGGGCAATCCGATCTAACCCGCCCCACCCCAACGCGGAGCCTGCCATGATCACCTATTCAGCCCTGACCACCGTGCCCGGCCATGTCGCGGCCGAGGATCTGGCCGAGGCGCTTGAAGATCTGGACCCGGCGCCGACCGGCGTCGGCGTCACCGAGATCGAGGACGGCTCGGGCCTCTGGGAGGTCGGCGCCTATTTCATCGAGCGGCCGGACGGCGTGGCGCTGGATTTGCTGGCAGCCGTGCATGGCGCGCGGGCCTTCGTCGTTTCGGAGATCCCCGAGACCGACTGGGTCGCCCATGTCCGGCGCGAACTGGCGCCGGTCGAGGCAGGGCGGTTCTTTGTCTATGGCAGCCACGATGCCGACAAGGTGCCGCTGGGCCGGATCGCGCTCCTGATCGAGGCTGCGATGGCGTTTGGCACCGGCCACCACGGCACCACGCTGGGCTGCCTGCGGGCGCTTGACCGGCTGGCCAACCAGGGCGTGACCTTCAGCCGGGTCGCCGATATCGGCTGCGGCACGGCGGTGCTGGGCATGGCGGCGGCGCATCTGACCGAGGCCCCGGTCATGGTCAGCGACATCGATCCGGTCGCGGTCGAGGTTGCGGCGGCCAATGCGGCGGCCAACGGGCTGGCGGATCGGCTGATCTGTGTCGAGTCTGCGGGCTTCGACGCGCCCGAATTCGCCGGAGCGGGGCCATTCGATCTGGTCTTCGCCAATATCCTCAAGGGGCCGTTGATTGCGCTCGCCCCCGACATGGCCCGCAACACCGCACCCGGCGGCTATGCGATTCTGTCGGGCCTGCTCAACGAACAGGCGGCAGAGATTCTGGCGGTTTATTCACGCCATGGCTTCAATACCGTGCACCATGAAGAGATTGTTGACTGGAGCACCCTCACACTGCAGCGCAAATAGGGCAATTGTCGGAAAAGTCTGGAAAAAGCCACATTTCCGGACCATTTTGGACATTGTGAGGTGGGGGCCTCGCTTACTGGGTGTCTGCATGGACCGGAGCCAACTGCAATTCGAAAGCCGCCTGCGCCATATCGCGCGGCGCAACTCGCGCATGTCGCGCGGCGTGGTCTACAGGGTCGGCTCCGACGGCCTGATCATGCGCAGCCCGCGCGGGCTGGTTCATACACCGAGCTTTCCGCTCAAGGGGCTGCTGCTGGTTCTGGCGGCGGGCCTCCTGCTCAAGGCGGGGCTCTATCAGCAACTTGGCCCGGCCACCTATCAGGACCGGCTCGATGCGCTGAACCAGGGTAACTGGGCCGAGCAGGCCGGTGCATGGGTCATGCAGCCCGAGCCTGCCTCGCTCTGGGCGGCCGCGCAGCTGGACAACCTGCTGCGCTGACCCCTTCGCTGCAAACAAAAAGGCCGCGCGGGCGATCCCGCGCGGCCTTTCGTTTGTCCGGACGGCCGGTGCCGCCCGATCGTCTCTTAGAAACGGCCGCCGCGGGCGACGATCTCGTCGATATCGCCATAGGTCAGGCCGATATCGTCCAGCTCACGTGCCGACAGGCGCGACAGCGACTTGCGGGTGATGCGGGCATCGTTCCAGTCGGCCAGAGCGCCAAACAGCGCGTTGACGGTCGAGAACAGGCGGGCGAGGACCGGCGCAGCGGTCGGGAGGGTGCGGGTGGTGTCGATGACGGTCATGACCGGGTTCCTTCTATGCGGTTGCTGCAGTGCAGCGGTTGTTCGATGACCAGCAAATAGGAGCGAAGATGCGCCGCCGCCAGTGCATTCTGTGCATGGGTCATATGCGACCATTGCATGTCGCTTGGTTCCGGAAATCCAAGGGGTCAGCCGGGGGTCAGCGGGGGGTCGCGAAAGCGGTCAAAACGTCGCGAACCGGTATCCGGCTGCCGCTTTCAGGCCGGGATTGCGGCAAGATGGTGGCGGAGCCGCTGTCATTCGGACTTGGCGTGTGTTCGCGTTTTGTGCTAGTCCTGTGGCAAGAACAACACCATGAGGGAGCAGTATGCGCGTTTTGGGCATTGATCCCGGGCTGCGCAACATGGGCTGGGGCGTGATTTCGGTCGACGGATCGCGCCTGAGTCATGTTGCCAACGGCGTTTGCGAATCGGTCGGGACCGATCTCGGGGTGCGTCTGGTGTCGCTTTTCACCCAGCTTCAGCGGATTCTGGCCATCCACGCCCCGGTTGCCGCGGCGGTCGAGCAGACTTTCGTCAACAAGGATGGCGCCGGCACCCTCAAGCTGGGGCAGGCGCGGGGCATCGCCATGCTGGTTCCCGCCCTGGCCGGGATCGAGGTGGGTGAATACGCGCCCAATGCGATCAAGAAGGCGGTCGTCGGCGTCGGTCATGCCGACAAGGCGCAGGTCGCCCATATGGTGCGGCTGCAACTGCCGGGGGTCGAACTGGCCGGGCCCGATGCGGCCGACGCGCTTGCGATTGCCATCTGTCACGCCCATCATCTGCAATCGGCGGGCTATCTGGCCCGGGCACTGGCGAGGGCGCAGGCATGATCGGACGGCTGGCCGGGCGGCTCGATTACCGGGGCGCCGATCACGTGCTGATCGACGTGCGCGGGGTGGGCTACATCGTCCATGTCTCGGACCGGGTGATGGCCAGCCTGCCGCGCGCCGGCGAGGCGGTGGCGCTCTACACCGACCTGCTGGTGCGCGAGGACCTGTTGCAGCTGTTCGGCTTCACCACCCTGGCCGAGAAGGAATGGCACCGCCTGCTGATGACGGTGCAGGGCGTGGGCGCCAAGGCGTCGATGGCGATACTGAGCGCGCTGGGCGAAGACGGGGTCAGCCGGGCCATCGCGCTGGGCGACTGGAATGCCATAGCGCGCGCCAAGGGCATCGGCCCCAAGACCGCGCAGCGGGTCGTCAACGAGCTGAAGGACAAGGCGCCGTCGGTGATGTCGATGTCCGGCGGACGGGCCAGGCCTTCGCCAGCCGACGGGGACGACGTCATCGAGAGGGCCGAGCCCGCACCGTCGCAGCCTGCCAACGCCCCCGGCGCGCAGGCCGAGGCGCTGTCAGCGCTGGTCAACCTCGGTTACGCGCCCGGCGATGCCGCCGCGGCGGTCGCCGAAGCCGCAGGAAACGATCCGCAGGCCGCCACGCCGGGGCTGATCCGCGCCGCGCTGCGGCTGCTGGCTCCGAAGGGCTGACGCATGGACAGCCCCGACCCGACCATCCGCCCGCAGCCGCAGCCCGAGGATCTCGACCGTTCGCTCAGGCCGCAATTGCTGGACGAGTTCATCGGTCAGGCCGAGGCGCGGGCCAATCTGCGGGTGTTCATCGAAAGCGCCCGCCAGCGCGGACAGGCGATGGACCATACGCTGTTCCATGGCCCGCCGGGCCTGGGCAAGACCACGCTGGCGCAGATCATGGCGCGCGAGCTGGGGGTGGGCTTCCGGCAGACCTCGGGGCCGGTTCTGGCCAAGGCCGGCGATCTGGCGGCGATCCTGACCAATCTGGAACCGCGCGACGTGCTGTTCATCGACGAGATCCACCGGCTCAACCCGGCCGTCGAGGAAATCCTCTACCCGGCGCTGGAGGATTTCGCGCTGGATCTGGTGATCGGCGAGGGGCCGGCGGCGCGCACGGTGCGCATCGACCTGCAACCCTTCACGCTGGTCGGCGCGACCACGCGGCTGGGACTCCTGACCACGCCGCTGCGCGACCGCTTCGGCATCCCGACGCGGCTGCAATACTATTCGGACGCCGAGCTGTATGAAATCGTCATTCGCGGCGCGCGGATGCTGGGCGCTCCGGCCGAGGAAGCCGGCGCGCGCGAGATTGCCCGCCGCGCCCGCGGCACCCCGCGCATTGCCGGACGCCTGTTGCGGCGGGTGGTGGATTTCGCGCTGGTCGAGGGCGACGGGCGCGTCAGCCAGCAGATCGCCGATCTGGCGCTGACCCGGCTGGGGGTCGATCATCTGGGGCTGGACGGTGCCGACCGGCGCTACCTGACGCTGATCGCGCAGGCCTATGGCGGCGGCCCCGTGGGCGTTGAAACCCTGTCTGCCGCGCTCTCCGAAAGCCGCGACGCGCTGGAGGAAGTGATCGAGCCGTTCCTGCTGCAACAGGGCCTGATCCAGCGCACGCCGCGCGGACGGCTGCTGACGGCGCTGGCATGGCGGCATCTGGGGCTCGACGCGCCCAGATCGCAGACGGACCTGTTCGGGCAAGGGTAAGCGCATGAGCCACACATTCGGCCTGCGGGTCTATTACGAGGACACCGACCTTGCCGGTATCGTCTACTACGCCAACTACCTGCGCTTCATCGAGCGCGCCCGCAGCGAATGGGTGCGCGAACTGGGGATCGATCAGGTCCGGCTCAAGGCCGAAAGCGGCACGGTCTTTGCCGTGCGCCGGATCGAGGCCGATTACCTGATGCCGGCCCGCTTCGACGACGAACTGGTGGTCAGGACCGAGACAGAGGCGGTCACCGGCGCCCGGCTGGTGCTGCGGCAAACGGTCTGGCGCGGGCCGGACCTGTTGTTTGACGCCCATGTGACGCTGATTGCGCTGGGTGAAACCGGCCATGCCACCCGGCTTCCGGCGGTATTCCGCCGAGAAATCCACTGATTATTGCACGGCCGGAGTGCCGCTGGCGCCCGGTTGCATTGGATTTCTGCTTGCAAATCGGGTAAACCCGGCGCAACCGCAGCCCGAACGTGGCCGGACAGAAAAAGAGCAGGTCAATGGAAATAGCAACCGACTACACGATGTGGGCCCTGTTTGCCCGCGCAACACTCACCGTCAAGCTGGTCATGCTGCTGCTGGTGCTGGCATCCATCTGGTGCTGGGCCGTCATCATCGACAAGGCCATCCAGTATCGCGCCGCACGGCGCGAGGCCGGGGTCTTTGACCACGCCTTCTGGTCGGGCGAGCCGCTGGACGGGCTGTTTGACCAGATCGGCGCCACACCCAAGGGGCCATCGGAAAAGATCTTTGCCGCCGGCATGATCGAATGGCGACGATCGCACCGCAATGACGGCGGGCTGATCGCGGGCGCACAGGCCCGCATCGACCGCTCGATGGACGTGGCCATCGCCAAGGAGGCCGGAACCTTGCAGCGCGGCTTGCCGGTGCTGGCGACCGTGGGCTCGACCGCGCCTTTCGTCGGCCTGCTCGGCACCGTCTGGGGCATCATGAACGCCTTCATCGAGATCGCGGCCCAGCAGAATACCAGCCTCGCCGTTGTCGCCCCCGGCATCGCCGAGGCGCTGCTGGCCACCGCGCTCGGCCTGCTGGCCGCCATTCCGGCGGTGATCTTCTACAACAAGCTCTCGTCCGACAGCGACCGGATCGTCGCCGGCTACGAGGCCTTCGCGGACGAGTTCGCCACCATCCTGTCGCGCCAGCTGGATAACTGACATGGCCGCCGGTGTCATCAAGCGGGCAGGCGGCGGCGGCGGACGCCGGCGGCGGCGGGGCCGCGCCGTGCCGATGTCCGAGATCAACGTCACCCCCTTTGTCGATGTCATGCTGGTGCTGCTGATCGTGTTCATGGTCGCGGCGCCCCTGATGACGGTCGGCGTGCCGGTCGAGCTGCCAAAGACCCAGGCCAACGCGCTGCCCACCGATCAGGAAGAACCGCTGACGGTGACCATCACCGCCAACGGCACCCTGTCGATCCAGAACACCGAGACCAGCCGCGAAGACCTGGTGAGCAAGCTTGTCGCCATCGCCGCCGAGCGCACCAGCGACCGCATCTACCTGCGCGCTGACGGCGCCAATGACTGGAGCACCGTGGCCGAGGTCATGGGGCTGCTGAACCGCGGCGGGTTCTCGAATATCGGTCTGGTGACCGATATCGACACGGGTTCCTCCGCCGGAACCGGCGGCTAAGGGCAGGCCGGTGAGGACTCCGGGCAGCATCATCTCGGGGGTCAGCCATCTGTTGCTGATCCTGTGGCTGATCATCGGCTGGGAACTCAGCCATGATCCGCTGGATTTCCAGGTGACATCGGTCACCGTGGTGTCGGGCGACGAGTTTGCCCAGATCGTTGCCGCCAGCACCCCGGACGTGACCACCGACACGCCGCCTGCTCTGGCCGAGCCGGTGATCGACGAGGCCGCGCCCCCGATCACCGCCGAGGCCGACGTGGCCCCCGATGTGGCGCCGCCCGCCGAAGTAACGCCCCCCGCCGACGAGACCCCACCGCCGCCGCTGCCCGAGACATCGCCGGTGGCCGAAGTGGCCCCGGCGCCCGACCAGCCGCTGTCGCTGCCCGAGGCCGCCGCCGCGCCCGACCTGCCCCCGAGCCCGCGCCCGCAGCCGCGGCCCTCTGACCGGGTGGCCCCGACCCCGGTGGCGCCGCCGCCGCCGGACGCCAACATCTCCGATGTCGTGACCGAGGCCGCCGAACCGGACCAGCCGGCCGAGGCCGAGGTGGTGGAGCAGCCGTCGGAGGCCGCCTCGCCCGAGGCAGCCGCCACCGAGATCGTGACCGAGGCCGAGACCCCGTCCGGCGCGCCGCTGACCTCGTCGCGCCCGCAATCGCGGCCCAGCCGGCCCGCCGCGGCCGCGACCCCGCCGGCCGAGGCCGTGGCCGCGACCGAGCCCGATGATGCCACCGCCGCCGCCGTCGCGGCCGCCGTGGCCGCCGCCGCATCGACCCCGGCGCCCAGCGGCCAGTCCGGCCCGCCGATGACGGGGGCCGAGACCGAGAGCTTCCGCATCGCGGTCAGCCAGTGCTGGAACGTCGATGTCGGCTCGCTTTCCACCGGGGTCACCATCACCGTGGCCTTTTCGCTGGGGACCGACGGGCGCGTGGTCGGCGATGTGCGGCTGACGGATGGCTCAGGCGGCGATCAGGCCGCCATCAACACCGCCTTCGGCGCGGCGCGGCGCGCCATCCTGCGCTGCCAGAGTTTTGGCGGCCGCACCGGCTACGTGCTGCCGATCGACAAATATGACCAGTGGCGCGATGTGGAGATGACCTTCGACCCCTCCGGGATGCGCCTGAGATGACCCAGATGCCAAAACCGTGGCTTCCGAAGCCCGCCGAAATTCAGTACTGACGAACCTGACCGATCGGCGGAGCCAGCCCCGACCGCGCGAAGATATGAGGATACCATGTTCAAGACCCTGACATTCCTTCTGAGCCCGATCCTGGCGGCTCTGCTGCTGCTGGCCCCCGCCGCGAGCGCCCAGCAGGGGCCGCTGCGGATCACCATCACCGAAGGTGTGATCGAGCCCTTGCCCTTCGCGCTGCCGAGCTTCTTGCCCGAGACCGCCGGGTCCGAGATGATCACCGCCGATCTGGCGCGGGTGGTGGCCGATGATCTGGCCGGAACCGGGCTGTTCCGCCAGATCCCGCCCTCTGCCTTCATCTCGCAGGTCACGTCCTTTGCCGCCCCGGTCGCCTATGCCGACTGGCGGGCGATCAACGCCCAGGCGCTGATCATCGGCGCGGTTTCGACCTCGGGCGACCAGCTGGTGGTCAAGTTCCGCCTCTACGACGTGTTCTCGGGCGCCGAACTTGGCGAGGGCCTGCAAATGGTCGGCACGGTGTCCGGCTTCCGCCGCATGGCGCACAAGGTGGCCGACGAGGTCTACAGCCGCATCACCGGCGAGCAGCGCTATTTTGACAGCCGCGTGGTCTTTGTTTCGGAGACCGGCCCCAAGGACAACCGGCTCAAGCGTATCGCCATCATGGATTACGACGGCGCCAACGTGCAGTACCTGACCGATGCCGGTTCCATCGTGCTGGCGCCGCGCTTTTCGCCCTCGGGCGACCGGGTGCTCTACACCAGCTACGAATCCGGCTTTCCGCGCATCTACCTGCTCGATGTCGCCACGTCCGGCCGCCAGCAATTGCCGACCGAAGCCGGCGAGATGGCGTTCTCGCCGCGCTTTTCGCGCGACGGGCGGCAGGTGATCTATTCGCTGATCAATGGCGGCAATACCGATATCTACCGCACCGATCTGGCCACCGGCCAGCATACCCGGCTGACCTCCGCCCCCTCGATCGAGACCGCGCCGTCCTTCTCGCCCGATGGCTCGCAGATCGTGTTCGAAAGCGACCGCTCGGGCGTTCAGCAGATCTACATCATGTCGGCAGATGGCGGCGAACCGCGCCGGATCTCGCTGGGCGAGGGCCGCTACGGCACCCCGGTCTGGTCGCCGCGCGGCGATCTGATCGCCTTCACCAAGCAGAATGCCGGACGCTTCCACATCGGGGTCATGCGCACCGATGGCAGCGAAGAACGGCTGCTGACCGCCTCGTTCCTCGACGAGGGCCCGACCTGGTCGCCCAACGGGCGGGTGCTGATGTTCTCGCGCGAGACGCAAGGAGCCGAAGGGCTGGTGTCGATCTATTCGGTGGACGTGTCGGGCCGCAACCTGCGCCAGGTCGTGACCCCGAGTTCGGCCTCGGACCCGTCCTGGGGACCGTTGCAGCCCTGACAGGGCCGCCGTTTCCAAGTGCCGCGAGCCGTGGTAAAGTGACGCCAAACGAGCACAATAATCAGACAGGATTGCACCATGACCAGATACCTGACCGTCGCGCTGCTGATCGCCAGCCTCGGCCTGACCGCCTGCACCCGTCCCGACCGCTTCGGCGGCGGCAATGATGGCGCGGGCGGATCAGGCATCGGCACGACCGGCCTTGGCGATGTCAACGACCCCTCCAGCCCGGCCTATTTCGCGCAAGCCATCGGCGACCGCGTGCTGTTCCAGGTCGACCAGTCGACGCTGAGCTCGCAGGCGATGCAGGTTCTGGATGGTCAGGCCCAGTGGCTCATGACCAATTCCGACTATCTGGCCATCATCGAGGGCCATGCCGACGAGCAGGGCACCCGCGAATACAACCTCGCACTCGGCGCGCGCCGCGCCAATGCCGTGCGCGAATACCTGATTTCGCGCGGCGTTCCGGCCTCGCGCCTGCAAACCATCAGCTACGGCAAGGAACGTCCCATCGCGGTCTGCTCGGACGAAGCCTGCTACTCGCAAAACCGGCGCGCCGTGACCGTCATTTCGGTCGCATCGCTGGGTTGATCGCACCAGGCGGGAGGGCGCGGGCATGTTGAGCTTGGTCAGGGGCACGGTTCTGGCGCTTGGGCTGGTGACGGGATTTTCCGTGGCTGGCCCGGCCCTAGCGCAGGACCAGACGCTGGCGGATATCCGCCAGCAGCTGAGCATCCTCTACATCGACGTCCAGCGCCTGCGCACCGAGCTGTCGACGACCGGCGCGGTGATCGAGACCGTCGGCGGCGTCACGGCTCTGGACCGGCTCAACGCCATCGAGGCCGAGTTGCAGCGGCTGACCTCGAAGACCGAAGAGCTGGAATTCCGCATCAACCAGATCACCGTCGATGGCACCAACCGCATCGGGGATCTGGAGTTCCGCCTTTGCGAGCTTGAGGCCGGTTGCGACATTTCGGCGCTGGGCGACACGCCGATGCTGGGCGGGATCGACAGCGCCGTCTCATTGCCGACGGCGAATGACCCGGTCAGCAATGCGCCAGCGCTGGCGGTGGGCGAACAGGCGGATTTCGATCAGGCCAAGGCCCAGATGGTCGCCGGCGATTTCCGCGGCGCCACCGAGGGCTTCGCGGCCTTCGTGCTCAACTACCCCGGCAGTCCGCTTTCGGCGCAGGCCAGTTACCTGCGCGGTGAAGCCTTTGAATCGCTGGGTGAAATGACCAACGCGGCGCGCGCCTATCTCGACTCCTTCTCGGGCGATCCGCAGGGCGACACGGCGCCCGAGGCGCTCTACAAGCTGGGCTTCTCGCTGGGCGCGATCGGCCAGACCCAGGAGGCCTGCATCACCCTGGCCGAGGTGGGCAACCGCTTTCCGGGCCATCCGGCCGTGGCCGAGGCGCAGTCGGCCCAGCGGGATCTGGGTTGCCAGTGAGCGGCAGCGCCGCCGCCGAACCGGCGCGGCGGCTGACGGCATTTCTTGCGATGCAGACGCCGAAGCGCCTCGGGCTTGCGGTCAGCGGTGGCTCGGATTCGCGCGCCCTGCTGGAGCTCGCCGCACCCTGGGCGCGCGAGCAGGGGGTGCATCTCGCGGTCGCCACGGTCGATCACGGTCTGCGCGCCGAGGCGATGCAAGAGGCCGCGAGTGTCGCAGCCCGATGCGCGGCTTTGGGCATCGGGCACCAGATCCTGCACTGGGCCGGCAAGGACCGGGCGGGCAACCTGCAGGCCAATGCCCGCGAGGCCCGCTACCGGCTGCTGGCCGCATGGGCGGGCGCGGCGGGGCTGGACGCCGTGGCGCTGGCCCATACGCGCGACGATCAGGCCGAGACGGTGCTGATGCGCCTGGCGCGCGAGGCCGGCGTTGACGGTCTGGCGGCGATGCCGGAGCGGTTTGCGCGCGACGGCGTGACCTTCCTGCGCCCGTTCCTGCACGTTGGCCGCGAAGAATTGCGCGCGGTGCTGGGCGAATTGGGGCAGGACTGGTCCGACGACCCCACCAATGACGACCCGGCCTATGAGCGCGTCCGCGTCCGGCAGGCGCTGGCGCTGCTGGGGCCGCTCGGGATCACGCCCGGGGCGCTTGCCTCGGTGGCCGGGCAGATGCAGTCGGTGCGCGCGGCGCTTGACCATCAGGTAAGCCGGGCCGCGGCCGGTCTGGTGGCCGAGGATGCGGGCGCATTGACCATCGACCCCGGCCTGTTCGACCAGCCCGACGAGATCACGCGCCGCCTGTTCTCGGCGGCGATCCGCTGGATCGGCAACGAGCCCTATCCGCCGCGCCGCGACGCGCTGGCGCGCTTCATCGCCGCTTGCCGCGACGGCGCCGATGCGACCTTGGGCGGCTGCGTGGCGCGCAGCAGCGCCCATCGCCTGCGCCTGATCCGTGAATGGCGGGCCGTTCGTAGCCTGCAAGGCACGGTCGGACAGGTCTGGGACGGGCGCTGGCTGGTCGAGGGCCCGCCGGGCGAGGTGCGGCCGCTGGGTGCGGCCGGGCTTGCCGCCTGCCCGGATTGGCGCGCCACCGGGCGGGCGCGCGAGGTGCTTCTGGCCGCGCCCGCGATCTGGAGCGGGGATCGGCTGCTTGGCGCGCCCCTTGCCGGCGTCAATGGTGACTGGAGCGTGCAACTGGTGCCGGATTTCCAAACATTCCTGCTTTCGCATTGAACCTCGCGCAGCAATATCTATCTTAGGCAGGCATAGGATGTCGGGCCACTTCGCCCCGCACCCCAAATCTTCAAATGGAGCCTTCCTTGGGTAACGCGCGCAATATCGCCTTCTGGGTCGTCCTGTTCATGCTGGTGCTGGCGCTGTTCAACCTGTTCAGCGGCGGCCAGAGCTCTCTGCAAAGCAATACCAAGAGCTACTCGGAATTCGTGGCGGCGGTGGATGCCGGCACGGTCGCGCAGGTGACGCTTGACGGCGAGCAGGTGCGGTACCGTGGCATCGACGGGCGCGACTACGTGGCGGTCAAGCCCGAGGACGCGGCGGTTACCGACCTCTTGCTGTCGCGCAACATCCCGGTCAGCGCGCGCAGCCAGCAGCAAAGCGGCATCACCTCCTTCATCCTCGGGATCCTGCCCTTCCTGTTGCTGATCGGCGTGTGGATCTTCTTCATGAACCGCATGCAGGGCGGCGGACGCGGCGGGGCCATGGGCTTTGGCAAGTCGCGCGCCAAGCTGCTGACCGAAAAGCAGGGCCGCATCACCTTTGAGGACGTGGCCGGCATCGACGAGGCCAAGGAAGAACTGGAAGAAATCGTCGAATTCCTGCGCAATCCGCAGAAGTTCAGCCGTCTGGGCGGCAAGATCCC
>CAUJIU010000037.1 GCA_963205075.1 Pseudomonadota bacterium | reverse complement strand
CCGATGACGGTGACGATCAGGACGATGTTGACGATGACGAAGAACAGCTCGACCGAGGCGCCGTAATAGATGAAGCGGATGATCGATTCCTTGTTCGACCAGTCCAGCCAC
Organism: Pseudomonadota bacterium; assembly: GCA_963205075.1. GTDB lineage: Bacteria > Pseudomonadota > Alphaproteobacteria > Rhodobacterales > Rhodobacteraceae > KLAP22. Next base: position 5,255 of record CAUJIU010000037.1, on the reverse strand, counting down.
AGCGCCGGATGGGTCAGCGCATAGCCGAAGTTGTAATAGGCCTCGATCATGTTGGCGAAGAACCAACCAAAGGCGTTGCCGCCCCAGGCATCGACCAGTCCCATCAAAGTCCCCCAAAGTCCGAATTGACCCGATGCCGCACCAGCGGCTTTGGCGGGGCCCCGGCACAGCGCGCCGGGGCCCCCGTTTCAGTCAGCACCTTCGGCCGGGGCTCAGCCCAGGACGCGGTCACGCTGGGCGCGATAGACGCCTTCCGAGCGGGTCAGCCAGCTCGAGGAGGACTTGAGCGAGACATCGTGGCTGGCGCGGATGCGCGCGAACAGCTCGTCGCCCATGTACTGCTCGAGGGTCTCGTTGGTCGCCGCGCCCATGGCATCCCAGACGCTGTCGGGGAATTCGAGCACCTTGACGCCGCCTGCCTGCAGGCGCTGCAGGGCCGCGCCGTTATTGGACAGGAACATCGCCAGGTTCCACGAATGCGCCTCGCCAGAGGCGATCTCGATGATCTTCTGCTGGGTCGGCGTCAGGCTGTCGAACACGTCGCGGTTGGTTGCCAGCGACAGGCCGGCGCCCGGCTCGTGGAAGCCGGCGGTGTAGTAGAACTTGGTGATCTCCTGGAAACCGGCCTTTTCATCGGCCCAGGGACCGATCCACTCGGTGCCGTCGATCGCGCCGGATGCCAGCGCCTGGTAGACTTCCGCACCGGGCAGGTTCTGGACGCTGGCGCCCATCTTGCCCAAAGCCTGGCCGCCAAGGCCGGGCATGCGGAACTTGAGGCCCTGGAAGTCTTCGGGGCCGGTGATTTCCCGGGCGAACCAGCCGCCGGCCTGGGCGCCGGTATTGCCGGCCAGGAACGACTTGAGGCCGAAGATCGAGCCAAGCTCGTCATGCAGCTCGGCACCGCCATCGAACATGTACCAGTTCATCAGCTCCTGCGCGGTCATGCCGAAGGGCACGGAGGTGAAGAAGGCATAGCCCGGATGCTGGCCCACGAAGTAGTAATCCGCGCCGTGATACATGTCGGCCTGACCGGAGGTCACGGCGTCAAACACCTCGAACGCGCCGACAAGCTCGCCTGCGGCCTTGAGGTCGATGGTCAGCTGACCATCGGTCATGGCGGTGATCGAGTCGGCCACGTGCTGGGCTGCGTCATGCACGCCGGCAAGGCCGCGGCCCCAGGTGGTGACCATGGTCAGCGTGCGGTTGCCCTGCGCATAGGCCGGGGCAGCCAGGGTGCTCGCCGCCGCGGCGGTGCCGCCGAGAGCCGAGGTCTTCAAGAATGAACGACGATCCATTTAGTTCCTCCCTTATGATTAGCCGCGACCAGCCCGCGAAGGCGGATCGCCGCAGTGGGAAAAGCCTAAAGGCTGATCGGGCACCGGGGAATACCCTCAACTACGCAGATCGGGGGCAAATTCCGGCGAATCTGCCGGTCCATCGGGCGAAAATGCGTGCCCGGACCCCCGCGCCTGCACAATTGGCCGGACCCGAAGGCGTTTGATTCGCCGCCGCAACCATCGTATCGGTCGGCGATGCGACGGGTGCTGTCACGACTGGCAAGCTGGCTTGAGCCTACCTACGGACAGAAGCTGTCGCTTCTGGCTGCCGTGCCGGTGATCCTGGCCGCCAGCCTGATCGCGCTGGTGGTGACCAACCAGACCCGCGCGCTGGCCGACAAGGAAATCAGCTCCTTGCAGGAACGGCTGATCGCCGCCAAGCGCGACGAGCTGAAAAACTACATCTCGATTGCCCGCACCGCCTTCGTCAACATCTACGGCCGCGCCGCGCCCGATGACGAGCAGGCAAAACTGGAGGTGACGCGCATCCTGGCGGCGATGCTCTACGGGGCGGATGGCTATTTCTTCGTCTATGACTATGACGGCAACAACCTGGTGGCGCCGCGCCAGACCTATCTGATCAACCGCAACTGGACCGGCCTGACCGACATCCACGGCGTGCCCGTCACCGACGAACTGATCCGCATCGCCCGCGAGGGCGGCGGTTATCACGAGTTCGACTGGCCCAAGCCCTCGACCCGCGAGACCGCGCGCATGGTGGTCTATGTCAACGGCCTTCAGGACTGGCGCTGGGTGATCGGCACCGGCATCTTCATCGACGACGTGCTCGAAAGCGTCGCCGCCTCGCGCGCCGAGGTCGAGCACCGGATCGCCCGAACCTCGCTCTACATCGTGGTGATTGCGGTCGCGGCGCTGGTGGGCGTGTTCCTGTCCGGTCTGGTCCTGAACATCCGCGAAAGGCGGCTGGCCGATGCCAAGCTCAAGGCCCTGACCCAGCGCATCTTCGACACCCAGGAGGAGGAGCGCGGACGGGTGGCGCGCGAGCTGCACGACTCGATCTCGCAGATGCTGGTGGCGGCGCGCTACACGCTGGAACTGGCGCGGCGGCGGCTGTCGAAGGCCGATCCGCGGGCACATGAGAGCCTCGACAAGGGCATCGCGTCGCTGGGCGGCGCCATCGCCGAGGTGCGCCGCATCAGCCGCGACCTGCGCCCCAGCATGCTCGACGATCTGGGACTGGGCCCGGCGCTCAAGTCGATGACCGAGGATTTCTCGGCCCGCACCGGCATCGAGGTCAGGTTCGAGACGGTGGTGTTCCGCAACCGGCTGGATCAGGACGCGCGCATCGCGCTCTACCGCATCGCGCAGGAGGCCATGACCAATATCGAGCGTCATGCCGGCGCCACCCGGGTGACGCTGACCATCAAGGGCCATCGCAACGGCGCCATCCTGCGCATTACCGACAACGGCATCGGCATGATCGGCGGCCCCCAGACCGGCGACCCTCGCGGTCTGGGCCTGCGCAACATGGCCGAGCGGATGGAACAGCTTGACGGCAGCCTCACGATCCTTTCAACCGGCGAGGGAACCACGATCGAGGCCCAGGTGCCGCTCACCCACATGATGCCGCCCGAAAGCAGGAGGGACCAGCCATGACCACCCGAGTTGTCATCGTCGATGACCATCCGATGGTTGCCGAAGGGATCGAGGCGATCCTGGAAAGCTATGACGATCTGGCGGTCCTGTGCACGCTCAACGACGCGCAGCAGGCCATCGACCGCGTGGAGGAGCTGGCACCCGACGTGATGCTGCTCGATCTCAACATGCCGGTGCTGTCCGGGCTGGCGGCGACCGAGATCATCCTCGAACGGCGGCCGGGCACGCGGATCGTGGTGCTGTCGATGCATGACAGCCCCGAATACATCTCGACCGCGCTCAGCCACGGGGCGCGCGGCTACCTGCTCAAGGACGTCCCCACCGAAGAGATCAAGACCGCCATCGACGCGGTGATGCGCGGCGAGGAATATCTGTGCACGGGTGCGCGCAGGGCGCTGCGGCCCGCCACGCTCGATGGTCGCGACCCGCTGACCTCGCGCGAGCAGACCATCCTGCTGCACCTGGCCGCCGGGCGCTCCAACAAGGAAGTGGCCGCGCAGCTCGATATCTCGGTGCGCACGGTCGAGACTCACCGCAAGAACCTGCGGCGCAAGCTGGGCATCTCGTCCACGGCCGGGCTGACCCGCTATGCGCTGGAACACGGTGTCTTGCAGGGAACCGGGGTCAGATACTGACCCTGCGGCGCGCCCTGCCTGCGACATTTTGAAAGAATGTTGCGAAAATCCGCCTCACGACGACATTTTCTGGATCGGATCGGTTGACGACCTTTGCTGCGCATGCATAAGGTCTGGCCGGCGAAAAGGACCAGATGGCATGCAGGACATTCTCGTAGTAGCAGGATCAGGGCGCATGGGCCGATAGCGGCAGACCATTACGGTTCCCATGCGCCCCCGAAACCCACGGGGGCTTTTTTATGCCGACCAGACGAACCCATACAGGACCAGGACGATGACCAAGATGATGACCGGCGCGAAGATGGTGGTTCAGGCACTGAAGGATCAGGGCGTGGACACGGTGTTTGGCTATCCCGGCGGCGCGGTCCTGCCGATCTATGACGAGATCTTTCAGCAAAACGACATTCGCCACATCCTGGTGCGGCACGAACAGGGCGCGGTGCATGCCGCCGAAGGCTATGCCCGCTCGACCGGCAAGCCCGGCGTGGCGCTGGTGACGTCGGGCCCCGGCGCGACCAATGCGGTCACCGGCCTGACCGATGCGCTGATGGACTCGATCCCGATCATCGTGCTGACCGGGCAGGTCCCGACCTTCATGATCGGCTCGGACGCGTTTCAGGAGGCCGATACCGTCGGCATCACCCGCCCCTGCACCAAGCATAACTGGCTGGTCAAAGAGACCGACAAGCTGGCCGCCACCCTGCACGAGGCCTTCCATGTCGCCACCACCGGCCGCCCCGGCCCGGTGCTGATCGACATTCCCAAGGACGTGCAGTTCGCCACCGGCACCTATACGGAAAAGAAGTCGCTCAAGAGCCACTACCATCCGCAAGTCAAGGGGGCGATCGAGGGCATCACCGAGCTTGCCAAGGCGCTGGAAAAGGCCAGGCGCCCGATCTTCTACACCGGCGGCGGCGTGGTCAATTCCGGCCCGGCGGCCAGCCAGTTGCTGCGCGAACTGGTGGATGCGACCGGTTTCCCGATCACCTCGACGCTGATGGGGCTGGGCGCCTATCCGGCCAGCGGCAAGGGCTGGCTGGGGATGCTGGGCATGCACGGGCTTTATGAGGCCAACATGGCCATGCATGACTGCGACCTGATGATCTGCATCGGGGCGCGTTTCGATGACCGGATCACCGGCAAGATCGACGCCTTCAGCCCCAAATCCCGCAAGGCCCATATCGATATCGACCCCTCGTCGATCAACAAGGTGATCCGGGTCGATATCCCGATCGTCGGCGACGTGGCCCATGTGCTCGAGGACCTGCTCAAGGTCTGGAAATCGCGCGGGCGCACCACCGACCGCGAGGCGGTCGAGAAATGGTGGAAGCAGATCGGGGAATGGCGCAAGGTCGACTGCCTGAGCTACCGCAACTCCGACAAGATCATCAAGCCGCAATACGCGCTGCAACGCCTCGAGGCGCTGACCAAGGGCCGCGACCGCTATTTCTGCACCGAAGTGGGCCAGCACCAGATGTGGGCGGCGCAATACCTGACCTTCGAGGACCCCAACCGCTGGATGACCTCCGGCGGGCTGGGCACCATGGGCTACGGCTTTCCCGCCTCGATCGGGGTGCAGATCGCCCATCCCGAGGCGCTGGTCATCAACGTGGCCGGCGACGCGAGCTGGCTGATGAACATGCAGGAACTGGGGACGGTCTCGCAA
>CAUJIU010000036.1 GCA_963205075.1 Pseudomonadota bacterium | reverse complement strand
CGCCACTTCTGCCCAGGGCGCCGAAGACACCGCCTCGCGGATCCGGGCGCTCGGGCGCCGGGCGGTGACGCTGCGCGCCGACCTGCTGGTCGAGGCGGAAACCCGGAGCCTGATCCCCGCCGCGATGGATGCTCTTGGCGGTCCCGTGACCGCGCTGGTCAACAACGCCTCGGTCTTCGACTACGACACGATCCAGAGCGCCACCCGCGCCAGTTGGGACCGGCACATCGAATCCAACCTGCGCGCGCCCTTTGCGCTGATCCAGGCGATGGCGCCGCATGTGCCGGCACCCGCCCTCGACGATGCGGGCGAGCCGGTGGCCCAGGGGCTGGTCATCAACATGGTGGATCAGCGCATCAACAAGCTGACGCCCGAATTCATGACCTACACCATCGCCAAGATGGGCCTGTGGGCGCTGACCCGCACCGCCGCACAGGCGCTGGCGCCGAGGATTCGCGTCAACGCCATCGCGCCCGGCCCCACCCTGATCGGGTCCCGCCAGAGCCAGACCCATTTCGACCGGCAGCGCCGTTCGACCATTCTCGGGCGCGGCGCGAACCCCGCCGACATCCTTGCGGCACTGGGCTTTTTCCTCGATGCGCCGGCGGTGACAGGGCAGGTCATCTGCGTTGACGGCGGGCAGCATCTGGGCTGGCAGACCCCCGACATCCTCGGAATCGGCTGAGCCCGCCGCAAGTTGTGCACGGCTTCACGAAACTGTCATAATCCGTTCACGATTTCTTAGTCTTATCAGGCCCTTGGGCGAGCAATAAAATTATTCACAATAATATCAAGGGCCTGCACAAGTGCCCAAATTTTAGGCAGCTTCACGAAGGGGGCGAGAAACAAGGGAAATTTCAGGCTCGCGCGAACTTGCCCACGCAGTTATCCACAGAAGTGGTGGATGCCTTTCCCCTTGTCGAAACGCCGATATCATTGCAGCCCGGCCAGAATCAGGTGCCTTCCGCATGACCGACCCCAAGCCCAAGACCGGATATGACCTGATCCAGAGTCAGCTGCGCGGGCTTGGCACCGGGCCGGGCGTCTACCGGATGCTCGATGCCGAAAGCCGGGTGCTCTATGTCGGCAAGGCCCGCAACCTCAAGGCGCGGGTGACGAATTATGCGCGCCCCGGCAATCACAGCCCCCGGATCGAGCGGATGATCGGCGAAACCGCCGCGATGATGTTCCTGACCACCCGAACCGAGACCGAGGCGCTGCTTTTGGAGCAGAACCTCATCAAGCAGCTCAAGCCGCGCTACAACGTGCTGTTGCGCGACGACAAGAGCTTTCCCAACATCCTGGTCTCGCGCGAGCATCGCTTTGCCCAGATCAAGAAGCATCGCGGCTCAAAGACCGAAAGGGGCGACTATTTCGGGCCCTTCGCCAGCGCCGGCGCGGTCAACCGCACGCTCAACCAGCTGCAGAAGGTGTTCTTGCTGCGCAACTGCACCGACTCGATGTTCGAGAGCCGCACCCGTCCCTGCCTGCTCTACCAGATCAAAAGGTGCAGCGCGCCCTGCGTCGGGCTGATCAGCGAGCCGGACTATGCCGCCGCCGTCTCGGACGCCGCCGATTTCCTGTCGGGCCGCACGACCCATATCCAGACGGCGCTGGCCGCCGACATGGAGGCCGCCTCGCAGGCGATGGAGTTCGAGCGCGCGGCGGCGCTGCGCGACCGCATCCGCGCACTGACACAGGTGCAGACCGCTCAGGGCATCAACCCGCGCGGCGTGGCCGAGGCGGACGTGATCGCGCTGCATGTCGATGGCGGGCAGGCCTGCGTGCAGGTGTTCTTCATCCGCGCCAACCAGAACTGGGGCAACCACGACTTCTACCCCCGCATCAGCGGCGACGAGGACCTTTCGGAGGTGATGGAGGCCTTTGTCGGCCAGTTCTACTCCGGCCGCGAGCCGCCGCGGCAACTCTTGCTGTCGCACGGTCTGGACGATCTGGAGCTGATGGCAGCGGCCCTGGCGGAAAAGGCGGGCCGCAAGGTCGAGATCCTGGTGCCGCAACGGGGCGAAAAGGCCGAGCTGGTATCGGGCGCGGCGCGCAATGCCCGCGAAAGCCTCGCCCGCCGCATGTCCGAGACCGCGACGCAGGGCAAGCTGCTGCGCGGGCTGGCCGAAGCCTTTGACCTCGACGCGCCGCCGCGCCGGATCGAGGTCTATGACAACAGCCATATCCAGGGCACCAACGCGGTCGGCGCGATGATCGTTGCCGGCCCCGACGGCTATGAGAAAGGCCAGTATCGCAAGTTCAACATCAAGGGCGAGGGGCTGACCCCGGGCGACGATTTCGGGATGATGAAAGAGGTGCTGACCCGCCGCTTCCAGCGCCTGCTGAAGGAAGACCCCGACCGCCAGTCCGGCCAGTGGCCCGACCTGTTGCTGATCGATGGCGGCGCCGGTCAGGTCAGCGCCGTGCAGCAGATCCTGACCGGGCTGGGGGTCGAGGACGTGCCGATGGTCGGCGTCGCCAAGGGCGTGGACCGCGACCACGGCAAGGAGGAATTCCACCGCACCGGCGCCCGTCCCTTCGCGCTCGCCCACAATGATCCGGTGCTCTACTTCGTCCAGCGTCTGCGTGACGAGGCGCACCGCTTTGCCATCGGCACCCACCGCGCCAAGCGGGCCAAGGCCGTGGGCGCCACCCCGCTCGACGAGGTGCCCGGCGTGGGGGCGGGGCGCAAGCGGGCGCTGCTGGCGCATTTCGGCTCGGCCAAGGCGGTGGCGCGGGCCAATCTGGCCGACCTCAAGGCGGTGGACGGCATCTCGGACGCGATGGCCGAAACGATCTACGGCTTCTTCCATGCGCAGGATTGACGCAGGCGCGGTCACGACGCCTTGGCCTTGCCTGCCGGTTCAGGATAAGGATGGCGCATGAAATGGACCTTGCCAAACATCCTGACCGTCCTGCGCCTGCTGGCCGCACCCGGCACGGCGGTCATGTTCCTGTATTTCGCCCGGCCCTGGGCGGACTGGTATGCGCTGGTTCTGTTCGTCAGCGCCGCCGTCACCGATTTCTTTGACGGCTACATCGCGCGGAAATGGAAGCAGGAATCCAGGTTTGGCGCCATGCTCGACCCGATCGCCGACAAGGCGATGGTTGTCATTGCGCTGCTGGTCATCACCGGCTTCTCGGGGATGAACCCGTGGATCCTCCTGCCGACGACCATCATCATGTTCCGCGAGGTCTTTGTCTCGGGTCTGCGCGAATTCCTCGGGGCGCAGGCCGGGCTGCTGAAGGTGACCAGGCTTGCCAAGTGGAAGACCACCGCGCAGATGATCGCCATCGCGGTGCTGTTCGCCAAGGGCGCGTTCGAGCATTTCCTGATCGAGCAGACCCTCGGAATGAGCGAAGATATCGTTGCAGGCATCCTCGACGGATCGATCCCCGACGCGGTCGGCCTGCGCTGGAAGGCCCTGGGCTGGGACATCAGCTGGTATGGCGGCATCGCGCTGTTGTGGCTGGCCGCTGTCCTGACCGCCGTCACCGGCTGGGACTATTTCAACAAGTCGCTGCCACTGTTGAGGGATAAGTCATGATCGACGTTCTTTACTTCGCATGGGTGCGCGAACGCATCGGCCTGCCCAAGGAGCGGGTCGAGACCGGCGCCGCCACGGTGCGCGACCTGGTTGCAGAGCTTGCCGCGCGCGAAGACCGCTATGCCGCTGCCTTCGCCGATGTCTCGGCGCTGCGGGTGGCGGTCGACCAGGAGCTGACAACCTTTGACGCGCCCCTGACCGGCGTCCGCGAGGTTGCCTTCTTTCCGCCGATGTCGGGAGGCTGACATGGCCGCGCCTCTGCCTCGGGTCCAGGTGCAGCCGGATGCCTTCGATGCCGGCCAGACGCTCAACCGGTTCACCGCGATGGTGGCGGGGGCGGGCGCCGTGGTCAGTTTTACCGGCGTGGTCCGCGATGTCGAAGACGGGCTGATCGCCCTGGAAATCGAGCACTATCCCGGCATGTCCGAAAAGGCGATTGCCGCGATGGTGGCCGGGGCCATCGCCCGCTGGCAGCTTGTCGATGCGCTGGTGATCCACCGCCACGGCCGCCTCGCGCCCGGCGATACCATCATGATGGTGGCCACCGCCTCGCGGCACCGTGCCGATGCCTTTGCGGCCGCCGAATACCTGATGGACTATCTCAAGTCGCGCGCGCCGTTCTGGAAGAAGGAACTGCGCGAAGGCGCCGTCGATTGGGTCGCGGCCCGCGACGAGGACGAGACCGCGCTCAAGCGCTGGTGATCGCCGATACCCTGGCATGGCAGGGGCAGGTCACCAGGTGATCGTTGACCATGCCGACCGCCTGCATGAAGGCATAGACAATCGTCGGCCCGCAGAACTTGAAGCCCTCCTTGCGCAGGTCCTTTGAAAGCCGCGTCGACAACTCGGTCGCCGCCGGAACCTGCGAGGTGCTGGTCCAGCGATTGACGATCGGCTGGCCGCCGACATAGGACCAGAGATAGCGGTCAAACCCCTCGCGCGCCTCGATCCGCTGCCAGGCCCGGGCGTTGGTTATCGTGGCCTCGATCTTGCCCCGGTGGCGGATGATGCCGGGATCGGCCAGCAGGCGGGTCACTTCCGGCTCGGACCACCGCGCGATCACATCCGGGTCAAAGCCGGCAAAAGCCGCGCGGAAATTGTCGCGCTTCTTGAGGATGGTGATCCAGCTCAGCCCGGCCTGAAAGCCGTCGAGGATCAGCTTTTCCCACAGCGCCCGGCTGTCCCGCTCGGGCACGCCCCATTCGGTGTCGTGATAGGCGGTATAGATGGGCTCGCTTCCGGCCCAGCTGCATCTTGTGTCCATCTGGCGCGACCTCCCCGGGCTGGTCGGAAATCTCTAGCAAATTTGAATCAAGCCCGAAACCGTAACCACGCCTTAGGCACGATCCGGCAAGGCTGATCCGAACCGAGGATCCGCCCATGGCTGCCACCAACCAAACCGCCGAGGCATGGGACGAGCAGACCCCGCTCGACCCGTTGCAATATGCCGTCGCCGCGCGCGACCGCGATGTGCTGTCCATCGTGCGCAAGGCGCTGTCCGCCGGGCAGGCGCGGCTGGCCTTTCAGCCCATCGTGCGCGCCGGCGGGCAGCGGGTCATCGCCTTTCACGAGGGGCTGATCCGGGTGATGGACGATACCGGGCGCATCATCCCCGCGGCGCAGTTCATGAGCGTGATCGAGGAAACCGACCTCGGCCGCGAGCTGGACTGCAACACGTTGCGGCTGGCGCTGGCGCTCTTGCGCCAGTCGCGCAACCTGCGGCTGTCGATCAACGTGTCCGCCCGGTCCATCGGCGACATGGCCTGGCGGCGCGTGCTCGATCAGGGCCTGCAGGGCCTGCCCGATCTGGGCGAAAGGCTGATCCTCGAGATCAGCGAGGCCTCGGCGATGCTCTTGCCCGAGCTGGTGATCCGCTTCATGGCCGAGATGCAGCCGCGCGGGCTGGCCTTCGCGCTCGACGGGTTCGGCGGCGGGCATACCTCGTTCCGGCACCTCAAGGATTTCTTCTTCGACCTGGTCAAGATCGACAAGAGTTTCGTGCGCAACATCCACGACTCGCCCGACAATCAGGTCATCGCCGAGGCGCTGATCACGGTCGCGCACCAGTTCGAGATGTTCGCGGTCGCCGACGGGGTCGAGACCACGCAAGAAGCCGCGCACCTGACCTCGATCGGCGTCGATTGCCTGCAAGGCTATCATTTCGGGGTGCCCCGCTTCACGATCTGACATCGGCGCATAGCCGCCATGTGCGGGGCCATCGCGCGGGGAAAGCCATTGCCCCTGCGGCATTGTGACCCTAAAGAAGCCACAACTGCGGGTTGGGGCCTGACATCAGGGACGATCCCGGCGCGCCACGCAAGTCGCATAGCTGAGGAGAGCTTCATGACCAATGTCGTTATCGCATCCGCCGCCCGGACCGCCGTCGGCAGTTTCGGCGGGGCATTCGCCACCACCCCCGCCCATGATCTGGGTGCCGCCGTCCTGCAAGCCGTCGTCGCGCGGGCCGGGATCGACAAGGCCGATGTCAGCGAAACGATCCTCGGTCAGGTGCTGACCGCGGCGCAGGGCCAGAACCCGGCCCGGCAGGCGCATGTCAATGCCGGCCTGCCGATCGAAGCCGCCGCCTGGGGCATCAACCAGGTCTGCGGCTCGGGCCTGCGCGCCGTGGCGCTGGGTGCCCAGCACATCCAGCTGGGCGATGCGGCCATCGTCATCGCCGGCGGTCAGGAGAACATGTCGCTCTCGACCCATGCCGCGCATCTGCGCACCGGCACCAAGATGGGCGACCTCACCTATATCGACACCATGATCCGCGACGGCCTCTGGGACGCCTTCAACGGCTACCACATGGGCCAGACGGCCGAAAACGTCGCCAACCAGTGGCAGATCAGCCGCGACATGCAGGACGAATTCGCCGTGGCCAGCCAGAACAAGGCCGAGGCCGCGCAGAAGGCCGGGCGTTTCGCTGACGAGATCGCCGCCTTCACGGTCAAGACCCGCAAGGGCGACATCATCGTCGATGCGGACGAATACATCCGCCACGGCGCCACGCTGGACGCGATGCAGAAACTGCGCCCGGCCTTCACCAAGGATGGCTCGGTCACCGCCGCCAACGCCTCGGGCATCAATGACGGTGCCGCCGCCACGCTGCTGATGAGCGCCGACGAAGCCGAGCGCCGCGGAATCGAGCCGCTGGCCCGCATCGCCTCCTATGCCACCGCCGGCGTCGATCCCTCGATCATGGGCATCGGCCCGGTCATGGCCAGCCGCAAGGCGCTCGCCAAGGCCAGCTGGAAAGTGTCCGACCTCGATCTGGTCGAGGCCAACGAGGCCTTTGCCGCCCAGGCCTGCGCCGTCAACAAGGACATGGGCTGGGACCCGGCCATCGTCAACGTCAACGGCGGCGCCATCGCCATCGGCCACCCGATCGGCGCTTCGGGCGCGCGCATTCTCAACACGCTGTTGTTCGAGATGAAGCGCCGTGGCGCCAAGCGCGGCCTGGCCACGCTGTGCATCGGCGGCGGCATGGGCGTCGCGCTCTGCGTCGAGCGCCCGTAACCCTCGCGGGAGGCCGGCCCGGCGCCCCCCTCCCGTATTTCACCCGGATCACCGAAAAGGCGGCGCAATAATATTGCGTCCGCACCGATCCTCTTTTAACAAGATTACATGGACATTTTGAAGGAGTAGAGCATGTCTCGCGTTGCATTGGTCACTGGCGGTTCCCGCGGCATCGGCGCCGCAATTTCCATCGCCCTCAAGGCCGCCGGATATACCGTCGCCGCCAACTATGCCGGCAATGACGAGGCCGCCGCCGCGTTCACCAAGGAAACCGGGATCAAGACCTACAAGTGGTCGGTCGCCGACTACGAGGCCTGCGCTTCGGGCATCGCCCGGGTCGAGGCCGATCTGGGCCCGGTCGAAGTGCTGGTCAACAATGCCGGCATCACCCGCGATTCGATGTTCCACAAGATGACGCCGACCCAGTGGAAAGAGGTGATCGACACCAACCTGTCGGGGCTGTTCAACATGACCCACCCGCTCTGGTCGGGCATGCGTGACCGCAAGTTCGGGCGGGTCATCAATATCTCGTCGATCAACGGCCAGAAGGGTCAGGCCGGCCAGGTCAACTATTCGGCCGCCAAATCGGGCGATCTGGGCTTCACCAAGGCGCTGGCCCAGGAAGGCGCGCGCGCCGGCATCACCGTCAACGCCATCTGCCCGGGCTATATCGGCACCGAAATGGTGCGCGCCATCGACGAGAAGGTGCTCAACGAGCGCATCATCCCCCAGATCCCGGTCGGCCGCCTGGGCGAGCCGGAAGAGATTGCCCGGATCGTGGCTTTCCTTGCATCCGACGATGCGGGCTTCATCACCGGCTCGACCATTTCGGCCAATGGCGGCCAGTTCTTCGTCTGACCTTTCTCAAGCCACCTGACAAGGCGGGCCCGCAACGGCCCGCCTTCACTTGTGGGCGGGCTGGATTTCCGCGCCGAATGCCTGTCTATGTAGCGCCATCAGAACCCCGAAGGCAGGCAGACAATGTCCCAGTCCAGCGCTACAGTCATCGGCTTCGGCGCCGTCCTGCTCTGGTCCCTGCTGGCGCTGCTGACGGTCGGCTCGGCGCCGGTCCCGCCGTTGCAGCTCAGCGCGATGACCTTTGCCATCGGCGGCGCCATCGGGCTGGTCTGGGTCGTGGCCAGCGGCGAGGCGGCAGCGCTGCGCCGCGTTCCTCCGGGCGTCTACGCCTTCGGAACCGCGGGCCTGTTCGGCTACCATTTCCTCTACTTCTCCGCCCTGCGCATTGCCCCGGCGGCCGAGGCCGGGCTGATCGCCTATCTCTGGCCGCTGCTGATCGTGCTGTTTTCCGGGCTGCTGCCGGGCGAGAAGTTGCGGGCGGGCCATCTCATCGGCGCGGCGACCGGGTTTGCCGGTGCGGCGCTGATCGTGCTCAGCGGCTCGTCCGGCTTCAGCGTCGAGACCATGCCGGGCTACGGGCTGGCGGCGCTCTGCGCGCTGACCTGGGCCGGCTACACGGTCCTGTCACGGCGGGCCCGCCATGTGCCGACGGCCAGTGTGGCGGTGTTCTGCCTGGCGACCGCCTTCCTGTCATGGATCGCCCATCTGGCGCTCGAGGTCACCGCCTGGCCCGCCACGCCCATGGGCTGGATCAGCGTGGCGCTTCTGGGCGCCGGGCCGGTCGGGCTGGCCTTCTATGTCTGGGATATCGGGGTCAAGCGCGGTGACATCCAGCTGCTCGGGGTCGCGTCCTACGCTGCCCCGGTCCTGTCCACGCTGACGCTGATCGTGGCGGGCGCCGCGACCGCGTCCTGGACGCTGATCGCCGCGGCGCTCCTTATTGCGGGTGGGGCCGGTCTCGCCGCCTGGGCGAGCGCCCGTTGATCGCCGGAGTACCTCCGGTCAGTTCGCAGAGAGGCGACTGATCTCCTCTTTCAGCAGCAGTTTCTGCTTCTTGAGTTTGGCAATCTCGAGGTCATCGCTTCCGGGGCTGCGCAGCGCGCTTTCCACGGCATCCGACAGAGATTGGTGTTTCTTCCTCAGTTCCTGCAGGTGCGAACTCAGGGTCATGTCAGTACTCCTCTCTGGTTGACGGATGGTCCAATTCGACCACAGTTTCTCCGCCCTGTCACGCGATGAGGCGGGCCATGGCATCAACTTGACGTTGACGGCTGTTTATTGCCGAAGTGCTAACCGAACCGGGTCAGCCCGGCGCCGCCCCGCAATATTTCCGTGACCTCAGCGCTGTAGCTGTCGCCGTCGCGGGTGTGGCGGTCGCCCGCATGCATGACCAGCGGCGCCAGCAGGCGAAAAGCCGCGCGGCCGCCCTTGCGGGCACGCAGGATGAAACGGTCCGAGGCGCGGCCCGGCCGCGCGGAAATGGGCAGGATCAGGGTCGATCCCAGCACTGATTCGGCGGCGGCAAGCGCCTCGGGCAGCCGTTCGCTGCGCTGGATCAGGGTCAGTTGCCCCCCCGGCGCCAGGCGGCTTGCCGCGACCGTGATCCACTGGTGCAGCGCCAGCGCGCCGGCCTGCGCGGTCTCGCGCCCCGGATCGCGCGCCGGGGTGCTGCTGGACCGCTCGAAATAGGGGGGGTTGGCGATGATCTGATCGAACTGCTCTTGCCGGATCTCGGCGGGCAATTGCGCCAGATCGGCGGTCACGACCCGCAGCGTCACGGCGTTGGCCTCGGCATTGCGCCGGGCAAGATCGGCATAGTCGGGCTGGATCTCGACCCCGGTCAGGTGCAGCCCGCCAACGCGCGCCGCCAGGCACAGGATTGCCGCCCCGGCCCCGCAGCCCAGTTCCAGGACCCGCTCGCCCGATTGCGCCGGGCAGGCCGCAGCCAGCAACACCGGATCGACGCCGGCGCGGTAGCCGTCGCGCGGTTGCAGAAGCGTCAGACGCCCGCCCAGGAACTTGTCGGCGGTCGTCTGCACCGGCGTCACCGGGCGGTCTCGATACCATTGTCGGTCAGCGCCCGGCGCGCCTCTGCCAGGTCGCCATCGGCCACCATCAACCGGCGCGGCAGGATACCGATGGAGCCTTCGAGGACGCTCATGTTTACGTCGAATTCAAACCAGTCTATATCCTCGCCGTCCAGCAGGGCCTTGGCGAAGGCGATTTCGGTAGGGTCATTGGTGCGCAAAAGTTCTTTCATGCCCAAGACCTAAGTCCTTGTCCGGGTCTTGTCGAGAAACACACGGAACCTTGATGAGCCTCGATATCGCAGCGACCAAGCCCCATGAACGTCTGGCAGATGCGCTGGCCGCCGATCTGGAGGCCGTCAACGCCCTGATCCGGCAGCGCATGGCCTCGGAGCATGCGCCGCGCATCCCGGAGGTGACCGCGCATCTGGTCGAGGCGGGCGGCAAGCGGCTGCGGCCGATGCTGACGCTGGCGGCGGCGCGGCTCTGCGGCCATGAGGGCCCCTATCACATCCACCTGGCCGCCACGGTCGAGTTCATCCATACCGCCACCTTGCTGCATGATGACGTGGTGGATGAAAGCGCCCAGCGGCGCGGGCGGCCCACCGCCAACCTGCTCTGGGACAACACCTCGTCGGTGCTGGTGGGCGATTATCTCTTTGCTCGGTCCTTCCAGCTGATGGTCGAGACCGGCTCGCTCCGGGTGCTCGATATTCTCGCCAATGCCGCCGCCACCATAGCCGAGGGCGAGGTGCTGCAACTGACCGCCTCGCGCGATCTGGCCACCACCGAAGACATCTACCTCAAGGTCGTGCGCGGCAAGACCGCGGCGCTGTTTTCGGCGGCGACCGAGGTGGGCGGCGTCATCGCCGGGGCGCCGGAGGCGCAGGTGCGCGCGCTCTTTACCTATGGCGATGCGCTGGGCATCGCCTTCCAGATGGTTGATGACCTGCTCGACTATTCCGGCACCGATGCCATCGGCAAGAACCTTGGCGACGACTTCCGCGAGGGCAAGCTGACCCTGCCGGTCATCAAGGCTCTGGCAGTGGCACGCGATGATGAACGTGCGTTCTGGGCCCGCACCATCGGCAAGGGCAAGGTCGAGGAGCAGGATTTTCCGGCCGCCTTGGCGATCCTGCAACGGCATGGCGCGCTGGAGGCCGTGCGCGCCGAGGCGCTGGACTGGTCCGCCCGCGCCAAGGCCGCTCTGGCCGACCTGCCCGAGAATGACCTGCGCGAGATGCTGGCCGATCTGGCCGATTACGTGGTCGCCCGGATCACCTGAGCACCGGCGCCGCCACCACCCACCAGCCCGGCCGCGCGGTGCGCAAAGCGGCCGCCCCGCGCTCGGCTTCGTCCAGCTTCGCGGTCAGGCCATAGCAGGTGGCTCCGGATCCCGACATCGCCGCATGCAGGACGCCGGGCGTCCGGCGAAGCGCCGCGAGGCAATCCGTGACCTGCGGCGCGATGCGTTCGGCGGCGGGTTGCAGATCATTGCGGCACCGCGCCAGCCAGCCAACGAATGCCCCCAGGTCGAGCGAGGCGGGCAGGTCCGGCATCGGCGGGTTATCCGGCGAGGCGAGCGCCCCGAATACCGGACCGGTGGGGACCGCCACGCCGGGATTGGCCAGGATCAGCGCGCAATCGGGCAGGCGCGGCACATCCGCGATCCGCTCGCCGATGCCGCGCATCCGCTTGGGCGCCGGCGCGGTCAGGCAGACCGGAACATCGGCGCCGAGCGCCAGCAGGCCGGGGCTGTCGGCCAGGGGCAGGTCCAGCGCCCGGTGACGCGCCAGCAGGCGCAAGGTGGCGGCGGCGTCCGACGAGCCGCCACCGATGCCGGCGGCATGGGGCAGGCGCTTGTGCAGGGAAATGCCGGCCGGCCGGGCCATCCCCGATTGCAGCAGCGCGGCGGCGCGCAGCACCAGATTGCTGCCATCCACCGGCACCCCCGCCGCCATCGGGCCGGTCACCGTCAGGCCGGTAGCGTCGCAAAGCGCAACCGTGTCACCGATGCCGGCAAAGACCACCAGGCTGTCGAGCAGGTGATAGCCATCCGCCCGGCGGCCCGTGACATGCAGCGTCAGGTTGACCTTGGCGGGGGCGAATTCCTCAGGGATCGGGGCTGTCGGCATGCAACGGATCCGCGCCTTCCTCCGCCAGCACCACATCGAGCCCCACCTCGAGCTTGCGGCGGATGCGGTCGGCCTCGGCCTCCTCGGGGCCGAAGGACAGCGCCCGCTGCCACTGGAACTTCGCCTCGGTCTGGCGGCCAACCGCCCAGTAGACATCGCCCAGATGGTCGTTGATGATCGGGTCGACCGGCTCCAGCTCGGCGGCGTGTTCCATGTGCAGCACCGCTTCGTCATAGCGGCCAAGCCGGTAGAGCACCCAGCCGAGGCTGTCGACGATGGCGCCGTTGTCGGGCTGCCCGGCGACGGCCTGCTCGATCATGCCCAGCGCCTCGTCCAGCTTCTCGCGCCGCTCGACCAGCGAATAGCCCAGATAGTTCAGCACCTGCGGCTGCCCCGGCTGCAGATCGAGCGAGCGGCGGAAATCGGCCTCGGCGGCGGGCCATTCGCCCAGACGCTCGAAGGTGATGCCGCGGGTGTAATGGACGAACCACAGCGCCGGATCGTCCTCGCGGTAGAGTTCCAGCGCCTTGCTGTAGGCCGTGTTGGCCTCGCGCATGCGTTCGTCCTGACGCAAGGTATCGCCCAGCGTCGCGTAGACCATCGGCAGATCGGGCCGGGCGGCGGCAAGCGCCTGCAGGACCGCGATGGCCTCGTCGGCGCGGCCCGACAGGCGCAAGGTGGCGGCGCGGCCGATCTCGGCGGCCTGATATGCGGGGTCGTCGGGGGCGACCGAGCCGTAAACGCTCGCGGCAAGATCGTATTTGCCCATGCCTTCCAGCAGCGCCGCGGTCTGCAGCGTCGCCTCGACATTGTCGGGCGCCAGAATCTGGGCCAGTCGGGAATAGATCAGCACATAGGTGAGGTCGGCCTCGCCCTGAAGCGCGCCGGCAACGCCGAAAAAAATCTCGCTGAAGCCGCCCGTTGCCCCGTTGACCAGGTCAAAGGGCGTCGGCTCGGAGGCCAGCAGCTTGTCGCGCAGCGCCGCCAGCCCCGGATCGGGGTCGAAGCTCATGGCCTCGTCGATGATGGCAACGGCCTCGGCCTGGCGGCCCAGCTGGCTGAGAACCTGCGCCTGCGCGATGGTCGAGCGGCGCGTGCGCTGCATGCCCTGATCCGGCGACATCGACAGGATCGCTTCCGCGCCCTCGAAATCACCGACCGAGGCCAGCGCCAGGGCCTTGTGATAAAGCCCGAAGGCCCGCAAGCCCTGGGTCTCGATCACCTCGTCGAAGGCGGAAAGCGCCTGGGTCATCTGCCCCTTGCCGACATAGGCCCAGCCCTGCGACAGCCCGTCGACCAGCGGCCCGACCACCCGCCCGGATTCGAGCCCGTCGAACACATCGCCCCAATCGCCCCGGGCCGCGTCTTCGGTCAGCAGCGCCAGCGATGCAAACTGGCTGGCAAAACCCTTGGTCCGCATCCGCGTCGCCAGCATGACGGCGGCGTCCAGTTCGCCCAGCGCCAGATGCGCGGTCAGCGCGCCCTCCAGCAGGGCCGGATTGTCCGGGTCGTCCCGCAGGGCAACATCGAAGTAGCGCACGGTCGCCTGATAATCGTTGGCCTGCATGGCCGCGCGCCCGGCCAGATAGGCGCCGGAATTCGGGTCAGCCGCAGCGCCGACACCCAGTGCGGCCGTCAGGCCAGCGGCGGCGACCAGAAGTCGAATAGGGCGAAAAATCACGAAAAATTCCCGGTACAGCCAGTCGATACAGCGCGACCTTACGGGGCGCGGTCCCCGGCTGCAATCGGGGGCTTCCCGCGCGGGCGGGAAAACTCCGATCACATGTTCGGGTAATTCGGCCCGTCGCCGCCCTGCGGGACCGTCCAGGTGATGTTCTGGCTCGGATCCTTGATGTCGCAGGTCTTGCAGTGGACGCAGTTCTGGAAGTTGATGACAAAGCGCGGGTCCTTGCCCGCCTCGGTCACCACCTCGTAGACACCGGCCGGGCAATAGCGCTGCGCCGGTTCGTCATATTTCGGCAGGTTGACCGCAATCGGGATCGACGGATCGGTCAGGTGCAGATGCGGCGGCTGGCTTTCCTCGTGGTTGGTCATCGAGAAGCTGACATTGGTCAGGCGGTCGAAGCTGATCTTGCCATCGGGCTTGGGGTAGTCGATGGGCGCGTAGTCGGCGGCCAGCCCGGTGGACTCGGCGTCGGACTTGCCGTGGCGCAGCGTGCCCAGCAAAGAGAACCCGAACAGGTTGTTGGTCCACATGTCGATGCCGCCGAGCTTGAGCGACACCAGCAGCCCGAAGCGCGACCAGAGCGGCTTGACGTTGCGGACCTGCCGCAGGTCCTTGCCGATGGCGCCGTTGCGCAGCGCGGTGTCATACTCGGTCAGCGTGTCGCCAGAGCGGCCCTTGGCGATGGCCGCCTGCGCCGCCTCGGCCGCCTCGATGCCCGAGAGCATGGCATTGTGGTTGCCCTTGATGCGCGGCACGTTGACCAGTCCGGCCGAACATCCCAGCAGCGCGCCGCCGGGGAAGGCCACGGTCGGGATCGACTGCCAGCCGCCCTCGCTGATGGCGCGCGCGCCATAGGCGACCCGCTTGCCGCCGCGCAACAGCTCTTCGATCATCGGATGATGCTTGAAGCGCTGGAACTCCATGTAAGGATAGAGATGCGGGTTCTTGTAGTTCAGATGGACCACGAAACCCACATAGACCTGATTGTTTTCAATGTGGTAGACAAAGGACCCGCCGCCGGCATTGCCACCTAGCGGCCAGCCCATCGTATGGGTCACGGTGCCAAGGCGGTGCTTGGCGGGGTCGATCTCCCAGATCTCCTTCATGCCCAGGCCAAACTTCTGGACGTCATGGCCCTTTTGCAGGTCAAACCGCGCGATGGCCTGCTTGGACAGCGATCCGCGCACGCCTTCGGACAGGAAGACATATTTGCCGTGCAGCTCCATGCCCGGCTCGTAATTGGGGCCGGGCGTGCCGTCGGCGGTCTTGCCGAACTCGCCCGCGACCACGCCCTTGACCGAGCCATCTTCGGCATAGACCAGCTCCGAACAGGACATGCCGGCAAAGATCTCGACCCCCATCGCCTCGGCCTGTTCGGCCATCCAGCGGCAGACATTGGCCATCGAGACGATGTACTTGCCGTGGTTGCTCATCAGCGGCGGCATCAGGAAGTTGGGGATGCGCAGCGAACCCGCCTCGCCCAGCATGTAGAAATTGTCGCGCGCCACACGGGTCGAAACCGGCGCGCCGCGCTGTTTCCAGTCGGGCATCAGCCGGTCGAGCCCGCAGGTGTCCAGCACCGCGCCCGACAGGATATGCGCGCCGACTTCCGAGCCCTTTTCCAGCACCACCACGCTGAGATCGGCATCAAGCTGCTTGAGGCGGATCGCGGCCGACAGCCCGGCGGGGCCGGCTCCGATGATGACCACGTCATATTCCATCGCTTCGCGTTCGATCTGGGCCATCATCTGCATCCTTTTTCGACATCGGGTGGTATTGTCATGCGCTTCAGGAGCGATACTGGATTGAACCTTGCGAGGCAATTGCCGAGCGGCAACACTCGGCGCAAAGCATCGCGAACGTGACGGCACGACTTGCCCTTGTGGCAGGCCCCCGGTTGTCATTAGGGTGGTATGGCTGCCGGCTGTTTCTCAGACATGCCAGATGCTTGACTTCGCCGCCCCCGGGCGGGTTATGAACAATTGACTGCAACGACCAACACCAGGACGCCAGGCCACATGGAAAAGATCCCGCTGACCCGTGCCGGATTTGACAAGATCGATGCCGAGCTCAAGCACCTCAAGACGGTGGAGCGGCCCGCGATCATCGAAGCCATTTCCGAAGCCCGCGCCCATGGCGACCTGTCGGAGAATGCCGAATACCATTCCGCCAAGGAAAAGCAGTCCTTCATCGAAGGCCGCATCAAGGAGCTTGAAGGCGTGATCTCGCTGGCCGATGTCATCGACCCCACCAGGCTGTCGGGCCCGATCAAGTTTGGCGCCACCGTCGATCTGGTCGATGAGGACACCGAAGAAAAGAAGACTTATCAGATTGTTGGCGAGTACGAGGCCGATATCGAAAACGGCCGCCTCAACATCCGCTCGCCGCTGGCGCGGGCGCTGATCGGCAAGGAAGTCGGTGACAGCATCGAGGTCCAGACGCCCGGCGGTGAAAAGGCCTACGAAATCCTGCGAATAGCGTATCATTGACGCAGAGCCCAAACGAGCAGGCGCCACGGATGGCGAAGCGCGATTTCTCAGGTGAGCTGGGGCTGACCTCCACGTCAAGCCCGCAGCCCGCCGGCATCTCGGTGGTCGAGATCGTCGCCACCGTGCTCAGCATGGTCTGGCTGGCGGGCGCGACCGCCTATTTCATGCTGCTGCCGGCGTCCGACGCGCAAAACGCGCTTGGCTTCAACTCGCTGCAATTTGTGATGACGCTGCTGGCGATCTTCATGCCGGTGGCGATGATCTGGGTGGGGGCCATCGCCGCGCGCACCTCGCGCACCATGCGCGAGGAATCGCGCCGCCTGCAGGCCGCGGTCGATGCCATGCGCCAGACCTATCTGGCTGACCGCCAGAACCGGGGCACCGCGCTGCAGCCCACGGTCGAGCGCAAGCTCAACGAAATCGCGCAATCGGCCAAGCAGACCGAGGCGACGCTGGCCACCTTCGCCACCCGGCGCGAGACCCCGCGCCGGACCGGACCGGCGGCCGCGACCGAACAGGCCGATGACCAGGCCTCGCTGGCTTTGGGCACCAGCGCCGACGAATTCCTGCCGCCGATTGCCAAGTCGGACCTGATCCGGGCGCTGAACTTCCCCGACACCGACAAGGACGAGGATGGCTTTGCCGCCCTGCGCCGGGCGCTGAAGGACCGGCAGGCCCGGCAACTGGTGCAGGCCAGCCAGGACATCCTGACGCTGCTCAGCCAGGACGGCATCTACATGGACGACCTGCGCCCCGACATGGCCCGGCCCGAGATCTGGCGGCGCTTTGCCGGGGGCGAGCGCGGCCGGGCCGTGGCGGCGCTGGGCGGCATCCGCGACCGCTCGTCGCTGGCGCTGACCGCCGCGCGGATGCGTGAAGACACCGTGTTCCGCGATGCCGCGCACCATTTCCTGCGCCGGTTCGACAAGCTGCTGCTGGCGCTCGAGCCGGAGGCCAGCGACGAGGAACTGGTCGATCTGTCGAATACCCGCACCGCGCGGGCCTTCATGCTGCTGGGCCGGGTGACCGGGACCTTCGACTAGCTCAGTTGACCCGCCGCACCATCGTCGTGGCGCTGCGAAACCCGAATGCAAGGCTCAGCGGCCCGATCGACGACGTGCCGATGACGGTGAAGCCGCAGCGCAGATAGAGCGCGCGGGCGCGGAAATTGCTGTCGATCACGTCAAGCCGCACCTCCCGGTAACCGCGCTCATGCGCCTCGCGCGCTACCGCGTCGAGCAATTTGGTGCCCACGCCCTGGCCGCGCGCCGAGGCATCGACAAAGATGCCGTCCATCAGGAAACGTTCGTTTTCGACATCACGTTCCAGCAGCGCCAGCAGGGCGGCGCGCCAGAGGGCGCCGAAAAGACCGTAGATTGCCCGCAGGTCGCTGAAGCCGCCGCCGACGAAACCGCCCAGATGGGTCTTGAACCCCGCCACGCCAATCAGTTGCCCCGCCGCGTCGCGGGCGCTGATCGCGTGGCTGGGGTCCAGCACCCGGCCGATGAAGGCCAGTGCCTTCGGCTCGGGGCCAAGAACCCGCCCCAGCTTGCCGCCGAAGGCCTGCCAGTAAAGCGAAACGGCGCGCGCGCGGTCTTCGTCACGCAGGCCCGGGACGATGATCACAGGCCGAACTCGGCAAAGGGGATGAACCGGACCGGCGCGCCGGGCGCGATATCGGCGGCTTCATGGGGCAGCTCGACCAGCCCTTCGGCCCAGCTCAGGCCCGAAACGCGCCCCGACCCTTCGGAGGCAAAGACCTCGGCCGCCCCGGAGCGCAGTCTGGCGCGCAGGTATTCGTGCCGCCCGGACTTCTTGGACTTGGTGAAGGCGGCGGGCACCATGTAGCCCTGCGGCTCGGGCCAGTCAGCGCCTGCCATCCGCATCAGCGCCGGCCGCGCGAAGATCAGGGCGCAGACAAAGGCCGCGACCGGATTGCCCGGCAGGCCGAAGACCGGCACCGATTTCCACATGCCCAGGGCCAGAGGCCGCCCCGGCTTCATGGCAACGCGCCAGAGCGCCATGGCGCCGGCCCCGGTCAGCAGGGCAGAGATATGATCCTCGTCGCCCGCCGAGGCGCCGCCCGAGGTCAGGATGGCATCGGCCTCGCGCGCGCCCCGGTCGAGCGCGGCGGCGATGGCGGCGGCCTCGTCAGGCGCGGCACCCAGATCGACCACGTCGCAGCCCCAGCGTGCGGCCATTGCGGCCAGCATCGGGCGGTTGGCATCGGGGATGTGGCCCGCCGTTACTGCCTGCCCGGCAGGCCGCAACTCGTCGCCGGTGGACAGGACCGCGACCCGCAGCCGCCTGCGCACGGCAACCGTATCGAGCCCGGCGGCTGTCAGCGTCGCCACGTCGGCCGGGGTCAGGACGCGCCCGGCGGGCAGGATCCCGGCGCCTTCGGCCATGTCCTCGCCCGCGCGCCTTGTGTTGGCGCCGCGCCTGACCCGGCCCTGAAAGGCGACACGGGTTGCATCGGTGGCGCAGTCTTCTTCCAGCACCACGGTATCCACCCCGTCAGGCAGGATCGCGCCGGTCAGGATCCGGATCGCATGTCCAGCCGGCACCGCCCCGGCAAAGGGCGCGCCCGCCGCCGCCCGCCCAGCGACCAGCGGCAGGTTCTGCGGGCCTTCGCCCAGCAAGGCATGGGCAAAGCCGTAGCCATCCACCGCCGAATTGGCTGCCGGCGGATGGGCGCGGCGGGCAACAGCCGCCTCTGCCAGCACCCGCCCGGCGGCGAGGGGAACCGCGACCGTCTCGGCCCCCGTCACCGTCGTCAGCCTGGCGCGCAGCAGGTCCAGCGCTTCGGGCACCGGCGTCCAATGCGCGCCGCGCGGCATGGCAAAGCAGTCGTCGCGCAGCGGCGGCGGGGTCAGGCCGGTCATGAGAAGGCCTCGCCCAGCAGGAAATCTGCGATGCCGGATATGTCATCGAGGGCGAAACAGGGGCAGCCGGTGGCAATGGGTGTGTCCGAGGCCACGGCCACCACCATCGGGTCGGTGGCGGCGATCAGCGGATGGGCGTTGACGGCCCGCACCGCCTCGATCTTGGCGATGGGTGCGGTCTTCCAGCCCTCGGCCAGCACCACATCGACCGGGTCGAGCCGCGCGACCAGATCGGCAAGCGCCGGTTCCGGCCCCGCCACCTCGGTCATCAGCGCCCAGCGCCGGGCCGAGGCCAGCACCACCTGCCGCGCGCCCGCCTGCCGGTGGCGAAAACTGTCGCGCCCCGGCTGGTCGATATCGACGGCATGATGGGCATGCTTGAGCGTCGAGACCGTCAGCCCCCGCGCCACGATCTCGGCTACCAGCCGCTCGGTCAGGGTGGTCTTGCCCGAATTCTTGTAGCCGACGATGCCAAAGACCCTCATGCCCACCCCTCGGCCAGCGCCAGGTCTTCGGGCGTGTTGACGTTGAAGAACGGGTCCGGCGTGCCCGCAAACAGTGCCTCGGCCGCGCCGTGCCGGTCGGTCCAGAGCACCACTTTGCGCAGCCCGCCCTCCAGCGCCGCGCGCAGGTCATCGCGCAGGGCAACGGGCCAGAGGCCGAAGGTCGGCTGGCGGCCATCCGCGGTGGCGGCAAGCGCGATGGGCTGGCCGGCGCTTTCGGCGGCCAGCAACAGGCGCGGCACCAGATCGCAGGGAAAGAACGGCGTGTCGGCGGCGGCTGACACGACATGGCTCGCCCCGAGCCCCGCCGCCCAGTCCATCCCGGCCAGCACACCCGCCAGCGGCCCGACCTGTCCCGCGACCGTATCGGGCAACACCGGCAGCCCGGTATCGGCGAATCGGGTCGGGTCGCCATTGGCGTTCAGCGCCAGATCAGCCACCTGCGGGCCCAGCCGCTCGATCACCCGCGACAGGATCGTGCGCCCGCCAAGCCGCAACAGCCCCTTGTCGCCGCCGCCCATCCGCGTCGCCCTGCCGCCCGCCAGAATGATGCCATAGGGCGCGATCATTCCTCGGCCCCCTTGCGGCGGCCCGCCCGGTCTTCGTCGGGGATGCTGGCCGGATCGGCATCGCGGATCAGCCGCTCTTCGCCCGACAGGCACAGGAACCGATGCCCCTTGAGCCGCCCGATCAGCGTCAGCCCGACCTGCCGCGCGATCTCGACCCCCCAGGCGGTGAACCCGGACCGCGAGGCCAGCACCGGAATGCCCATCTGCGCCGTCTTGATGACCATTTCCGAGGTCAGCCGTCCGGTAGTGTAGAGGATCTTGTCCGCACCATCGACGCGCTCCGAAAGCATCCAGCCCGCGATCTTGTCGACCGCGTTGTGACGGCCCACATCCTCCATGTAGACCAGCGGCCGGTCGCCCTGGCACAGGACCGAGCCGTGAATCGCCCCGGCATCGAGATAAAGCGACGGCGTGCGGTTGATCACCGCCGAAAGCGCGTAGAGATCAGAGGTGCGCAGGCTGGTCTGCGACAGCGTCAGACCCTCCAGACCCTCCATCATGTCACCAAACACCGTGCCCACCGCGCAACCGGAGGTCCGGGTCTTCTTGCGCAGCTTTTCCTCGTAGCTGGTGGTCGAGGTGGTGCGCACCACCACCACTTCCAGCTCCGCGTCATACTCGACGCCCGTCACCGCTTCGGCATCGCGCAACATGCCCTGATTGCGCAGGAAGCCCAGCGCCAGATACTCCGGATAGTCGCCGATCGTCATCGCGGTGACGATCTCCTGCGCGTTGAGATAGATGGTCAGCGGCCGCTCCTCGACCACCCGGGTCCGCGTCCGGGCGCCGGTCTGGTCGGTCCCGGCAACCTCGCGCGTCAGCCGCTGCGCGCCCGGGTCGGGCGCGATCAGGTAGCCGGTGGTATCGATCAGGCGTGCCAATTGTCATTTCCCCGTCAGGCGGCTATGGCCCTGACAAGAAATAGGCCCGGGCCACGGAAATGACCACCACCTCCGACCAATCCGCCTACACGACCGGCATGATCCATGCCGTGCCCTTCCTTCTGGTCATCGCGCCGTTTTCGCTGCTGTTCGGCGTGGTGGCCACCGAGGCGGGCCTCGACCTTCTGCAGACCATGGGATTCTCGACGCTGGTGATCGCCGGCGCGGCGCAGTTTGCCGCGCTGCAGATGATGATCGACGGCGCGACCGTGCCGCTGATCCTGATGGCGGCGCTGGCGGTCAACCTGCGGATGGCGATGTATTCCGCGGCTCTCGTTCCGCATCTGGGCAGCCTGCCGCTCTGGCAGCGCGCCCTGATCGCCTATGTGAACTTCGACCAGACCTATGCCACCTCGGTCGCCCGCTACGAGGCCCGCCCCGAGATGACGGCCCGCCAGAAGGGCGCCTACTTCCTTGGCGTCGCCACTCCGATCACCCCGGCCTGGTACCTGTTCACCCTGACCGGGGCGTTGATAGGCTCGACGATCCCGCCGGCGCTGGCGCTGGACTTCGCGCTGCCGATCACCTTCGTGGCCATGATGGCGCCGATGCTGCGCACGCTCGCCCATGTCGCCGCCGCGCTGACCTCGGTGACCGTGGCGCTGGCCCTGTCGGGGCTGCCCTCGGGCACCGGGCTGCTGATCGCGGCCTTCTGCGCCATGTGCGCGGGCGCCCTGGTCGAGACCCTGACCACGAGGGCCCGGCCATGACCCTGACCGATGCGCAGATCTGGCTGGTGATCGCGGTGCTTGGCGCCGGCACCTTCCTGATCCGCTTTTCCTTCCTGGGGCTGATCGGCGCACGGCCGATGCCGGCATGGCTGCTCAGGCTTCTGCGCTACACGCCCGTGGCGGTGATCCCCGGCATGGTGATGCCGCTGGTGCTCTGGCCCGGAGCCACCGGCGGCGAGACCGATCTGCCGCGCCTGCTGGCGGCGGTGGCCACGCTGGCCGCGGGCCTGTGGACCCGCAGCTTCGTGATGTCGGTCGGGATCGGGGCGGTGGTGCTCTATGCCGGGCTGGGGCTCAGGGCGTTCCTGTAGGCGCCGCCGCCAGCCCCGCCAGAACCTGCGAATTGTCGTCGCTGTCGGTCTCGCGGTATTCGCGCGTCGTGACCCCCGGCAATTCGCCGAACTCGCGCTCGAGATTGTCGGGAAACCAGGTCGTCCGCAGCGAGCCGAACCCCGGCAATTGCTTGAGCAGGTTCGAGGTCGCCTGGGTGCAATGGGCCTTGGACACCGGTCCGGACACCAGCGCCAGCTGCAGGGCCCGCTCGGCAACCCCGGCCGGAACCTCGATGGTCTGGATCACCGTGTAATAGCTGATGCGCGAGTGATACGAGATGTAGAACTGCTCGACCCTCGGGGTGATCCCGAACAGCACGTCGTTGTGCTCGGGGATCGAGGGATGCGCGAACGATCCGGCCGGGTCCCACATCACCCGCTGGCTGGCATTGATCATCAGCCCGGTATGGGCACCGTTGCCCGATCCGGTATTGCGCACCGTGAACAGCGTCAGCGACGGCGGCCCGTCGAAATGATAGGCGGCGCTCGCGATCTGGTCGGGCGGGGATTCGGTCGGTTGCGCGCCGCATGCGGCCAGCGCCAGCGGCATTCCGAAGATGAAGTCGCGGCGCTGCATTCAG
This sequence comes from Pseudomonadota bacterium, assembly GCA_963205075.1. GTDB lineage: Bacteria > Pseudomonadota > Alphaproteobacteria > Rhodobacterales > Rhodobacteraceae > KLAP22. The sequence continues at coordinate 2,841 of CAUJIU010000036.1, read as the reverse complement.
GCCTCCTGACCTTGCCGGAGCCTGATCACTCAGGCGTTCAGAAGCGCCATCAGAATGACCAGCGCAACGATCACGATGATCGCGCGGGTAACGAACTTGATGAAGCCGGCAAATGTCTGCTCATGCGAGGCAATGTCCATTTCGCCGTGTTTGTAGGCCGCCATGTCGGACTCCGTGATTGATCGATCCGGGCCGGGATAGCGCATTCGCAACGGCCTGTCACGCCTGGCCTGCGGGGTTTGGCTGTCTCGGGATCATTTCGCCTTCTGGTTCAGATCGTGCGCCAGATGAAAGCCGATCCGGTTCGGCTCCTGCTGATCGGGCTGCACCGGCATCGCCGAGAGCATGACGTTGAGCTGGCTGACATGCTGCACCAGCTGGGTCTTGGTCCCGGCCTCGTCGGTGCCGTAGAAGGTCAGGATATCGGGATCGAAATAGCCCATCCCCTCGATGCGGATCACCCCGGCATCGCTGCCGGTGAACCCCATCGCCACTTCCTGGTCGTTGTCCAGCTGCGACTCGAAATTGCGGATGTAAAGCACCAGCCGCTCGTAGGCCCATTGCGCCGCGCTCTTGGCGCCGGCGGGCTGTTGCAGCATGGCGGGCAGGTCCTGCGGCTCCGGCGCACATTTCCTCGGGTCGGTATGGACCTCGTAGATCATCGGCAGGACCGAGTTCTCCGCCGCTTCCGCCGATGTCAGGATCTCGTTGGCCATCTGCTCCCCCTCCGGCGCCAGTCTGCTAGCCGACAGTGCGGAAGACAAGAGCCGGCCCGCCCTTCATTTTGGTCCAAATACCTCCGCAGGAGGCACCGGATTTGTCAAAATCCGGTCACCCCGTCCGCTGCCAGAGCCAGGCTCCGTCGTCGTTCAGCCACCGCCGCACCTGCCCCGCCCGGTGCAGGTGGTTCAGATGCGCCAGTGCCTCCGACAGCGCCAGCCCGTATTCAGAGGGCCCGATCTCGCGCTTGAACAGCGGCAACAGGCAGGCGCCGCCGGTCCGCGCCTCGTCCAGATGCCCCAGGAGCCGCGCCAGCGCCGAACGGTGGTTCTCGGCCAGCTGGTCGATCCGGGTCGGCAGGCCGGTGAAGGGCAGCTTGTGCCCCGGCAGCACCAGATGCGCCTCGCGCGCAAGGGGCGCCAGCCGCGCGCAGCTTTGCATCCAGTCGCTCAGGGGGTCGGCGTCCGGTTCGGAGGGATAGACCCCGATATTGGGGCTGATCGAGGGCAGCAACTGGTCGCCGCCGATCACCAGATCGTCGTCCCGGCTCCAGAAGGTCGCGTGTTCGGGCGCGTGGCCGTGACCCATGCGGATGTCCCAGTCCCGCCCGCCCATGCGGATGCCAGCACCCTCTTCCAGCCGGTTGAAACCCGCCGGCAGCGGATGCACGCAATCGGCGAAGTTGAAGGGCCGCTCGGCGGAGCGCGCCGCCAGCAGCGTCGGATCCATGCCGGCGCGGCGCCAGAATTCCAGCGTTTCCGGCAGGTAGCGCGGCTGTACGTCCAGCGTCAGCATCCGCGCCATCAGCCATGCCGTGCGCGGCATCCGGATTTCCGCCCCGCGCTGGTGGAACCAGCCCGCCAGCCCGACATGATCGGGATGATGATGGGTGACGATCACCCGCCCCACCGGCTTGCCGGACAGCGGGCCGGCAAGGCAGGCCTCCCAGACGGCGCGGCTGCGGCCGGAGTTGAAGCCGGTATCGATCAGCGTCCAGCCATCGCCATCGTCGAGCGCGTAGACATTGACATGGTCGAGCGCCATGGGCAGCGGCAGCCGCAGCCAGAGGATGCCGGGCGCCACCTCGATTGCCGCCGCTTCCGCCGGCGCCCGGTCCCAGGGGGTGCGGATCTCGCGTGTCGCGGCGGGCGTCACGTCGACAGATCGTCGGCTGTCAGCGCGGCCAGATCGCCATTGCCCTCGCGCGCCTCGGCGAGAAGCGCTGCATGCAGCGGCAACAGCCGCAGGATGTAGAACCGCGCCAGCCGCTGCCGCCCGGCCGTGTCGGCCTGGGCCGCCGCAAGGTGGTAATGCGCCCCCAGCACCCGGCCAAAGGCCATCAGATAGGCCGAGGCGCCGGCCAGCCGGTCGGCCATGTCCTTGCGCGCCAGCAGCCATTCGGTGGTTTCCCGCAGCGTCTCGGCGGCTTGCCACACCGCCTCGGCCAGATCGGCGTGATGGCCGCGCGCCTGTTCGGCGGCGGCCTGAATCTCGTCCAGCAGCGCCAGCGCGGCCTCGCCGCCGTCCATGAGCTTGCGCCCGACCAGGTCGATGGCCTGAATGCCGTTGGTGCCCTCGTAGATCGCGGTAACGCGGACATCGCGCAGCAGTTGCGCCGCGCCGGTTTCCTCGATGAAGCCCATGCCGCCATGCACCTGCACGCCCATATCGGCCACCGCAATGCCGGTCTGAGTGCCGAAGGCCTTGGCGATCGGGGTCAGGAGCGCCGCGCGAGCGGCCCAGGCCTCGTCGCCGGTCGCGGTGGCCATGTCGGTCGCCATGGCGCAGGCAAGCGCGATGGCACGGGCGGCAAAGGTCTCGGCCCGCATCGTGGCCAGCATCCGGCGCACATCGGGGTGCTCGATGATGGCGCCGGTGCCGCCGGCCTTGCCCTGAACGCGGCCCGAGGCATAATCGAGCGCCATCTGGCAGGCGGCCTCGGCCACGCCGATCCCCTGGATGCCAACGCCGAGGCGGGCGTTGTTCATCATGGTGAACATCGCCGCGAGGCCGGCATGGGGCGCACCGATCAGCCAGCCGCGCGCGCCTTCGAAGGCCATGACCGCCGTGGGCGAGGCGTGCAGCCCCATCTTGTGCTCGAGGCTAACCACCCGCAGCGCG
>CAUJIU010000035.1 GCA_963205075.1 Pseudomonadota bacterium | reverse complement strand
TCCTCCATGCCACCGGGCTGCCGCCCCATTGCCGGCGACCTGCGGGTCTTGACGGGGTGCATGACGCGATGTTCGCCTTTCACGCTTTCCGGCCCGGCAGGGTCTGAATGCTGCCCTGATCAGGTGCCGCAGAAGGTCCGCAGCACCCGCTCGTCCTCGGCAGGGGGCCGCGCGTAGGGCGCGCGCGCCCCGGTCAGCGGCGCGAAGGGGTCCGTGACCACCTCCAGCATCGCATGAAACGGCGCCAGGTCTCCGGCGATGGCCGCCGAGATCGCCGCCTCGATCAGATGGGTGCGCGGGATCACCTGCGGATTGGCTCGCGCCATCAGCGCCGGATCGGGCACGCGCGCCTGCCAGTCGCGCCGCCAGTCGGCAAACGCGGCGCGGTCGGTGAACTGGTCCTGTGCCTTGTCGCCGGCCAGCGCGGCGAATGCGTTGGTGAAATCGGCCCCGTCCTGCGCCATCAGGCCCAAGAGCCGGCTCATCAGCGCCTGATCGGCCTCGGTCGGCTCCGCCAGCCCGATCTTGGCCCCGAACCGGCGCCGCCAGGCCAGCAGGTAGTGTTCGGCAAAGCCGTTGATGATGTTGGTGAAACTCTCGACCGCCGCGTCACGGTCCGGCATCAGCGGGATCAGCGCGGTGGCCAGCTGCGCCAGGTTCCAGACCGCGATATCGGGCTGGTTGCGCCACGCATAGCGCCCGCCATGGTCGATCGAGGACAACACCGTCAGCGGGTCGAACAGGTCCATGAAGGCGCAAGGACCGTAATCGATGGTCTCGCCCGACACCGCCATGTTGTCGGTATTCATCACCCCGTGGATGAAGCCGAGCGCCATCCATTGCGCGATCAGTTCCGCCTGCCGCGCGGTGATTGCCGCCAGCAGCCCCTCGGGCCCGGTCGCGTCCGGGTAGTGGCGGGCGATGACATGGTCGGCCAGCGCCTTGAGCCCCGCCAGATCGCCGCGCGCGGCGGCCAGCTGGAAAGTGCCGACCCGGATGTGACTGGCCGCCACCCGCGTCAGCACCGCGCCGGGCAGGGCGGTCTCGCGCCAGACCTGCTCGCCGGTCAGCACCGCCGCCAGCGCCCGCGTGGTCGGGACGCCCATGGCATGCATGGCCTCGGACACCAGGTATTCGCGCAGGACCGGCCCGAGCGCGGCGCGCCCGTCGCCCGAGCGCGAATAGGGCGTGCGCCCCGAACCCTTGAGCGCGATGTCACGCCGCTGGCCGTGACTGTCGATCACCTCGCCCAGAAGCAGCGCCCGCCCGTCGCCCAGCCCGGGATTCCAATTGCCGAACTGGTGCCCGCCATAGGCCTGCGCCAGTGGCGCGGCCCCGTCGGGCGCAACATTGCCGGCAAATATCTGCGCCAGCTGCGCGTCATCGGATGTGGTGATGCCCAGTTCACGCGCCAGATCCCCGTTGAAGCGGATCAGCTTCGGCGCCGCAACCGGCGTGGGCGCAAGCGGGGTGAACAGCTGCGCGGGCAGGCGGGCATAGCTGTTGTCGAATTTGGCGCCGAGGTTCATGCCCCCATCCTAACGCCTCGGCGCGGCGGGGGCATCTACAATGCGCGCGACATCAGCGCCGCGTCGCTCCGCGGCACAAATCCGGCCTGCTGGTAGAACTTGCGGATGCCCGGCCGGCCGGCATCGACCTCCAGATGCAGCGCCATGACCCCGGCACCGGCCAGGGCGCGCGACATGGCGTTGACCGCCTCGGACCCGATCCCGCGCCCGCGCACCTTTTCGCGCACGAACAGCTCGTCGATGCGCGCCTCCAGCCCGCCAAACTCGACCGACCACCCGAACGAGACCACCAGATAGCCCGTCGGCGCCCGCGCCGGGCCAAAGAGATAGGCCGCGCCATGGGGCGAGCCCGCCAGCAGCGGCGCCAGCGCCGCGCGGCGCGCCTCGTCCGTCAGGTCGCGCCCCATCTCGGCGTGAAACTGCGTCGCCAGCCCGGCCAGCCGGTCCAGGTCGTCCGGTCCGCACAGATGCATGGCCGTGGTCAAAGCCGCGACAGCCGGTTGGCCAGCAGGGCATAGAAGCCGTCGGCGTGCAGGTCGCCGATGAACAGGCAGTTGCGCGGCCGGTCGGTGACGCGCCACCAGTCGGCCACCGTCATGCCCAGCGTCAGCTCCGAGACGGTCTCGATCGCAACGTTGATGACCCGACCCGAGAACAGATGCGGCTCGATCAGATAGGCGATCACGCAGGGATCATGCAGCGGCGCGCCCTCGGAGCCGTATTTCTCCATGTCGAAGCGCTCGAAGAAATCGGTCCAGGCCGCCACCATCTGCCCGACCCGGGTGCCCATGGCGCGGAAGGCGTCGATGCGCGACCTGGTGGTCAGGGCCTTGTGGGTCACATCCAGCGGCATCACCACCAGCGGCGCGCCGGATCTGAACACGATATCAGCGGCTTCGGGGTCGACATAGATGTTGAACTCGGCGGCGGGCGTGATGTTGCCCACCTCGAAATAGGCCCCGCCCATCAGCACGATCTCCTGCACCCGGCCGACGATATCGGGGGCGCGCTCGAAGGCGGTGGCGATGTTGGTCAGCGGCCCCAGCGGGCAGAGCGTGACCGTGCCGGCCGGTTCGCGCCGCAGGGTCTCGATGATGAAATCGACCGCGTGGCCTTCGGCCAGCTTCATGGTCGGCTCGGCCAGTTGCGGCCCATCGAGCCCGGTCTTGCCATGCACATGCTCGGCCGTCACCAGCTTGCGCTTCAGCGGCGCCTCGCAGCCGGCAAAGACCTTGACGTCGCGCCGGCCCGCCAGTTCGCAGACGATGCGGGCATTGCGCTCGGTCAGCGGCAGCGGCACGTTGCCGGCAACGGCGGTGATCCCCAGCACCTCGATATCCTCGGGGCTGGCCAGGGCCAGCAGGATGGCCACGGCATCATCCTGGCCGGGGTCGGTATCAATGATGATCTTGCGGGCGGTCATGGGCATGCCTGTGCTTGGAGGGAAAACGGTCGGCGACACACTGTCTGCTTGCGCGCGGGGGTGCAAGCCCCCGGGGCAGCGGCATTTCGCCGGCCCCCCGGAGCGCCCTCGGGTTGCCCCCGATCACCCGGATCCGCCCGATCGGCGCGCGGGCTACTTCTCGCCGCGCGACAGGGCGGCGACGCCGGTGCGGGCCACTTCGGCCAGCCCCAGCGGGCGCATGAGATCGGCGAAGGCGTCGAGCTTTTCCGGGGTGCCTGTGATCTCGAAGACAAAGCTCTGCAGCGTCGAGTCGACCACGTTGGCGCGGAAGATGTCGGCCAGCCGCAGCGCCTCGACCCGTTGCTCGCCCTTGCCGGCAACCTTGAACAGGCCCAGTTCGCGCTCGACCGAGGCGCCCTCGACCGTCAGGTCATGCACCTCGTGGACCGGCACGATGCGCCCGAGCTGCGCCTTGATCTGCTCGATCACCTGCGGCGTGCCGCTGGTGACGATGGTGATGCGCGAGCGGTGGCCCTTGTGGTCGACCTCGGCCACGGTCAGGCTCTCGATGTTGTAGCCGCGCCCGGCAAACAGCCCGATGACGCGCGCCAGCACGCCCGGCTCGTTCTCGACCAGCACCGCCAGCGTGTGCCGCTCGATGGTGTCGGAGAAGGTAGAGCGAAGCTCGTAGGCGGAATGGCTCGTCGAGCCCTTCTTGATCCTGAGTGCGGACATGTCGTGCTCCTAAACCATCACTGCGCCGTCGGCCTTGATCGCGCCTTCGGTCGAGGCGTCGCCCAGCAGCATTTCGTTATGCGGCTTGCCCGACGGGATCATCGGGAAGCAGTTCTCGTGCTTTTCGACCAGGCAGTCGAACACCACCGGCCCGTCATGGTCGATCATCTCCATGATGGCGTCGTCGAGGTCCTTTGGGTCCTTGCAGATGATCCCCCTGGCCCCGAAGGCCTCGGCCAGCTTGACGAAATCGGGCAGGGCCTCGGACCAGCTCTGGCTGTAGCGCTCGCCGTGCAGCAGTTGCTGCCACTGGCGCACCATGCCCAGACGTTCGTTGTTGAGGATGAACTGCTTCACCGGCAGGCGGTATTGCGAGACCGTCCCCAGTTCCTGCATGTTCATCAGCCAGCTCGCGTCGCCGGCCACGTTGATGACCAGCGCCTCGGGATGGGCGATCTGCACCCCGATCGAGGCGGGAAAGCCGTAGCCCATGGTGCCCAGCCCGCCGGA
>CAUJIU010000034.1 GCA_963205075.1 Pseudomonadota bacterium | reverse complement strand
ATCCCGATGCTCGACCTCACCGGAAACCACCTTGCATTTGCACACGCCGCACAATCCGTCAGAGCATTTCAGATCGACATGCACACCCGCCGCCATCAGCGCATCGGCGGCGGACTGGTCAGGCCCGACGGCGATGCTGCGCCCAGATCTGGACAGGTGCAGGGTGAAGGGGTGGTTGACCCGCTCGGGCAGTTCGGGGGGCGAGAAATATTCCAGATGCCGGTTGTCCTCGGGGTATCCACCGGCCTCGGTGGCGGCCATGACCGCCTGCATGTAGGCGTCCGGCCCGCAGGTATAGACATGGGCGCCATCGCGGTAGCTCAGAAGCGCCGCCAGATCGGCACGGCTGCCCTCGTCCGAGATGTGCAGCGTGACCCTGTCGGCCCAGGGTGCCTGTTGCAGCAGTTGCAGAAATCCCGCCTGCGAGCGCGTGCTGGCACTGTAATGCAGCTCGAAACTTGCACTTTTGCGATGAAGCTCCTCTGCCATCGCCACCATCGGCGTCACGCCGATGCCCCCGCCCATCAGCATGTGATGCGCGGCATCTGCGGCCAGCGGAAAGTGGTTGATCGGCAGCGAGGTGAAGATCCGCCGCCCCGGACGGAAGATGCGGTGCATCAGCCGCGAGCCACCCCGGCCCTGATCCTCGCGCAGGACCGCGATCTGGTAGCGCGACCGGTCGGCGGGATCGCCGCAGAGCGAGAACTGGCGCAGGAATTCCGGTGCGACGATCACGTCGATATGGGCGCCGGCGGTAAAGGCCGGCAGGTCCGCCCCGTCGGCGCGCGCCAGATCGAAAAGCGTGATGTCGGGCGTCAGTGTCTCGGCGCGGCGCACCTCCAGGTGCAGCACCGGCACATCGGCCTTGTCGGCGGTGTAGACATGCTCTGGCGGCAGGCCTGCGGCGCGGCGCTGGCGGTGTTCTTTGGCTGAAATCATGGCCTTGTAGACCGCGATCCCGGCCTCTCGGTCCATCGGATAGGGCCAGGGATGCGGCGGCGGCGCCAGCGGCGCGGGATAGACGGCCAGGGTCTGGTCCGCATGGCGCAGCTTGAGGCCCGGTTGCAGGCTGCGGTGGTTGGCGGCGCGGGTGGCGGGGCGGTAGGCACCGTCATCGACCATCTCGAGGTCCCACCACCATTTCTTGACATCGTTGATGCTGCCATTGCCCAGCCGGTCATCAAGCCGCGCCAGCGCCTTGGCGCTTGCCGGAAAGTTCATCGCGGCCCAGCGGAACGGGGCTTCGGCGAACAGCCCTTCAAGGTTCCAGGGGCAGGTCTTCATGCAGCGCCCGCACATGGCGCCATTCTGCTGGCCGACCCGGTAGGTGGTGCATTTCTGGCTGTCGGACTTCCAGGTCTCGTAGCCGTTGAACATCCGCTTCGGGCCGGCGGTGATGGCGCCCGAGGGGCATTCGCGGGCGCATTTGTTGCAGGCCTCGCAAAACCGCTGCAGGCCGAAGTCGATCGGCCTGTCATGGGTCATCGGCATGTCGGTGGTGACGACACCGGATTTCAGCCGCGGACCGAGGAAGGGGTTGAGGATCACCTCGCCGATCCGGCTGACCTCGCCCAGACCCGATAGCAGCAGCAGCGGCGGTTGCAGCACCTCGTCATCCATCACCGAATGCACGCGGGCCGGATAGCCCAGATCGCGGATATGCTGCGCCAGCACCCCGCCCAGCAGCGAGAAGCGCAGATAGGCCCGCATCGACTGGGCGCAGGCGATCCAGTCATCGCCGCTGGCGCCCTCCATGGTCTCGTGGCCCTGGTCGATGATGATGGAGATGGCGTTTTTGTGATAGGGAACAATCGGTTGCCCGGCGGCGTCGTGGCTGTAATAGACCCAGTCCGGGCAGGCGCTGAGCCCGACGGCATCGGCGCCCAGGAAATAGGCCGCGGCCTTGATGTTGGCGGCATTGCGCTCCGCATCCGCGGTGCCGGGGGCCTTGTCGCGCACCGGCCCGTCCTGCAACAGCACCAGGGCGCCGAGCGAAGGGCGGAAGGCGAAGGCCGAGGCGGATTTGCGCACGTAGTTGCCGTTGCGCGCGGCCTCCTGCACCGTCCTGCCCAGATCGCCGAACAGGCTGCGGACAAACATGTTGGCCCGCTTGGGCACGCGCGCCACATTGGCCCGGTCGATGTAGGTCGTGGGGTCATCAACCCGGCGCAGGGTTTCGTAAGGCAGCGGCCCGTCGACGAATCGCCGCCTGGCATAGGGGTCGCGCCGGCGCTGCGAGCGGGCCTGCGCGCCCAGGCCCGAACGATAGGCCCAGGGGCTGCGCTGGCCCGGTACCAGCGGCAGGTCAGGCTCCAGTTCCAGCGTGGTGGTGACGGCGGCCAGCCCGAAGCGGCGCCCGACAAAGGGGCTTTCGCCCCGCGCCACCAGCCCGGCGGCCTCTGCCAGCGCCATCAGGTCGACATCCGAGGCGGCCATGCTGTGGGCGCGCGCCTCATGCCCGAGCGAGCGCAGGTAGGTGGCAAGCGTCACCGCCGTTTCAGCGCCGCGCAGGCAGGCCCGATGCGCCTGCGCATCCGCGATCCAGTCCGCGCCCGCCTCGTCCGAGGTCGGGTCGCGCGGGTAGTCGTAGAGAAATACCAGCGCATGGCTGTGATGGCGGCAATCCTCGGGCGGGCGGGCCATGTTGTCGCGCAGGCCCGCCATGATCACGTCGATCCCCGCGGCCATGGATTTGGGCTGCATGTCGCGCAGCTTGGCCGCGAGCCGCCCGACATCGGGATTGGCCAGCGGCTGGTCGCGCCAGGCGCCGGCCGGAATGCGCGCAACGCCCGCCATGGGCGCGTCGCAGAAATAGCCGAATGCCTTGAGATGGCGCGCCCGCTCTGCCGGGTCGTCGGGGATGGTCGCGGTCTCGCGCTTGACCAGCCCGTCGCGGGTGGCGTCGAGCATCGCCTGATACTCGCGCATGGCGTTGACGATCGAGGCGGGGTTGTCGGCGCGCAGGAACGACAAGGGCGGCGCGGGCTCTGCCGACGCCGGGTCGCAGATGGCCCGGCGGGCAAGCTTTTCAAGCGGGTAGGGGCCGAGATGCGGAGGACGACGACGATAGGATCTGAGTTTGTGCATGATTGCTTGACACAGTTTCCGGCTCAGGCTCCGGTGTCAACGGCAAGAAGGAGCATGTCATGCAGCCCATTCGCGGCATCGTTTTCGACAAGGACGGTACACTTTACGATTTCACCGCGACCTGGGGCTGGTGGACCCGCAAGATGCTGGAACTGGAAACCGGCGGCGACCCCGACCTGACCCGGCGTCTGGCGCAGGAACTGGGCTATGACACCGCCACCGGGTCATTCCTGCCCGGCAGCGTGGTGATTGCCGAGACCACGGGCATCGTCGCAGATCACATGCTCAAGGTTTTGCCGCCCCAGCCCAAGGCCGATCTGGTGCGCCGCATGGATGCCCAGGCGCAGGAGGTGCCGCATATCGAGGCGGTGCCGCTGGCGGGGCTGATGGCAACGCTGCGCACCATGGGGATGCGGCTGGGTGTGGCCACCAACGATTCCGAGGCGCCGGCGCGCGAACATCTGGCGCGCTCTGGCATCACCGAAGCGTTTGATTTCGTGGCAGGATTTGATAGCGGCCACGGCGGCAAGCCGGCGCCGGGCCAGCTTCTGGCCTTCTGCGCGGCGACCGGACTCGCGCCTGCCGAATGCCTGATGGTGGGCGATTCGGTGCATGACCTGACCGCCGGGCGCGCGGCGGGGATGCGCACGGTCGGGGTCCTGACCGGCGTGGCCGGGCCCGAGGAACTGGCCCCGCATGCCGAGGCGGTGCTGGCCGATATCGGTGAATTGCCGGGTTGGCTCGAGGCCTGAAACCTGCCTGACCGCATGGAAAGCGACAGGTCTGGTCGCATTCTGCTCCGCATTGGCGGCCAAAATCCTGCCAAGTTCGGCCAAGCAACAGGAGATTGCCATGACGGACGCACCTGCCCGCAGGCGCCGCAGCGGCGGCCACGCCGCCAACACGGCGCGCCGGTCAACCGAGCTGTTCCAGCAGATGCCCTGGCGTCTGCCGGTCAACACCGACCGGCCGACCGAACCGCTCAGCCCCGAGGGCGTGCAGGCTATCCATGACGGCGCCATGACCATCCTCGAGGATATCGGCATCGAATTCCTCAACGAGGAAGCGATCGAGATCTTTCGCGCGGCGGGTTGCACCGTAAACGGCACCAATGTCCGCATGGGGCGCGACTGGGTGATGGAGATGGTGGCCAAGGCGCCGTCGCAATTCACCATCACCCCGCGCAATCCCGACCGCGAGCTGATCATTGGCGGCAAGTACATTCTGTTCGGCAATGTCTCGTCGCCGCCCAACTACTTCGACATGGAGATCGGCAAGAAGGTTTCGGGCACCCGCGAGCAATGCGCCAACCTGTTGCGCCTGACCCAGTATTTCAACTGCATCCACTTTGCCGGCGGCTATCCGGTCGAGCCGGTCGATGTGCATCCCAGCGTCCGCCATCTCGACGTGGTGTTCGACAAGATGGTGCTGACCGACAAGGTGGCCCACGCCTATTCGCTGGGCAGGGAACGCGTCGAAGACGTGATGGAAATGGTCAAGATCGCCGGTGGCCTGACCGAGGAAGAATTCCAGTCCAAGCCGCACATGTATACCAACATCAACTCGACCTCGCCGCTCAAGCATGACGTGCCGATGATCGACGGTTGCCTGCGCTGCATCCGGCGCGGGCAGGCGGTGATCGTGACCCCGTTCACGCTGGCGGGCGCCATGGCGCCGGTGACGATGGCGGGCGCGGTGACGCTGTCGCTGGCCGAGGCGCTGAGCGCCATCGCCCTGTTCCAGTATGTCAGGCCGGGGGCGGCCTGCGTGATCGGCACTTTCACCTCCAATGTCGACATGAAGTCGGGTGCGCCCGCCTTCGGCACGCCGGAATACATGCGCGCCACCCAGATGACCGGGCAAATGGCGCGATTCTACGGCCTGCCGATGCGCGCCAGCGGCGTCTGCGCCGCCAACGTGCCCGACGGGCAGGCGATGTGGGAAACCTCGAACTCGCTCTGGTCGGCGGTCCAGTCCGGCACCAACGTGGTCTATCACGCCGCCGGCTGGCTCGAAGGCGGGCTGATCGCCAGCCCCGAGAAATTCATCATGGATTGCGAAGTCTTGCAGATGATCCAGCGCTATATGGAGCCTGAAATCACCGCCACCACGCCCGATGACATCGCCATCGACGCCATCCGCGAGGTTGGGCCCACGGGGCATTTCTTCGGCATCCAGCACACGCAGGACCGCTACACGACGGCGTTTTACCAGCCCTTTGTCAGCGACTGGCGCAATTTCGAGGCCTGGGAGATCAGCGGCGCGCAATGGACGGCAGAGCGGGCGCATCGCCTGTTCAAGGACATCATCGCCAATTTCGAAGAGCCGCCGATGGACATTGCCGTGCGCGAAGAACTTGAGGCCTTTGTCGCGCGGCGCAAATCCGAAGGCGGCGCGCCGACCGACTTCTAGCCCAGGCACCCCTCCATCGCGTCCGCGAGGCGCCGCAGCATCCGGGCATAGAGTTCCGGCCCCGGCTCCAGCCCGATGCCGACACCGTCGATGGTGGCGGTGCGGGCCGGGCTGCCTTCGCGGATCAGGTCCGCCAGCGCCGGGCCGGTTTCAAGGTCGCTGAAGACGCAGACCGCGCGGCCCGCCTGCACCGCCTCGCGCAGCTCGGCGATATGGGCGGGGCCGGGGGCAACGCCGTCAACGGTCGAGATCACGCCCGCCATGCCAAGGCCATGGCGGGCCTCGAAATACTGGTAGCCGTCATGGGGCAGGATGAAGGCGCGCCCGGAGAACGGGGCCAGTTGCGCGGCCAGTTCGGCGTCAAGGATCGCAAGGTCGCGGGCGGCGGTCTGCGCGTTGTTGCGATAGACGTCCCCATGCTCGGGATCGGCCTCTGCCAGCGTGCGCGCGATTTCGGCCAGCCAGACGGCGGCAATCCGCGGGTCGAGCCAGGCATGGGGGTCGGTTCCGTCACCATGGTCGGCATCCCCGCGCAGCGCCAGCGGTTGCCAGCCGCCGGTTGCCAGCAGGTCGAGCCGGGGCGTCTCGCCCGCAACGGCGGCCAGGGTTTCGTCCAGCCAGGGCGTCAGCGCCGGTCCGGCCAGGATCACCAGGCCGGCCTGCGCCAGACTGCCGACATCGGAGGGGCGCAGCGCGAAGTCATGCGGCGTGGCGTCGGGCGGGATCAGCAGGCCGGGGGCGCCCAGGTCGCCCATGACCTGCGCGACCAGGCTGTGGATCGGCGCGATATCGGTCATCACCACCGGCACTTCCGCCGCGGCGGGGCCGGCAAGCAGCGCCAGCGCGGCCAGGATCGAGATGTTGCGCATGGTGAACCTTGCCGCTGATTTGCGGCTGCTCTATATCGGTGATGATATAACATAACAAGGGCCACAGATGGGCTCCGCATCAGATACCGCGATCGGGTTCGAGCGTCACGACCATGCCGGCTGTGTCCGGCAGGCGCTGGCCTCGGCCGAGGCCAACTGCGCCCGCACCGGGGCGCAGCTGACGCCGGTGCGCCGCCGGGTGCTGGAGATCCTGCTGGAAACCCATGCCGCCATGGGCGCCTATGACATCCTCGCCCGCCTCGATCACGAGGGCCTCGGCTCCAAGCCGCCTTTGGCCTACCGGGCGCTGGGCTTCCTGGTCGAGCACGGATTCGCGCACCGGATCGAGCGGCTCAATGCCTTCATCGCCTGCGCCCATCCGGGCGCGAGCCACGACCCGGCCTTCCTGATCTGCCGGGCCTGCGGCAAGGTGGCCGAGGCCGAGGCGCCCCATGACGGGGCGCTGGACCGCAGCGCGCGGGCCAGCGGCTTCCAGATCGAACAGCGGGTGATCGAGGTGCGGGGCCTGTGCCCGTCCTGCCAGGAGCGCGGCGCATGAGCCTGATCGAAGCCAGGGGCATCGATGTCCGGCAGGGGCGGCAGCGGGTGCTGCACGGCGTGTCGCTGCGGCTGGATGCGGGCGAGATCGTCACCCTTGTCGGGCCGAACGGCTCGGGCAAGACCACGCTGCTCAGGGTGCTGATCGGCGCGATCCGTCCCGATGGCGGCAGCGTGACCCGCGCGCAGGGCTTGCGCATCGGCTACGTGCCGCAAAAGCTGCATATCGACCCCACGATGCCGATGACGGTGCGCCGGTTTCTGGACCTGCCGGCGCGGGTCAGCAACGCCGCCGCCCGCACCGCGCTTGCCCAGGCCGGGCTCAGCGATGTCTCGTCGCGCCAGATGGCCGACCTGTCGGGCGGCCAGTTCCAGCGGGTGCTGCTGGCGCGGGCGATCCTGTCGCGGCCGCAGCTGCTGATCCTCGACGAGGCGACGCAGGGCCTCGACCAGCCGGGTTCGGCGGCGTTTTACCGCCAGATCGAGCATCTGCGCGCCGAACTGGGCTGCGCGGTGCTGATGGTCAGCCACGAATTGCACGTGGTGATGAGTGCGTCGGATAGGGTCATCTGCCTCAACGGCCATGTCTGCTGCGAAGGCACGCCCGAGGTGGTCTCGGCCGCGCCCGCCTATCGCGAGCTGTTTGGAACCGGCACCGGCGGCGCGCTGGCGCTTTACCGGCACGACCATGACCACGGGGCCGAGCACGATGACCATCACCACCATCACCCTGCGCATGAGGATGCCCGCTGATGCTCGATGATTTCCTGCTGCGCGCGGGTCTGGCGGCCCTGGGAACGGCGGCGGCGGCGGGACTGCTGGGCTGTTTCGTGGTCTGGCGGCGCATGGCCTATTTCGGCGATGCCACCGCGCATGCGGCGATCCTGGGGGTTGCCGTGGCGCTGGCATTCGGCATTTCGGTCTTTGCCGGGGTGGCGCTGGTAGCGCTGGCCATGGCGATCGTCATCATCATCTTCAGCGAGCGCCGCTACGCGCCTGACACCTTGCTGGGCGTGCTGGCCCATGGCGCGCTGGCGCTGGGTCTGGTGGCGGTGTCGCTGATCCCCGGCGCGCGGATCAACCTTGAAGCCTATCTCTTTGGCGACGTCCTGACGGTGAGCCGGCTTGACCTCGCCATCATCTGGGGCGGCGCGGCGCTGGTGGCGCTGGTGCTGTGGTGGCACTGGTCGGCGCTGCTGACCGCGACGTTGAACCCCGATCTGGCCCAGTCGGCGGGCATTTCTCCCCGGCGCGAACAGATGATCCTGACGCTGTTGCTGGCGGCGGTAGTCGCGGTGTCGCTCAAGGTGGTGGGGGCGCTGCTGATCACCGCCATGCTGATCATCCCGGCCGCCACCGCGCGCCACTTTGCCCGCACGCCGGAGGCGATGGCGGGATTCTCGGTGCTGTTCGGAGCGGTTGCGGCCATAGGCGGCCTGCTGGCGGCAATGCGGCTGGATACCCCGGTCGGGCCATCAATCGTCTGCGTGGCTGCCGGATTGTTCACGGGCGCATCGGTCCTTATGGCGCTGCGCGCCAGAATTGCCGCGTGATCGCCCCCTAATTGCCAGAATTCGGCGGCACGACTTGGTGGTCTGTAAACCCATCTGCAAGGGA
Source organism: Pseudomonadota bacterium (assembly GCA_963205075.1). Classification (GTDB taxonomy): domain Bacteria; phylum Pseudomonadota; class Alphaproteobacteria; order Rhodobacterales; family Rhodobacteraceae; genus KLAP22. Next base: position 26,693 of record CAUJIU010000034.1, on the reverse strand, counting down.
AGCTGCCATGTCCTGCCTCTCCAAACTGGGCGCCGTGCTCGCCTTCACGTTGCTTGCCGGTGCCGCATCGGCCAGCACCAGCTGCGTGGTTCCGCCCAATGCCAACGAGCTGGCCACCGCGATTGCCCAGGGCCTGAATGCCAACCGGGTCGCCAACAACCTGCGCCCGCTCAACTATAACCCCAAGCTCGGTCAGGCGGCGATGACCCAGGCCTGCGACATGACGGTGCGCAACTTCTTCGGCCATGACGGCAGCGACGGGTCCAACGTGCAGAACCGCGCCCGCCGGGCCGGATATCGCGATTGCCTGATCGCCGAGAACCTCGCCTGGGGCTATCCGCGCCCCGAACAGATCATCAACGGCTGGATGAATTCGCCGGGCCACCGCCACAACATGCTGTTGCCGCGCGTCAGCGAGTTTGGCGTGGCCATCGCGCAGGGCGCGCAGGGCCCCTACTGGGTTCTGGTGCTGGCGCGGGGCTGCTAGGTCTCAGACCTCGACCCAGATCGTGACCGGGCCGTCATTGGTGAGGCTGACCTCCATGTCAGCGCCAAAACGCCCGGTGGCGGTCGGGATCCCCAGCCCGGACAGCGCGTCGGCGAAACCGAGATAGAGGCGCTCGCCGGTTTCGGGGGGCGCCGCGGTCGAAAAACCGGGGCGATTGCCGCGCGAGGTATCGGCCGCCAGCGTGAACTGGCTGACCACCAGCGCCCCGCCGCCGATATCGACCAGCGAGCGGTTCATCTTGCCGTCGTCATCCTTGAAAATGCGCAGTTTTGCCACTTTGGCGGCCAGCAGGGCCGGCTTGGCATCGTCATCGCCCTGCATCGCGCAGACCAGGATCACAAGCCCCGGTCCGGTCTGGCCGATCACCTCGCCCCCGACCCGGACCTCGGCCTGCGTGACCCGCTGGACCAGCGCCCTCACAATTCATGGCTCCAGGGCGGATTGGCGCCGGGCCGGCTGACCGTGACCGCCGCCGCCCGGGTGCCCAGCGTCAGTGCGTCGCGGATCTGATCCTCGCCGAGCGCCGCCACCGCCCGCTTGGACAGGAGCCCCGCCCGGTCCAGCGCCGCCAGCAGGCCGGCGTTGAAGGTATCGCCCGCGCCCACGGTATCGGCCACCTTGACCGGCGTGGCCGCCACCAGCACCGCATGACCGGCGCTGAAGCCGCGCACGCCCCTGGCGCCTTCGGTGATGCAGACCAGCTTCGGCCCCATCGCCACGATCCGCCGCGCCAGATCGGCGACCTCGCCGTCGCCCATCAGCCAGTGCAGGTCTTCGTCCGACAGCTTGACGATATCGGCCAGCCGCATCATCCGGTCGATCCGGGCACGGTAGGCGGCTTCGTCGGTGATGAAGCCGGGGCGGATATTGGGGTCGATCATGGTGACGCGGGCCGGGGCCTCGCGCGCCATCAGCGCCTCATAGGCGCTGCCGCAGGGCTCGCCCACCAGCGAGATGCCGCCAAAGAACACCGCCCTGGCGGTGACTTGCGGCAGGTCCTGAACCCCGAGCATCCGCCCGGCGGTGTTTTCATCGTAAAAGGCATATGTGGCCTGACCGTCGATCAGCCTCACGAAGGCCAGCGTGGTCGGCCGCGCCGTGACATGGGCGCAGGAATGGTCCACGCCCGAGGCATCGAGCCCCTTGCGCAGCACATCGCCGAACAGGTCCGAGGACAGGCCCGAAAAGAACCCCACCTTCGAGCCGAGCCGCCCCAGCGCGATGGCGGTGTTGTAGACCGCGCCCCCGGCATGGGGCGCGAAGGCCTGCTCGCCTTCGGTGCTGACACGCGGCAGCATGTCGATCAGGGCTTCGCCACAGGTCAGTATCATTCCGATCCCCCGCCGTTTGCGCAAACATCTCGATTCCGGCCCTGCTTGCATCGGCAAATGACCAGCGTCAAGGACGCATCGCCCCGCGTGCAATAGACTCGCGCCGTCCAGGAAAGGAGGACTGTCATGGTTGAGAAATCCCAGAACTACGGCCTCTGGCCGCAACTGTTTGACCCGTTTCGGGGCTTTGGCGCGCGCATCGCGGACTGGCTGAGCCCGGCCTCGGACGCCTCGTCGGACGCGACGGCCTACAAGATCAGCGTCGAACTGCCCGGCGTCGAGGAAAAGGACGTCTCGCTGACCGTCGAGGAAGGCACGCTGACCATCACCGGCGAAAAGAAGTCGAGCCGCGAGGAGAAGGGCGAAAGCTGGTATTTCACCGAACGCCAGTTCGGCAGCTTCACCCGCTCGTTCCGGCTGCCCGCCGATGCCGACCAGAGCGCCGTCAGCGCCGACCTGAAGGCCGGAGTGCTGACGGTGACGGTGCCGCGCAAGACCAGGGCCGCCGAGACCGCCCGCAAGGTCGAGATCAGGGCCGGCTGACTACTGGTTCTGCGAGACCACGTAGGCCACGGCGCCCGCGATGATCGCCCCGATCACCACGGCGATGGTGATCTTCCAGGCGGACCACGGGCGCTCGCCGCTGACCTTGCCGGTCTGGCCGTTGACCACGAAACGGAAGGTGCGGCCGCGATACTTGTAGGCGGCCAGCCAGACCGGCAACAGCACATGCTTGAAGGTCACGTCGCTGACGGTGGTATTCAGGCTGATGATCTGCTGGTGGTCGCCGCCGATGTCGTGACGCACGTCATCGCGGATCACCCGGTCCATGATTTCGCGCGCCTCGGCATAGCCGTCGCGCAGTTCGATCTGGTAGCCCTCGGCATGGAAGCCGGCCAGATAGTCAGGCTGGTAGGGTTCAAGCGCGGTCAGGTCCCAGGGTTCCAGCGCATCGGTATGGCGCTTGGGCAGCGACCTTGACGCCAGCACCAGCAGATCGTCGAAAAAGCGCGCCACCCGGCCGGCTGCCGGGCGCCAGCGGGTCTTGCGCACCTGCTGGGTCTCGTGCTTGCCGTTGCGGAAGACCGTGCGGGTCTCGTAATAGTCGTCGCCGCGCATGCCGGCGTAGTTTGACTTGGTGTCGGCATCGAAGGTCCAGAACGGCACGTAGATGCCGTTCATCGCCCGGCCCTTGCGGGCATATTCGCGCAGCCCGTTGGGGGCGAACCACAGCCGGCCCAGCCACCTGGTCATGGCCTCGCGCGCCGCGCCTTCATCCAGCCCGAAGGGGATCAGCGCCTTGGGCTTGATCTGGCGATGCGTGCCGGTATCGGTCACGACCGGAGTGTCGCAGAACGGGCATCGCGCCGCCTGGCTCTGCTCGGGAAAGTCGGTGCTCGCGCCGCAGGACGGGCAGGTGAGGGTGCGCGTCTCCTCGATCTCGGCCGAGGCGGCCTGCCCGGACAGTGCCGCCTCGAAATCCAGCTCGCGCGTCGCCTCGTCACGGTCGCCGCCGTTGTTGATGTGCTGGACATGGCCGCAATGGGGGCAGTTCAACTCGGTCTGGCCGGGGACAAAGCGCAGGTCCGAGCCGCATTGCGCGCAGGGAAACCGGAATTCCTGCTCGGGCGCGTCGGTGTCGTCAGCGGCGGTGGTATCGGTCATGGGTCAGGCTCGCTCTGCGGGGCGGGATCGGCGGTTCGGGGTCCGCCCGTGGCGCGGACCCCGGGCGTTGCGGGTCAGGCGGGCGGCGGCGGGGGCGGCGGCATCACCGTGAACAGGCGCGCCAGTTCCGCGACCTCGCCCGCGGGCTTCCAGCCATCCTGACCGGCGGTCCAGACCAGCGTTTCGCGGCTGAAGCCGCCCTCGGTCGCCATGCGCCCCAGGCTCGCGGTCGAGAACGGGCCGGTGGTCTGGCCGTTGGCGGCGATGTGCCAGACATGCTCGACCGGCGGCGGCGGCGGCGCCGAAGGCGCGGCGGCCGGGGCGGCGCCCCAGGGTCCGGCCTGACCGACCATCATGCCCATCCCCATGCCCAGGCCCGCGCCCATGGCCCCGCCGGGGTTCTGCGCGGCGGCGGTCATGGCTTCGGCGGCCGAGAACTGGCTGAAACGGTTGAGATCCCCGACAATTCCCATCGAGGTGCGCTTGTCGAGCATCTTCTCGACCTCCTCGGGCAGCGAGATGTTCTCGATGTAGAATTCGGGGATCGTCAGACCGTAATTGCCGATGGTGGGCGCGATCGCGTCGGCGACCAGCTTGCCCAGATCGCCGGTATTGGCCGCCATGTCGAGCACCGGGATCTGGCTGCCCGCCAGCACCCGGCTGACCTCCTGCACCACGATGTTGCGGATCTGCAGGCTGATCTCGTCGGCGGTGAACTCGCCATCGGTGCCGACGATCTCGGACAGGAACTTGCCGGCATCGGTCACGCGCATCGAATAGGTGCCGAAGGCCCGCAGCCGCACCGGGCCAAATTCGGGGTCGCGGCACATGATCGGGTTCTTGGTGCCCCATTTCAGGTCGGTGAAGCGGGTGGTGTCGACAAAGTAGATCTCGGACTTGAACGGCGACTTGAAGGCATGATCCCAATGCTGGAGCGAGGTCATGATCGGCATGTTGTTGGTTTCGAGCATGTAGAGGCCCGGCTTGAACACATCCGCCAGCTGGCCCTCATGCACGAACACCGCCGCCTGACCCTCGCGCACTGTCAGCTTGGCGCCGTACTTGATCTCGTGGCCCTCGCGTTCGAACCGCCAGACCATCGTATCCTGGGTGTCATCGGTCCAGTGGATGACGTCGATGAACTGGCCGGAGAGAAAATCGAGAATACCCATTTGTCAGAGTCCTTTCACTAGACGGCACCGCTCAGAAGCTCGAAGGCGATCTGGCGGGCAATTGGCGCGGCGGTATCGGCGGTCATGCCGACCCTGAACCGCGGATCGTAGAGCATGCGCAGAAGATATTCATCCTGCGTGGTCAGCAGGCCGAACTCCTCGTCGTCGTTGAAGATCGAGGGGCGCGCCTGCGGGCTGTCATTGGCCAGCCCCATGCCTTGCGCCAGTTCCTCGTGGATGCACGACAGGCGCAACAGGTCCGGATGCTCGCCCCGGATGACCGCGACGGCTTGCGAATAGCCCTGCGCGGGGCCGTCCGAGAAGGCGACCACGATGCACAACTGGCTGCGCGGCAGGTCGGTGAAGGCCCGGACCGAGCTTTCGGAGATGCCCGGCACCAGCGCCCGCAGCCGCGCGGCATAGCCGCGGCGGTCGCCCTCGTTGAGCACCAGCACATGGAAATTGGCGTTGGTGCTGGTCTGGCTGATCGGCACCCCGGTCAGGCGCGACAGGCGAACGGCGAAATTGGCGACATTGGCGGCATCTTCGGGGCGCTGTGCGGCCGGGATGGTCGGCCCGAACTCGACCGACATGCGGATAGGCTGCTCCCAGCGGCGCAGGTGGCTGATCGTGGTCTGGGCCCGCAGGGTCTGGCCATCGCTGACATATTCGTCAAAAAGCGCGATGCGCACGAAGTTGCGCGCCAGCATGGCATCGGTGAAAGGCGTGTCGACGCCGCCGCCATCGGTGCGCAACAGCCCCCGCGCCACCAGGTCGTTCTGCATCTGCTGGTAATAGACGCTGAGCGCCTCGCTTTCGGCGCCGCGCGGCAGGTCGACCGCGGGCAGGGGCGGCGGGCCGGGGGTGCGGCCGGGGGCAACCGGGTCGCAGGCGGTCAGCGCCAGCAGCGCGAGCCCGCCCGCTATCGCCGCCAGGATCCCCCGCGCCGCCATGCCTCAGACGCCGGCCGCAGTGCCGATCGTGTCGCCGGTGCCGGTCGCGCGCGCCTTGGCGGCGGCCAGCGTCGTCTTCAGCTCGCTCTCCATCTTCTTCAGCTCGGCCTCGGCGGCGGCGCGCTTGCGCTTGCCCTCGTCGGCGATCTGCAGGCTTTCGTTGATGGTGCCGATCAGGTTGGCATTGGCGGCCTTCACCGCCTCGATGTCAAAGACCCCGCGCTCCATCTCGGTGCGCACCACCTTGTTGGCCTGGCGCAGGTTCTCGGCATTGGCGGTCAGCAATTCGTTGGTCAGGTCATTGGCATCCCGCACCGCCTGGGCGGCCTCGGACGAGCGCTGGATGGTCACCGCCTGCGCCAGCTGGGTTTCCCAGAGCGGCACGGTGTTGACCAGCGTCGAGTTGATCTTGGTCACCAGCGACTTGTCGTTTTCCTGCACCAGCCGGATCGAGGGCAGCGACTGCATCGTCACCTGCCGCGTCAGCTTGAGGTCATGCACCCGGCGCTCCAGATCGTCGCGGGCGGCGCGGATATCGCGCAGTTCCTGCGCCTCCATCACCGCCTTGTCCTCGGCTGCCTTCGAGACCTCGGCCTCTTTCTGCGGGATGGTGGTGGTGTCCAGCACCCGGATCTTTTCCTCGCCGGCGGCGATGTAGAGCGCCAGCTCGTCATAGAAGGCCAGCGTCTTGTCATAGAGCTGGTCGAGGCTCTCGATGTCCTTGAGCAGCACATGCTCGTGGCGCAGCAGGTCATCGGTGATCTTGTCGATCTGGCCCTGCACGGATTCGAAGCGGGCGACGAACTTGGCCATCGGCGCGGCGCGGCCCAGGAGCCGCTCCCACCAGCTGCGCCTGCGCCGCACGTCCAGCTCCGAGACCGAAAAGCCCCGGATGGTCGAGACGATCTCGCGCAGCGAGTCGCCCGCCGGCCCCACATCCTTGTTGCGCACGCCCTGCAACATCGACTGGCTGATCTCCTGCAGCCCCGCCTGCGCGGTCGAGCCGAAATTGACGATGGAGTTGGTGTCGCTGATGTCGATCTCGCCCATCCGCCGGGTGATTTCGGCGCTGGTCGGCGGGTCGGCATCGGGCAGGGCGATGACCGCGCCTGACGGTTCGGGCAATACGACCGCGGTGACCTTCTGCACGGCAGCCAGAGTGGCCTTGGCCTGTTGGCGGATCTCGTCGGACATGGTTGTCTCCCTGCTATTCGGAACTGATACCTTCGCGCTGCAACCGGTCACGCAGCACCTTTATTTCGACATTCATATCAGAGCGGTCGCCTTCCAGCATCTTTTGTGTCGCCCCCCGGAAGCTCGCCTCAAGATCCCTGAGCAGCGCCTCGTAATCGGCGCGCGCCGACGGGTCGCGCCGCTGGCGGTAGAGGTCGCAGAACTTGACCGTCGCGTCGCGCGCACCCATCAGGTAGACGCCAAGGAACCGCCGCGCCCCGGTCAGGTCGCGCGGATCGGCCTCGACGGTGCGGATCATGCCGCGCGCGGTGGCGATCACCTGGGCGACCTGCTGTTCAAGCGGCCGGTCACGCAGCGCGGCGATCTGGTCCTGCATGGCGCCGAGATAGATCTCGGCCTCGTCCACCACCCGCGCCACCCGGTCCTGCTGGAACTCGTCGATGCCTTCAAGGCGCTTGTTGCGCAGCGGGTCGATGCCGAAGGCGGTCATGTGCAGCGCCGCGGCGGCGAGGCCGTAGAGCCCCGCGCCAACCAGCCCGGTATCGCCGGTTGCCGCCGCGATGGCGATGCCAACTCCGGTCAGCAGGCTGGCCAGCATCTTGCGCGGGATCGCCGGCCGGCGGGCCACGGTGCGCAGGTGATAGGCGGCCTCGGCCCGCAAACCCTCGCGCAAGAGCCAGGCCGCCAGCGTCAGGATGCCCGCGCCGGCCAGCCCCAGGATCAGCATGTCCGGCCCATGGTTCAGCGAGGTGGCGGCCAGCACGATGCCGGGAATGAACAGGATATTGGCCCGCGCGCCCGCCGCATCCACCACGCGCGGATCGGCTGCCGGCCCTTCGGCCGCACCCTTGCCGGCGGGGCTGTACTTGCCACCGAACTCGCGCGCCATCAGGCGGCTCCCAGCCAACCGGTGGTCACGCCGAGCATCAGCGTGATGAGCAGGATATAGGCAACGGTCTGAACGCCCATCGGCATGGTCAACTCCCGGCTGTCGGACAAGGCGTCCCGCGTCTGGCGCGCGAACATGATGGCTGAAGCCAGCGCGGCAAAGACCGCAGCTATCGCCAGCAGGACCAGGATCAACCGTGCCATCACGCTACCCCAAACGCACCTCTTGGGGCAAACATAGGCGGAGCCGCGCGGCATTGCGAGACCGCCAGTGGCAAAAAGTGACGTCAGGTGCCGCGCGCCGCGTCAGGCCCGCCTTGCGGGCTTGCGCTGGCGCTGCGGCTTGGGCCGCGCCGCCGGGTCCGGCTTGAGGTCTAGATCGGGGCCAAGCTGTTCGCGCATCACCCGGCGCTTGATCTCCTCGACCTCGCCCGAGGCCAGCTTGCCCAGCTGGAACGGACCGTAGGACACCCGGATCAGCCGGTTGACCGTGACCCCGATCGCCTCCATGGCGCGGCGGATCTCGCGGTTCTTGCCCTCGCGCAGCCCGATGGTCAGCCAGGCATTGGCGCCCTGCTGGCGGTCGAAGGTGACGGTCATCGGCAGGTAGCGCACGCCATCGATCACCAGCCCGCTGCGCAGCTGTTCCAGCGAGGCTTCGCTGGCGGTGCCGTTGATGCGCACCCGGTAGCGGCGCAGCCAGCCGGTCGAGGGCAGCTCCAGCCGCCGCTTGAGCGCCCCGTCATTGGTCAGCAGCAGTAGGCCCTCGGAGTTGAGATCGAGCCGGCCGATGGACATCACCCGCGGCATGTCCTCGGGCAGGGCGGAAAAGACCGTCGGGCGGTCCTTCTCGTCGCGCTCGGTCGTCACCAGTCCGGCGGGCTTGTGATAGAGCCAGAGCCGCGCCGGCTCGGCCTCGGCGACCAGCTTGCCATCGACCGAGATCCGGTCCGAGGCGGTCACGTTCAGCGCCGGCGACTCGATCGGCTTGCCGTTCACCCGCACCCGTCCGTCCGCGATCATGCGCTCGGCCTCGCGGCGCGAGGCGATGCCGGCGCGTGACAGGACCTTGGCGATGCGGTCGCCCGGCGGGTTATCGCCCTTGGGGTTATCGGTGCTCATGCCTGCCCATATCCCCTTTATGGGCCAGACGCGCAACGGCTCAGCCGGCAAAGCGGCAAAAATACCACCAAAGGCCGCGTCATCGCCCTTGCCAGCCCGGCGGGCCTGCCCGGATAAGGGGCCATGGCGTTTCGCTCGCATATGGATCTTGCCCTGTCAGAGGCGCGCGCCGCCGGGGCGCGCGGCGAAGTGCCCGTGGGCGCGGTGGTGGTCGGGCCGGACGGCGTGGTTGCCAGCGCCGGCAATCGCAGCCGCGAGCTGAACGACCCGACCGCCCATGCCGAGGTGCTGGCCTTGCGCGCCGCCTGCGCCGCGCTGGGCACGGAGCGGCTGGCGGGGCACGATCTCTACGTCACGCTGGAACCGTGCCCGATGTGTGCGGCGGCCATCGGCTTTGCCCGCATCGCGCGGCTCTACTATGGCGCGGCGGATCCGAAATCGGGCGGGGTGGCGCATGGGGCACGGGTGTTTTCGCACCCGCAATGCCATCATGCCCCCGAGGTCTATGACGGCATCGGCGCCGAGGCGGCGGCGGATCTGCTGCGCGACTTCTTCCGCGACCGGCGCTAGACCGCCGCCTTGCCACAACCCGCCCGTGCGGTCAGACTGAGGCCAGGCCGCAGGCAGGTTTCGGCAGGGCAGGGAGGCAGGCATGAGTCGGGTCGTGATCATCGCGCTGGGACTGACGCTGGCATTGGCCGTTGGTGTCTATGTGGGCTCGGGCGTCGGCCGCCAGTCCCCGCCGCCGCCTGCGCCCGAAGCCCAGCCCGAAGCCCAGCCCGAAGCCCAGCCCGAAGCCCAGCCCGAAGCGGCCCCCGAGGCGCCCGCCGCGCCACAGGCGCGCTCGGCGCTGGCCATCGCCCGCTCGATCCGCCCCCATGCCCGACCGGCACCGCAACCCGCCGCCGCGCCGGCGCTGCCGCCGGGCCGGGCCGACCTGATCCGCTATTTCGACCTGCGTGAGATCGCGGCCTACCTGACCTGCCAGCAGATCGGCGCGGTTCTGCCCTTGCGCGCCGACGATCCGGCCTATTGCGGCGGGCGCAACGTGGCGCTCGATCCGGTCGATCCGGTCACGGGCCTGCCCTACCGCTACCTGCGCGAAAGCGACACCGCGTTCAGCCTCTGCGCCGATTTCGACGATCCGGGCGCCATCCGCCTGCCATCGGCCCCGGCCAATGGCTACGATCCGGCCGCCGGTTGCATGCGGGTGCGGCTCAGATAACCACCGGTTCCATGACCTCGGGCGTGCGCACATCGACGCCGGGCAGGCCCTGCCGCAGCGGTTCGGCCGATTGCGCCAGCAGCGGGAATGTCCGCCAGTGGCTGGGGATCACGGTCTTGAAATTGAAATACCGCCGGGCGGCATAGGCCGCGCGCGCCATGTCCATCGTGTAATGGCCGCCGCAGTTGAGAATGCCGATATCGGGTTTGTGCAGGTCGCCCATCCATTCCATGTCGGCCATGATGTCGGTATCGCCGCTGAGATAGATGGTGTGGCCCTCGCCCGCGATCATGTAGCCCGCCTCGGCCCCGGCATAGATCACCCGACCCTTGCTGCGAAAGGACGAGCTGTGCGCGGCCTGCACCATGGTCACCTGCGCGCCGCCCAGCGTGACCGTGCCGCCCTTGTTCATGCCGATCACCTTCTGGCCCTCGTCATTGCTCATCCAGTCGGCCAGATCGGCGATGGCGATGACCGGGATGCCAAGTTCGGTGCCGATGGATGCGGTATCTCCGATATGGTCGCTGTGGCCGTGGGTCAGCAGGATGTGGGTGGCACCGGCAATGGCCTCGGCGCGCCGGGCGGGCGGGAAGGACGGGTTGCCGGTCAGCCAGGGGTCCACCAGCAGCACCGCCTGCGCGATCTCGATGCGAAAGGCCGCATGGCCCAGCCAGATGATTTTCATGGCGCTCTCCCTGAATTTTGCCCGATGATACATCGAAACAGCCGGGGTGCGCCATGAACTGGACCGAACAGATCGACATCTATTGCGAGCGGATCGATGCCAGCTACTGGTCCGAGCCGCTCAACGCCGTGACCAATCTCGCCTTCATCATCGCGGCGCTGGTGATGTGGTGCCGCACGGGCGGGATGGCCGCCGCAAGGCTGCTCTGCGCGATCCTGTTCGCCATCGGCATCGGCAGCTACCTGTTTCACACCGAGGCGACGCAATGGGCCTCTGCCGCCGATACCACGCCCATCGGCATCTTCATCCTGACCTATCTGTTCCTCACCAACCGCGATCTGGCCGGCCTGCCGACCTGGGGCGCGGGGCTGGCGACGCTGGCTTTCGCGCCTTACGCCTATGTCGCGGTGCCGCTGCTCGACCGGCTGCCGTTCTTCCATATCTCGGATTTCTACTGGACGGTTCCGGTGCTGCTGGCGGGCTACGCGGCCGCGTTGTGGCGACGGGCGCCGCAGACGGCGCGCGGACTGGCGCTGGGCGCGGGGCTTCTGAGCCTGTCGATCACCGTGCGGTCGCTCGACATGCCGCTTTGCGGCTCCTGGCCCCTCGGCACCCACTTCCTGTGGCACCTGCTCAACGCGCTGATGCTGGGCTGGATGATCGAGGTCTATCGGCGGCATATGCTTGCGACTGGACGGGCAGGGCGGTAAAGCCCTGTTCCGAACCGCTCCGAGCAAAGGGCCCGCCAATGTCCATCGATATCGAAACCGCCCGCCGCGTGGCCAAGCTCGCCCGCATCAAGGTCGAGGAGGCGGCGCTGCCGGCACTTGCCGCCGAGTTCAGCGCCATCCTGGGCTTTATCGAGCAACTCAACGAGGTCGATGTCGAGGGCATAGAGCCGATGACCAGCGTCACGCCGATGCGCCTCAAGCGGCGCGAGGACGTGGTGACCGACGGCAACCAGCAGGCGGCGGTGCTCAGGAACGCGCCCGATGCCCGCGAGGGGTTCTTCGCCGTCCCGAAGGTGGTGGAGTGACCATGTCCGATCTGCCGAAACTGACGATCTCCGCCGCCCGCGACGCCCTGCGCAAGGGCGATCTGAGCGCCACCGAGCTGACCGAGGCCTGCCTGGGCGCGGTCGAGGGTGCGGGCGCGCTCAACGCCTTCGTGCACCAGACCCCCGATCTGGCCCGCCAGCAGGCCGCCGACGCGGATGCGCGGCTCAAATCTGGCGACGCGCCCGATCTTTGCGGTATCCCGCTGGGCATCAAGGACCTGTTCTGCACCAAGGGCGTGCCCTCGCAGGCGGGCAGCAACATCCTCAGGGGCTTCCGCCCGGAATACGAATCGACCGTGACCACCAGGCTGTTCGGCGCCGGCGCGGTCATGCTGGGCAAACTGAACATGGACGAATTCGCCATGGGCAGCAGCAACGAGACCTCCTGTTACGGCGACGCGGTCAACCCGTGGAAGATCGACGACCGCAAGCTGACGCCCGGTGGCTCGTCGGGCGGCTCTGCCTCGGCGGTGGCCGCCGACCTGTGTCTGGGCGCCACCGGCACCGATACTGGCGGCTCGATCCGCCAGCCCGCGGCCTTCACCGGCATCACCGGCATCAAGCCGACCTATGGCCGGGTGTCGCGCTGGGGCATCGTGGCCTTTGCCTCGTCGCTCGATCAGGCCGGCCCGATGACCAAGGACGTGCGCGACGCCGCGATCCTGCTGGGCGCCATGTCTGGCCACGACCCCAAGGATTCGACCTCCGCCGACCTCGCCGTGCCGGATTTCGAGGCGGCGCTGACCGGCGACATTCGCGGCAAGACCATCGGCATTCCCAAGGAATACCGGATGGAGGGCATGCCTGCCGAGATCGAGAGGCTCTGGGCCGATGGCACGGCGATGCTCCGCGATGCGGGCGCCAGGATCGCCGATATCTCGCTGCCGCATACCAGATACGCGCTGCCCGCCTATTACGTCATCGCCCCCGCCGAGGCCTCGTCCAACCTCGCCCGCTATGACGGGGTGCGCTTTGGCCATCGCGCCAGGCTGGCGCAGGGCGACGGCATCACCGAGATGTATGAAAAGACCCGCGCCGAGGGCTTCGGCCATGAAGTGCAGCGCCGGGTCATGGTCGGCACCTACGTGCTTTCGGCGGGCTTTTACGACGCCTATTACAACCGCGCCCGCCGGGTGCGGGCGCTGATCAAGCGCGACTTCGAAGAGGCCTTTGCCGCCGGCGTTGACGCGATCCTCACGCCGGCCACGCCGTCGGCCGCCTTCGGGCTGGGCGAAATGGCCGATGCCGACCCGATCCAGATGTATCTCAACGATGTCTTCACCGTGACGGTCAACCTCGCCGGGCTGCCCGGCATCGCCGTGCCGGCCGGGCTCGATGCCAGGGGCCTGCCGCTGGGCTTGCAGCTGATCGGCCGGCCATGGGAAGAGGCCGATCTGCTGAACATCGCCTATTCGCTGGAAGCTTCGGCGGCTTTTGTTTCCAAGCCTGCGAAGTGGTGGTAAGAGCGCTCACAAAAGGGTCGAGCATGCAGGTGGACATCTTGAAGAACGGGTTCCTGATCGGGGCCGCTTTCGCGGCGTTTTCGGCCTGCTCTCCGGGCGTGCCGGACAGCGGCCGGGGCGTGGGCTTCGGCACCTACTCCGAATATGGCACCAGCGGCGATACCGCCGGTGTCGCGGCCATCGCGCCGCCGCCGGTGACCACGGGTGCCATCGGCGCCAGCGAGCTTGCCGCCGCCGGGATCGGCACCGCCCCCGGATCGGGCCGCACCGGCGGGGTCGAGGCCACCCCGGGCAATGCCGCGCCGGTGATCATCGCCAGCAGCGGCATCTCCGACGAGCAGGATTTCAGCGCCGTCGCCAGCCGCGAGACCATCCAGAGCGACGCCGAGCGGCTTGCCGCCAACGCTGCCGCCTACCAGGTGGCCGAGACCACGGCGCTGCTGAACCGGCCCGGCGACGAGGGCCCCAACATCATCGCCTATGCGCTGAACGCCCCCAACGTCAAAGGGCAGGAGTGGTACAGCCGCTTTGTGCTGTCGGCCAACTGGCGCTACGATCACAATTGCGCCTCCTACACCTCGGCCGACGAGGCGCAGCGCGACTTCCTGGCGCGCGGCGGCCCCGAGCGTGATCCGCGCGGGATCGACCCGGATGGCGACGGCTTTGCCTGCGCCTGGGATCCGGCGCCGTTCCTCCTGGCGCTGCAACGCTGAGCGCGCCCGCGCCAGCCTCTCCCAATTGCGGGCCGCGCCGGGCTGGCGCCAAGCCCGATCTGGTGGTGATCCACTACACCGCCATGGCGAGCCTGACGGCGGCGCGGGCGACGCTGTGCAACCCGCAGACCGAGGTTTCGGCGCATTACCTGATCGGCCGTGACGGGGCGGTCGAGGCGCTGGTGCCCGAGGATCTGCGCGCCTGGCATGCGGGCGCGGGGCGTTGGGGGAATGTGCAAGACATCAACTCCCGCTCGGTCGGCATCGAGCTGGACAATACCGGCCTTGCCCCGTTCAGCGCCCCCCAGATGCTGGCACTGGAGCGGCTGTTGCCCCCCATCATGGGGCGCTGGGCGATCCCGCCCGAGCGCGTCATCGGCCATTCGGACTGCGCCATCGGGCGCAAGATCGACCCCGGCCCGCGGTTCGACTGGCGGCGGCTGGCGCTCCGGGGGCTGGCGATCTGGTCCGATGCCGGGCCGCAGGCGGCAGATGCGGCGGCCTTTGGCGCGGCGCTGACGCGGCTGGGCTACGACCCCGACCCGCCGGCCGATGCGCGTCTGGCGGCGTTTCGCCTGCGCTTCAATCCCGGCCAGAAGGGCCCGCTTGCCAGCACTGACATGGGGCGCGCGCTCGACCTTGCCGCGCGCTTTCCCGTTGACCGGCGGGCGGCGCCGGCGTAACCGGGGCGCGCGCGGATGGCTGGATGACCGCGGATTCCCGCAAGGGCGCCCGAGGAAAGTCCGGACTCCACAAAGCATGGTGCCGGGTAACCCCCGGCCGGGGAAACCCGAGGGAAAGCGCCACAGAGAACAGACAGCCCGGGCCTGGCCCGGGTCACGGTGAAACGGTGGGGTAAGAGCCCACCGCGGGACTGGCAACAGGACCGGCACGGCAAGCCCCACCAGGAGCAATGCCAAATAGGGGCCTCGGGCGGGCGTGATCGGCGGCGGCGACGCAACCGATATCCCCGCAGGGATGCTTGAACCCGAGAGGCCCGGGTTGGCAGCTAGAGATGCGCCGGTAACGGCGGGTCGAGATGAATGGTCATCCAGAGGCCGCGGCAACGCGGTCTTGGACAGAATCCGGCTTACAGGCCATCCGCGCGTTCTTGCCTCCAATTCAGCCGCTTTGCGGTTGACTCGGCCGGTTGGCCGGGTAAAAGGCGGGCTTCATACGGATTGATACGCGACGGCCCCGATGTGGCCCGCGACCAGGAGAAGCGACCATGGCGAAGCCGACCACCATCAAGATCCGCCTGAACTCCACCGCGGGGACCGGGCATTTCTACGTCACCAAGAAGAACGCGCGCACGATGACCGAGAAGATGACGGTCCGCAAATACGACCCCGTCGTGCGCAAGCATGTCGAATACAAGGAAGGCAAGATCAAGTAGGATCTGCCTGACCTGAAACGGTCTCGAGGCCGCGCCCGGACTGTCGGGCGCGGCCTTTTTCATGGCGCAGCGGCCTCTTGCAGCAAATGCGCGGGAAAATCCCCGGTGCCACTGGAAACGGCGGCGCGGCTCTCCATATGTAATGATCATTAACATATTGCAGGAGGCAAGACCATGACCGACGAAGAATCGCAGCAAGAGACCCGGCGCAGCTGGGTCGACGAGATCGAGGTGGCGGGCGAAAGGCTGGTGGCCGCGATCCGCGAGCTGGCGGCGGATGCCAGCGCCAAGAGCGTGCGGATCAAGTCGCCGGACGGCTCGATCGCCGTCGAGCTGCCGCTGACCATCGGCGCGCTGGCCGGAGGTGCGGTGGTGCTGGCCGCGCCGATTCTGGCGGTGCTGGGGGTGCTGGCGGCGTTTGCGGGCAAGCTGAAGCTGGAAGTGGTCCGCGAGGACGTGGCCGAGGCCGAGACTGCCAAGGACGAGCCCGAGGCCTGAACTCTGAAATCCAGATGCAAAAAGGGCCGGTCGATCGACCGGCCCTTTTCCGTTTGGTGCTGTCCGCCGGTGATTCGCGATTGCCGAAAAGCTGCAGCAGGATCATGAACATGTTGTTGAAGTCGAGGTAGAGGTTCAGCGCCCCCATGATGGCCGACTTGGCCAGCCACTCGCTGTCACCGTGCTGGGCATGCTCGAGATACATCGTCTTGATCTTCTGGGTGTCGTAGGCGGTGAGGCCCGCAAAGATCAGCACGCCGAGCGCCGAAATCGCGAACATGATCGCCGGCGAGCCGAGGAAGATGTTGACGATCGAGGCGACCAGCAGGCCGATCACGCCCATGATCAGGAAGCTGCCCCAGCCCGAGATGTCCTTCTTGGTGGTATAACCCCACAGCGACAGGCCGGCGAAGGCAATGGCGGTGATCAGGAACACCTGCACGATCGAGAACGAGGTGTAGACCAGAAAGATCGAACTGATCGACAAGCCCATCGCCGCGGCAAAGGCGTAGAAGAACAGTTGCGCGCCCGCGGCCGACAGGCGGTTGATTATTGCACCGAAGGCAAAGACCATGATCAGCGGCAGGAACATAATCAGCCATTTGAGCGGCGAGGCGTATAGAGCGTAGCCGAAATCGGTCAGGAACCTGCCCGCGCCGAGCTGGTAGGCATTGGCCACATCGGTGACAGACAGCCCCGCGATTGCCCAAGCGGCCAGCGCGGTGATGACCATGCCAACCGACATGGTCCCGTAGACCTTGTTCATATGGGCCCGCAGCCCGGCATCGATCTGAGCGGTGCGGGTACCGGCGGGGCTATAAGTAGTCCTGGTTTGTGCCATGGTATCCTCCAAATTCTGGCATTGCGGCGCCCCGATGGGTCGAAGCGCCACTTGGTCTCAGATATTGGCAGGAGTGCCGCGCTTTACAAGGATTTCCGGCGAATTATTCCCGAATATCGGGGCGCGGCTCGGGTCCGGGCGGCTCAGTTGCGCCAGGTCGCCGGAACGTCCCAGAGCGGACGGTTGGCCTCGGCAAGCGCCTGGGCGCGGTCGAGCCCCAGATCGGCAAGCTGATGGTCATCCATCACGGCGAGTTTGCGGCGCTGCTCCCAGACCGTCAGCGCCGAGCTTATCCGGACCAGCCAGCCGGAGGCGGACAGGGTGACGGGCTTGCGGGTGAGGGTCAGGACGGCGGACATCGGAAACTCCTTGGGTCAGAGATGAATCGGATCATCTGGATCACGATGGTTGATATATGGACCCGACTGTGTCATTTGCAAAATGAATGTTTTTGCGATGGTTCATCAAGGATGTTGATATGGCCAGAAATCTCGACGTGACCACCCTGCGCTCTTTCATCACCGTGGCCGATCAGGGCGGGGTGACGCGCGCGGCGGGGCTGTTGAACCTGACCCAGTCGGCGGTTTCGATGCAGATCAAGCGGATCGAGGACCTGCTGGGGATCGAGCTGTTCGACCGCTCGGGCCGGGGACTGACGCTGTCGGCGGCGGGCGACCAGCTTCTGGGCTATGCGCGGCGGATCATCGCGCTCAATGACGAGGTGTTCGGACGCCTGACCGCGCAGGAATATTCCGGCACCATCACGCTGGGCGTGCCCAGCGACATCGTCTATCCGGCCATTCCGCAGATCCTGCAACGCTTCGCCGTCGACTATCCGCGCGTCAAGGTGCAGCTGATCTCGTCCTTCACGCGGCTCCTGAAGAACGAGTTCGCCAAGGGCCAGATCGACGTGATGCTGACGACCGAGGATGCCGCCGACCGGGGCGGCGAGAAACTTACCACCCGCGAACTGGTCTGGGTCGGGGCCCCAGGCGGGCAGGCCTGGCGGCAGCGCCCGCTGCGGCTGGCCTTCGAGGATCGCTGCTTTTTCCGGCAAGGTGCGCAGCGGCGTCTGGATGAGGCCGGAATCCCCTGGGAAATGGCGGTCGAAGGCAACTACACCCGCACCATCGAGGCCACGGTCAGCGCCGATCTGGCCGTCCATGCCATGCTGGCCGGCACCGAGCCGCATTATTTCGAGAGGGTCGCCCATGGTGGCGCGCTGCCGGAACTGCGGCAGATGCAGATCAACCTCTACTGCAAGGAACAGCCCGACCGGCCGGTGGTGTCCGGCATCGCCGAAATGATCCGCGCCGCCTTCCAGGCGGGCTGACCTCAGATCCGGATCACCACCTTGCCGATGGCCTTGCGGCTGCGCAGCAGGTCCAGCCCCTCGCCGGCGCGCTCGAAAGGCAGCACGGTGCCGATCCGGGGGGTCAGGCGGCCCGCCGCGCAATGGCTCAGGATATCGGCCAGCGAGTCCCGCACCGCGCCGGGGTTGAAGTGGTGGTAGCCACCCCAATAGAAGCCGATCACGTCGATATTCTTGACCAGCAGGTGGTTGGCCGGGATCTGAGGCACCGTGCCGCTGGCAAAGCCGATGGTGATGATCCGCCCCTCGCGCCTGGTGTAGCGCAGCGCATCGGTCAGCGCCGCCCCGCCGACCGGGTCATAGACCACGTCGGCCCCGCCCTCGGCCTTGATCCGGCCGACAATATCGCCCGAGCCGTCAAGCGCGAGATGCGCCCCGGCCCGGCGCACCGCCTCCAGCTTGTCCGCACCGCGCGCGATGCCGATGACACGCGCACCCAGCATCGCTCCGATCTCGACCGCGGTCTGTCCGACCCCGCCCGAGGCGCCGTGGACCACCAGGGTCTCACCCGCCGAAAGCCGCGCCCGGCGGGTCAGCGCCAGGTGCGACGTGCCATAGGCGACCTGCAATCCGGCGGCAATTTCATCGGGCATTGCAACCGGGACGGGTAGACAATTCGCCGCAGGAAAGACCCCGAACTCGGCCAGTCCGCCATGGCCGCCATAGGCAGCCACCCGCGTTCCGGGCGGTGGCGCGACCGTGTCGGGGCCGGCGCTGACGATGGTTCCGGCAACCTCCATGCCCAGCGTGCAGGGCAGGGGCGGGATGTCCTGATAACTGCCCGACGCCACCAGAAGATCGGCGAAATTCAAGCCGCAAGCCGAAATCCGGATCAGAACCTGACCGGTGGCCGGAACCGGAACCGGGGCCTCGGCCAGGGCGGGGGGTGAGTCGTGGTCACTGACCTGAAATGCGCGCATGATCCCTCCTTCGGCCCCGTCGGTGAAACCTGAACCAGCCTGACCGCAGCCAAAAACTGACGCAAGACAGGAAATTCACCCCCGACCTGTCTAAAAGGCCAACTTCCCTGCCGCAACTTTTACGTGTTTGATCATGTCACCAGAATTTAAATGGCCTGAGTCTCCCACAGGGCGAGTGATCGCCCCGAGGCAAGGGAATTGTACCCGCCATCGGGCGGCAAACAGGGAGTATGTTATGAAGCATCCGGTTGACGTGCATGTCGGCAAACGCATCCGCCACAGGCGCTGGATGAACGGAACCACTCAGCAGCAATTGGCTGAGAAGGTCGGAATCAAGTTCCAGCAGATCCAGAAATACGAGACCGGGATGAACCGGGTCAGCGCCTCGCGGCTTTGGGATATCGGCCGGTCGCTCGGCGTGCCGGTGTCGTTCTTCTTCGAAGGTTTCGACGGCACCGCCTCGACCGAAGTGAGCGGACCTGTCGATATGCCCAGCGATATCCTGTCGGACAAGGAGGCTCTCGAACTCCTGCGCTCCTACTATGCCATTCCCGAAAACCAGCGCCGGCGCCTGTTCGATCTGGCCCGCGTTCTCAGTGAGGCCGCCTGACCGGCGGCCACACTTGACCCGATTGCCGCGCCGCGCTACCGCCCGATGGCGAGAAGCGCGGCGCGGAGCAGCAGATGACGGCGACCCCTCCCCATGACCCGGCGGATCTGATTGCGGTGGCGCATGCGCTTGCCGATGCCGCCCGGCCCATCACGCTCCGGCATTTCCGCACTCCCGGCCTGAACGCCGACCACAAGGGCGGCACGCGCTTTGACCCGGTAACCGTGGCCGACCGCGCCTCGGAACAGGCGATGCGCGACATTCTGGCAAAGCGTCGCCCGCTGGACGGCATCCTGGGCGAGGAATTCGCCGCCGTGCCCAGCCGGAACGGGCTGACATGGGTGCTCGACCCGATCGACGGCACCCGCAGCTACATGAGCGGCACCCCGACCTGGGGCGTGCTGATCGCGGTCAGCGATGCCAGCGGGCCATTGTTCGGCATCATCGACCAGCCTTACATTGGCGAGCGGTTCGCGGGCGGCCTTGGGGTGGCCGAGGTCACCGGCCCGATGGGCACCGCGCCGCTGGTCACGCTCGCGGCCCGGCCACTGGCGGCGGCCACGCTGTTCACCACCTTTCCCGAGGTCGGCACCCCGGCGGAACGCGCGGCGTTCGAGCGGGTTTCGGCCAGGGCGCGGCTCACCCGCTTTGGCACCGATTGCTATGCCTACGGGCTGGTTGCCGCCGGGCAGATCGATCTGGTGATCGAGGCCGGTCTGCACCCCTATGACCTGCACGGCCCGATCGCGGTGGTGCAGGCGGCGGGCGGCGTTGTCACCAACTGGCATGGCGGCCCGGCCCATGATGGCGGCCAGGTGATCGCGGCCGCCAATGCCACGATCCACGCCGAGGCGCTGGCGCTGCTGCAGGGCCGCTGAGCCGCTTGCCGGCGCGTCCTGCCGGAGGCTAGACTTGGGCTGCGGCGGGTCTTGCCCCTTTCCCCCGGACCGCGCGCGCGTGTCGAGGGGGTCTGCAAGGACGGGGCACAGATGACCGATATCCTGATCCGCGACGCCGACACGATTCTGACCATGGATGACGCGCGGCGCGAATTGGCCGGGGCCGATATCCTGATCCGTGGCGGCGTGATCGCGGCGGTCGGGCAGGGGCTTGACGCCCCCGGTGCGCAGGTCATTCCGGCGCGAGGGGCGGTGGTGACGCCGGGCCTCGTGAACACCCACCATCACCTCTACCAGACCCTCACCCGCGCGGTGCCGGGCGGGCAGGATGCGCTGCTGTTCGGCTGGCTGCGCAGCCTCTACCCGATCTGGGCGCGGTTCGGGCCGGAGGAAATGCATGTCTCGGCGCTGGTCGGGCTGGCGGAGCTGGCCTTGTCGGGCTGCACGCTGACTTCGGATCACCTTTACCTCTACCCCAACGGCGCGCGGCTGGATGACACCATCGCCGCCGCGCAAGAGATCGGGCTGAGGTTTCACGCCACGCGCGGCGCCATGAGCATCGGCGAAAGTGCCGGCGGCCTGCCGCCCGACGCGCTGGTCGAAAGCGAGCGGGCGATACTGGAGGACTCGATCCGGGTCGTGGACAGCTTTCACGATGCGCACGAAGGCGCGATGGTGCGGGTCGGGCTGGCCCCGTGCTCGCCGTTCTCGGTCAGCCGCGACCTGATGCGCGATGCCGCGCTGCTGGCGCGCGACAAGGGGGTGATGCTGCATACCCATCTGGCCGAAAACGACGAGGACGTCGCCTATTCGCTGGCCAGGTTCGGCTGCCGACCCGGCCAGTATGCCGAGGACCTGGGCTGGACCGGCGAGGATGTCTGGCACGCCCATTGCGTCAAGCTCGACCCCACCGAGATCGACCTGTTCGCGCGCAGCCGCACCGGGGTCGCCCATTGCCCCTGCTCCAACTGCCGCCTCGGCTCCGGCATCGCGCCGGTGCGCGCCATGCGGGATGCGGGGGTCAAGGTCGGGCTTGGCGTCGACGGTTCGGCCAGCAACGATGCCGGCAACCTGGTGCTGGAGGCCCGACAGGCGATGCTGTTGCAGCGCGTGGCACGAGGGGCCGATGCCATGAGCGCGCGCGAGGCGCTCGAGATTGCCACCCGCGGCGGTGCCGATGTGCTGGGGCGGTCCGATTGCGGCCGTATCGCGGCAGGCAAGCGCGCCGATATCGCGGTCTGGGACATTTCCGGCATCGAAAGCGCCGGCAGCTGGGACCCGGCGGCGCTGCTGCTGGCCGGGCCGGTGAGGGTGCGCGACCTGTTCGTGGAAGGGCGGCAGGTCGTGGCCGGCGGCCAGGTGCGCACGCTCGATCTCGGGCGGGTCATCGCCCATCAGAACCGGCTGGTGCGACGGCTGGTTGAAACCGCCTGACGAGTTTGATCTAAGGCCGCAAAACCTGCTGGAGTTGCCCATGACCGGACTGTTGCGGCGCCTTGCCCTGATGCTGTTGGCCGCGCCCCTTGCCGCCTGTCTGGTGGTTCCGATCCCGATCCCGATTTCGGCCATCTCGGCCCCGGTCGCGGTGGCCAGCGGCCCCGGCTCGACCGAGGAGTTTGGCGTCCTGCTCAACCGCGCGCGTGCCGCAGAAGGCGTGGGGCCGGTGGTTTTGAACCCCAGCCTGACAGCGGCGGCGCAGGCGCAGGCGCAGGACCTGGTGGTCAACAACTACTTCTCGCATACCGGGCTGAACGGCTCGACCGTGTCGTCGCGGGCGCGTGCGGCGGGCTACCGGTTCTGCCTGATCGCCGAGAACATCGCCAATGGCCGCCATTCCGCCGCCGATGTGCTGGGCGCCTGGCAGGCCTCGCCGGGGCATCGCCACAACAACATGCTGCCCCGCGTCAACGAATACGGGATCGGGCATTATCAGAGCACCTGGGTGCTGCTCTTGGGGCGCCGCTGCTAGCGCGCCGCGCCACCGACCCAGACCGCCCGCACCGCGCGATCGTCGCCCATCATCTGGGTGGCGAACAGCGCCTCCCAGATGCTCTCGGCGCGCGCGCTGCGCTGGGCGATTGCCGGGGTCGACGCCAGGTCGAGCACGCAGATATCGGCCTCGGCGCCGGCCCCCAGATGCCCGATGACGCCGCCCATATGCAGGGCGCGCGCCGAGCCTTCGGTGGCCAGCCACATCAGTTGCGCCGCGTGGAGGGCGCCGCCGCGCAGCTGGCCGATGTCATAGGCCGCCGCCATGGTGCGCAGCATCGAAAAGGATGAGCCGCCGCCGGTATCGGTGGCCAGGCCCACCCGCAGCCCGCGCCCGCCCAGGCCGAGCGTGTCGAACATCCCCGAGCCGATGAAGGCATTCGAGGTCGGGCAATGCACCACCGAGGCATCAACCTCGACCAGCCGGTCGATCTCGCGCGGCTCAAGGTGGATGGAGTGGCCATAAAGGCCGCGCGGCCCCAGCAGGCCGAACCGCTCGTAAGTGTCGAGGTAATCGCGCGCGTCGGGGTAGAGGCCCCGCACCCAGGCGATTTCGTCGACCTGTTCCGACAGGTGGGTCTGCATCAGGCAATCGGGATGCTCGGCCCAGAGCGCGCCCAGGGCCTCAAGCTGCCCGGGCGTGGAGGTGGGCGAGAAACGCGGCGTGATCGCGTAGGCGGCGCGGCCGGTGCCGTGCCACTTGTGCAACAGGGCGCGGCTGTCGTCATAGGCCGATTGCGCGGTGTCGCGCAGGCCAGCGGGGGCGGTGTCGCGGTCCATGCAGGTCTTGCCGGCGATGAGCCGCATCCCCCGCTCGGCGCCGGCGGCAAAGAAGGCGTCGACGCTGGCGGGATGGATGGTGCAGAAGCTGGTCAGCGTGGTGGTGCCATGCGCCAGCGCCAGATCGAGGCTGCGCCCGGCCACTTCGGCGGCATAGGCGGGGTCGGCAAAGCGCATTTCCTCGGGGAAGGTGTAGGTATTCAGCCAGTCGATCAGCCGCTTGCCCCAGCTGGCGATGATGCCGGTCTGCGGGTAGTGCATATGCGCATCGACAAAGCCCGCGCTGATCAGATCGTCCCCGTAATCGGTGACTTTCGCGCCGCGATAGGTGCTCCGCAGCCGGTCGGCCGGGCCAACCTCGAGGATGCGTCCATCGGCGATGGCAACCGCGCCGCGGCGCTCGTGATGCGTGACGTCGGACCATGGCGCGGTGAGGGGGTTGCCAGAATAGGCAAGCGTCTGGCCAAGGAGCAGGTGTTGGGTCATTGCGGCAAGATAGGGCGATCAAAAAGCACCGGCAATCCGGAAATATACCGGCGCCGCTGCGCGCCATCCGCTTGAGGCCTCAGGCGTTTCGCCTATGCTGAATGCAAAGCAGGAGCGGGCCATGTCGGACGAAATTCTCGAAGCCGAAGAAGAAGCCTTTGGCATCACCGACCGGCTGGTGGCCGAAGTCATCGAGGCGGTCGGGCGTGGCAGTTCGGACGCGATCGACGCGCTGCTTGATCCGCTGCACCCCGCCGATATCGCGCATCTGCTGGAACTGATCGACGATCATGACCGGCGCGCGCTCCTTTCGGTCTGGAAGGGCGGCATGGATGGCGACATCCTGTCCGAACTCGACGAGGGCCTGCGCGACGAGATCGTCGAAAGTCTGGAACCCTCCGAGCTTGCCGACGTGGTGCGCGAGCTGGAATCCGACGATGTCGTCGACCTGGTTGAATCGCTGGAGGAAGAACAGCAGGAAGCGGTGCTGGACGCGCTCGAGGCGTCCGAGCGCGTCGCGGTCGAGCGGGCACTGACCTACCCCGAGGAATCGGCCGGCCGGCACATGCAGTCCGAGGTGGTGCGCGTGCCCGAGCACTGGACGGTGGGCGAGGCCATCGACCTGCTGCGCTCGGACATCGAGCTGCCGGACCAGTTCTACCATGTCTTTCTGGTCGATCCGCGGATGCGCGCGGTGGGCTATGTCACGCTTGGCCGCATCCTGTCATCGCGGCGCGACACGCGGCTGCGCGAGCTGGTCGAGGACAGTTTTCACCCGTTTCACGTGGCCGACGACGTGGCCGACGTCGCCCAGGCCTTCAACCACTACCACCTGATCTCGGCGCCGGTGGTGGATGACGAGGACCGGCTGGTGGGCGTCATCACCATCGACGACGCCATGACCCTTCTGGACGAAGAACACGAAGAAGACATTCTCCGCCTCGCCGGTGTCGGCGAGGGCAGCCTCAACGACAACGTGGTCGAGACCACCCGCCAGCGCCTGCCCTGGCTGGCGGTCAACCTCGTCACCGCCATCCTGGCCTCGCTGGTGATCGCGCTGTTCGAAAAGGCCATCGCCGGTCTGGTGGCGCTGGCCGTGC
Source organism: Pseudomonadota bacterium (assembly GCA_963205075.1). Taxonomy (GTDB): domain Bacteria; phylum Pseudomonadota; class Alphaproteobacteria; order Rhodobacterales; family Rhodobacteraceae; genus KLAP22. The sequence continues at coordinate 1,826 of CAUJIU010000034.1, read as the reverse complement.
TGATGCCGATCGTGGCCTCTATGGGCGGCAATGCCGGCACCCAGTCGCTGACCGTGGCGGTGCGCGCCATCGCCACCCGCGACCTGACCGGGTCGAACGTCTGGCGGGTGATCCGGCGCGAAGCGGCGGTGGGGCTGATCAACGGACTGGTCTTCGCGGCGGTGATGGGTCTGGTGGGCATGTACTGGTTCGGCTCGCCGATGCTCGGCGCGGTGATCGGGACGGCGATGATCATCAATCTGGTGGTGGCCGGGCTGGCCGGGACGGTGATCCCGGTGCTGCTGGAAAAGGCCGGCGTCGATCCGGCGCTGGCATCGGGCGCCTTCGTGACCACCGTGACCGATGTGGTGGGCTTCTTCGCATTCCTCGGCCTGGCGGCCGTGGTGCTGACTTGAGCGATCTGGCAGCAGTCAAGGCCGCGTCGCGCAAGGCGGCCTTTGCCCGGCGCAAGCTCGCCCATGCGGCGGGGCAGGGTTCGGCGGGCCGCTTGTCGTCGGTGCTGGCGGGCTACCGTGGCGTGCCGCTGGCCGGATACATGGCCATGCGCACCGAGATCGACCCCTCCCCGGCCATGGCAGAGGCCGCGGCCCATGGCCCGGTCTGCGTGCCGGTCATCATCGGACCGGGACAGCCCCTGCGCTTTCGGGAATGGTGGCCGGGCTGCGCCATGGTTGCCGGCGAATTCGGCGCGGCGATCCCGGCCGGCGGCGGCTGGATCGAGCCCGAGATCCTGATCGTGCCGCTGGTGGCGTTCGACCGCGAGGGCGGAAGGCTGGGCTATGGCGGGGGTTTCTATGACCGGACGCTGGAGATGCTGCGGGCGCTGCGCCCCACTTTGGCTATTGGCTTTGCCTATGGCGGACAGGTAGATGACGATCTGCCGCTGGAGCCGACCGATCAGAAGCTCGACCTGATCGTGACCGAAAACGAGATCATCGAGCCGCGTTCAAGGGCGCCGTAATGGACGTAGTGATCTTTCACAATCCCGCCTGCGGCACATCGCGCAACGTGCTGGCGGTGATCGAGGCGGCGGGCTATCGCCCCGCCGTCATCGACTACCTTGCCGAGGGCTGGACCGGGCCGCTCCTGCTGGCGCTTTTTGCGGCCGCCGGGCTTTCGCCGCGCGAGGCCCTGCGCGACAACACGTCGCCGGCGGCGGAACTGGGCTTGCTGGAGCCCGGTGTCAGCGATCAGGATATCCTCGCGGCGATGATCCGGCACCCGGTTCTGGTCAACCGCCCCATCGTCGCCACCGCGCGCGGCGTGCGGCTCTGCCGTCCGGCCGGGGCGGTGCTGGACCTGCTCGACCAATGGCCTGCGGGGCCGTTCTGCAAGGAGGATGGCGGCTTGATGATCGACGCAGGCGGCAAGCGGGTGGCTTCGTGAGGCTGCTCTATCTTGGCGATGTCATGGGCCGCTCCGGGCGCAGCGCGATCACCGCGCATCTGCCCGCGCTGCGCGCCGAGTTGCGCGCCGATTTCGTGGTGGTCAACGGCGAGAACGCCACCGGCGGCATGGGCCTGTCGGGCGATCACGCCAAGGGCATCCTGGCGGCGGGCGCCGATGTGGTCACGCTGGGCGATCACGCCTTCGACCAGAAGGACATGCTGGCCTTCATCGAATCCGAGCCGCGCCTGATCCGGCCGCTGAATTACTCCAAGGTGGCGCCCGGCCACGGCGCGCGGGTGTTCAACGCGCCGGGCGGCCGCAAGGTGCTGGTGGCGCAGGTGCTGGGGCAGGTATTCATGAAGCGGCCCTTCGACGACCCGTTCTCGGCCATCGATGCGGTGCTGCGCCAGTATCCGCGCGGCGGTCTGGTGCAGGCC